>DVDV01000099.1 GCA_015296075.1 Leptolyngbyaceae cyanobacterium M33_DOE_097 | reverse complement strand
AACATTTGTACTGAAGTCAGAGCCTCTAAAGGCTTGTGCGCTCAATTTTATGAACGGCAGAATGGGTATTCCAGCCATTGATAGCTGTTCAAAATGAATATTTTTGTGAGAATTATTCTCATACTGAGAATTGCTGCCAATTGATAGATTGACGCATCTCTCAGCAAACCGTATAAGAAGATACAAAACACCTTAAAACTTCTCGCTCAGCCGCTTATCAGAATCACCATGAAACACAGCCCCATTACTCTCACACGTTCAGTTTTATTATGGGCGGCACTAGGAATTGTCTGTGGTCTGTTTGCCGCTGCCTACTGGATTGTCTTGTTCCACTTGATGCATGGCTTTGAGCAGTTTAGTGGACTTTCTTTGTTAGCGGTGATGCCCCTCGCGGGCTTGTTCATTGGGCTAGTCATTCATAAGCTCGGCAACCCAGGTGAGATCGGCTTAATCATTGACAACATTCACCTCAATAATGGGCGGCTCAGAATGCGCGAGAATCCTTCGATGATTTTGTCGTCGCTCGCTAGCATTGCCAGTGGCGGCAGTGCCGGACCTGAAGCCCCCATGGTACAAGTGACCGGCTCAATGGGCACCTGGTTTGCCGATCGCTTTGGGTTAACGGGTGATGCCCTCCGCACGCTTAGCATCGCGGGTATGGCTTCTGGTTTTACCGTGTTGTTTGGTGCGCCACTAGGGGGAACTTTCTTCGCCTTAGAAATTTTGCACCACCAGCATGTTGTGCTCTATGCCGAGGCAATTTTGCCTGCGGTGGTTGCCAGTTGTGCGGGGTACACGATTTTTGTCGCCATCACAAAGCTGGGTATTGGTCCCATTTGGCAATTGCCCCAACACAGTGTCAGCAGTCTGTTTGACTTTTCGGAAGCAATTATTTTCGGGGTAATTGGCGCGATCGCGGGTTGGCTGTTTATCACTATCTTCCGCGCGTGCGAACGGGGGTTTGCGTCGTTGTCGCTGCCGATTTACTGCAAAACCACCCTCGCCGGATTCGGACTCGGTTGCTTAGCTTTGTTTTTTCCGTTGACGCGCTTCTTTGGCGAACATCAGCTGGAAGCGATTATTGATGGCAAGTTTGCTGTGTCGTTTCTGCTCGCACTGGAGATCGCCAAAATGGTATCGATCAGCATCACCGTCACAGGTGGTTGGCGCGGTGGCATCATCATTCCCCTCTTTTTTACTGGGGCTTGCCTGGGGAAAGTGCTACCCATGCTCTACTCTGGCTTTAATGAAACTCTGGCAATGATTTGTGTGATGGCGGCGCTCAATACGGCTGTTACCCGCACACCAATCAGCACAACTCTACTACTTGCCAAGTTAACGGGCTTTAGCACTTTCACACCCATTCTTTTCGCCAGCGTCGTCGGCTTCTTTTTATCGCCGCGCCACCCGTTTATTGCCTCACAACTCAGCACAAAACAGGAATAAACCGCTTAATCGCGAAATCGGTTTAACTTTGACCAAGCGCTAAGGGCGATCGCGCGATTCAATCAAGCCTCCGAAATGGAGCAGGAACCAGGTCAGACAGGAACTTCTGTGATCTGGGCAACTTCATCATCAAGTCGGGTGAAATGGCCAGGATTAAGTGTGAAAAGCCGATCTGCTGATACTTTGACAGCCGCTTGAGCAATCAGCGCATCAAAAATTGCTCCACCAGGCAGGCTTAAAGCCACCATTTGAGCAATTGCAATTTGATAATCCGTCGCTTCTAATGAAATGACTTCTAAAGAGCGCAGACAACTTTCAATCAAAAGCTGAGCCTCTTGCGGAGAAATTCTGGGTTGGCTAGGTATTCGTGTCATTACAGAATAAATTTCTGCCAAACTATGGGTCGAAAGGTAGCCCTGAATCTGGCTCAACTTAGCTGCTTGCAATTTGCCAAAGCATGGCGTGTGACTTGGATGCTTTGGGAGTAAGGCAGCGATGATAACGGATGTATCAAACAAAGCTTTCACAATCTGGTTTCTTCCCAACTAATTTCATTGCGACTTTGAGCAATGAGCGCGTTGAAATCAATATCATTTAGGGAATCTGTTTCAAAAACTAAAATCCCATCTTTTTCCTTTAAGCCTGTTGGAAAAGATTCTGCTGCGGCCTCAGGCATCTCAAGGCTCCCGACCTTCTCAGCCAGGGTTTGCACAATGAACTCTTCTGGCGAAATACCTCGACTTTTGGCAATCTGGGCGATCGCTCGTTGCAAAGCAGGAGAGAGATTCATAGAACATTCTTAAAGCGAGTATTCTCAGTTTAACTTTTAGCTTGAAGCGGAAGCGGCCTCGATCGCCCCTAGCACCGCTTTGGGAGAGAGTTGATCCTTAAACCAAATGACTCGTGCAGGTAAGTTATCGAGCTTGACTCCGGCTTTCTCCAGGTTGAGTCGTTCTGAGATCGCCAACACCAGGTCATCTCGTCCTGATTGGCGCACTTGTGAGAACTTTTTCTTGAGGTAATCAGGTCGCCAGTAGCCGACGATTTCGAGCAGCCAGGTCTGCCCGTTTGGATGCACGATGCGAAAGTCAGGAATCATCACACTGCCAGGGATGGGAATCAGATCCACCTCTCGCTCTAGCTTCCACTCAGTTTTTAACTTTTGCCAGCGATCGACAAAACCCTGCTCTAACATGCTGTCGTAGGTCTTGCCGGGCGGATAGTGCGTCACCAAACCACAGTCGGCCTCTAAGCTATAGCGGCGCACCCGTTGCTCGCCAGAGTAGCTGTCTTTGTGGTGCAGCGTCGCGGTCAAGCTCCAGCGGGTGACGTGTAACAGGGCTGGCAGCAACATCGCCAGCTTCAGTCCGTAGTGGGTGTTGGGTTTGAATAAACTGGTGGGGCCATCGATCGCCAGGGTAAAACCATGATCCGCATCGCCTTCGATGTAGGTCATCAAACTAAACAGCTTGATATAGCGAAACAGCAGCTTGTATTGCCCTGGATCGTTGCGATGGGCGTTGATGATCACCTGACTGGCGCGGTAAAAGATGCCCTGCACCTGCGCTAGATTGTAGCGATGCAACAACGCATCCGGGGTGGGTGGCTCAAACCGCGTCAGGATGTGGTTATCCGGCAAGTCGGCATACAACCCTGCATGAATTTGGTCGGGTAAAACTTCCTGGTTTAGCTCTTGGGTCAGTGTATCCGCAACGGTTTGCAGCACCGCCTGAGTCGTTTGAGTGGATGGCGCAGTCTGTGCCGCTTGCAAAAAGATGCGCTGGCGCAGGTCAACCGGGTCAAGTGGGCTAACTGCCTCAAACGTGCTGAAGGTGTCACTGTTGAGCAGGTGGGCTAATCCCCGCTTGATGCGATAGTTGGTGTCGGTGCCTTCTAACTCTGCCAGTTGTCGGTTGAGGGTACCTCGCGTTTCGCCTACAACCGATTGAAACAAAGTAATCAAATCTTGCGCGATCGCCCGGTTCTTCTCATCCAGTTCGAGTCGTAGGGGCACGACTTCTTCACCGTTAAACCGTTGAACTAGCAAATCCGTTGGCAGCATGCGTCATCCAGGCAGCAAATGTGCTTTAAGCATACATTTTTTAGCTTTGAGGCGGGGGCTGCTGTCGTCGCCTTCCGCTGTCCGTCTATCAAAGATCTTCGCAGTACTCCAACCATAACTGAAGGTTTGGTTGGGGGTGTAGCGGAGCGCGACCGAAGGGAGTAAAAGTGTGAGGTCTACATGGCGTCTGACATGATGTAGACATGCTAAACATGACGTGGGAATTCAAGCTAGAACCGACTCCTGAGCAGGTTACAGAGATTGACCGCATCTTAGAGGTGTGTCGCAATGTCTGGAACTTTGCGTTACGGGAACGCAAGGACTGGCTCAATTCTCGTAAGTCTCCTGTGAATGCTTGCTCGATTGTTGCAGAATACATTCCTCCTGCTGATGCGCCGTTTCCTGGCTACCATGTTCAGGCAAAACGACTAACAGCAGCCAAGAGCGAATATCCAGAGTTGCAGACTGTGAATGCTCAAGCCCTTCAACAAGTGCTCAGAGCACTGGATAGAGCGTTTGAGGATAGGAAGTCGAGAGGATGCGGATTTCCGCGCTTTAAGCAGCGTGGACGGATGCGAAGTTTTGTCTTTCCTCAGATGCTTAAAAACTGCATTTCAAAGGAAGGGATAAAGCTCCCTCAACTCGGCTTCATTCGAGTGCGATGGTCGCGAGAAATCCCCGAACTCTTTCAAGTCAAGCAAGCTCGAATTGTTCGTAAGGCGTCGGGATATTTCGTTCTGCTTAGTTTGGAGGCTGATATAAACATTCCTGCTGCGATGCCGCATGGTGATCCAGTGGGGATTGATGTCGGCTTGGAATACTTTCTTTCAACGTCTGATGGAGAACAAGTCAAACGACCCCGCTTTTTCAACGATTTGCACCGCGAGTTAAGATCACTGCAACGCCGATTGAGAAACAAGCAGAAAGGGTCTGCCAACTGGCTGAAACTTCAGAGAAAGATTGGGAGGGTGCATCAACGGATTGCTGATACTCGCAAAGACTGGCATTTTAAGTTAGCGCATCATCTCTGCGACCAAGCCGGAATGGTGTTCGTGGAAGATTTAGACTTCCGCATCATGGCAAAAGGAATGCTGGGTAAACACACGCTTGATGCGGGACTAGGGCAGTTCACGAACCAGATCCTTCCCTGGGTGTGCTTCAAGCGGAATGTATATTACGGCAAAGTAGATGCCCATGGCACTTCGCAAGAGTGCCCGGATTGCGGTGCTGAGGTCAAAAAAGACTTAAGCGTGAGAGTGCATCACTGTCCTGAATGCGGCTCAACCAAACCGAGAGATATTGCTGCTGCACAAGTGATTTGTACCCGTGGGCAACGGGGAATCGAAAATGCCTGTGGAGTCGAGGTGACGGGGGCTGAGGTCACTCAGTCTAGTCAACTGGCTGTGAAGCAGGAACTCTTTGGGGCGACTCAAAGAATCTCCAGCCATACCGTCAGGTTAGTTGGATGAGTATGTCAAGATGTAGGGTGCAACCGACATCACAGGAAAGGCTTGTGTCTTTATCAGAACGGATTTCTGAGGCGATCGCCCGCCTCCGGGCTTTGAGCCAGATCAGCGTGCAGTCAGACTGGTGCTACCTCGAAGCAGACGCACCCCAAGCCAAGGCCCTCGACTCGCAGCACTGGCCTACCTGGATCCCTGGAACTGTCAATGCACGCGACCACCACCCCTGGATCAAAGGCAACGTGCCCCGCTGGTTTGCCCAAACCATCATCGTTCCAGAACATTTAAATGGCTATCCGTTGAAAGGCATGTGCTTGCGATTGGGCCTGCTCTGGTGGGCAGTGCAAGCCGAGGTCTATGTCAATGGCAAGTTGGTGCAAGAGGGGGATCTCTTTGATTGTGCGCCGCGTCTGTTACTGAGTCCTAGCGTGCGTCCGGGCGATCGCTTTGAGGTTGCGTTGCATTTCATCAGTCCGGGGCACGACGACGGAGCCTTGATGAAGTCGGTCTGTTATTACGAAAGCACGACGAGCGATCGCCTGGAGCCTGGTTTCATTGCCGATGAGCTGGCGGTACTTGAGGGGTACCTCACTGCCTTTGAACCGGGGCAATTAGCCGTTTTAGACGCGGCGATCGCCCAAATTGCCTGGTCTGCATTGCCTCACGATGCCGCAGAGTTTGATCAATCCCTGGAGAACGTCCGCCAAACGCTCTTGCCTCTGGCTCAACCCATCCAGCAGCGCCAGATCCAACTGTTGGGACACGCCCACTTAGATATGGCCTGGCTCTGGTCGGTCGAAGACACCTGGGAAGCCGCAGAACGCACGTTTCGCTCCGTTCTCAAGCTGCAAAAAGACTTTCCTGACCTCACCTTTTGCCACTCTACCCCTGCTCTCTACGAATGGGTAGAACAGAACCTGCCCGATCTGTTTACCGAAATTCAAACTCAGGTGCAGCAAGGCACGTGGGAACCCATCGGCGGTTTGTGGATCGAGCCAGAACTGAACCTGATTAATGGTGAGGCGATCGCGCGTCATATTCTCTATGGGCAGCAATATTTTCAAGCTAAGTTTGGCAGCATCAGTCGGTTTGCCTGGTTGCCCGATACCTTTGGGTTTAACTGGCAACTACCGCAACTCTTGAAACAGGGTGGCATTGATTGTTTCGTCACTCAAAAGCTCCGGTGGAATGACACGACAAAGTTTCCCCATGAGTTATTTGCGTGGCAAGCACCCGATGGCACCAGCGTTCTAGCCTGGATGTCGGCTCCGATTGGCGAGGGCGTTGACCCGCTCAAGATGACCCACTATGCCTGGGCCTGGGAGCAAAAAACAGGTCTAACCACTTCGTTGTGGTTGCCGGGGGTGGGTGATCACGGCGGTGGGCCAACCCGCGATATGTTGGAGGTCGCGCGACGGTGGCAGAGATCGCCCTTCTTTCCGAAAATGGAGTTTACGACAGCAGAGAGCTACTTGCACGAGTTAGAGGAGCCAGCAGTAGGGAAAAAGACAGCAGTTATAGACAATCTCCCAGTTTGGAATTCGGAGTTGTACCTGGAGTTTCATCGGGGGTGTTACACGACCCATGCCGATCAAAAGCAGTTTAATCGGCGTTTAGAAAAACAACTGTTTGCCGCAGAGTTGTGGGCATCGTTGGCGACGATCGCGACGGCAGCCCCCTATCCCAAACAAGCATTAGAACAGGCGTGGAAGCAAACGCTATTCAATCAGTTTCACGATATTTTGCCAGGCACGTCGATTACACCTGTGTTTGTTGAGGCTAATCAAACCTGGCAAGCAGCCGAAGCACAGACAACGGCGATTTTAGAACAGGCATTGCAGGCGATCGCGCAACAGATTGATCTCTCAGTCCCCCCACACCCAGATGCCCAGCCAATCGTCGTGTTCAATGCCCTTAATTGGGAGCGAACCGCGATCGTTGACTTAGATGTGCCGCCTCAAATCCAGGTGCAGCAAGTCTATGATGCCGATGGTAAACCACTGCTGTTTAGCCAAACCCCGACACAGGTTACGGTGAGGGTGCCGCAAATTCCGGCAGTCGGTTACACAATCGTTTGGTTGCTTCAGCAAGTGGGAAATGTCGAGGCAGACGCCGCGATCGCTCAGCCCTTCGTCCTTGAAAATGAATTCCTAATAGTTGAGGTGGACACCACAACCGGAGATCTGACTCGACTATTTGATAAACGCTACCAACGTGAAGTGTTGAATGGGTTGGGCAACCAGATCCAGGCATTCACGGATGGAGGACAGTACTGGGATGCCTGGAATATCGATCCGGCGTATGCTGAGAAGCCTCTTTTACCGCCCGAACTCAAATCGATTCAATGGGTTGAGCAAAATGCTGTGCGATCGCGGTTGCGTGTCACCCGGCAACTGAATCAATCCACTTTCACACAAGACTATGTGCTAGAAACCCAATCACCGTTGCTCAAGATTCACACGCAAATTGATTGGCACGAAAAACATATTCTGGTGAAAGCAGCCTTTCCCCTCAGTCTAGAAGCCGACTTTGCGACTTACGAAATTCCCTGTGGCGCAATTCAACGCACTACAAAGCCTCAAACAGAAGCAGAAAAAGCTCAATGGGAAGTACCCGCCCTACATTGGGCCGACTTGAGTAATGGAGCTTATGGGGTAAGCCTATTGACTGACTGCAAATATGGTTTTGATGCAACCCCCAATCAGTTGCGCCTGACACTATTGCGCGGCATTGAGTGGCCTGACCCAGAAGCGGACAAAGGGCAACACTCATTCACTTACGTCATTTACCCACACGACAAAACCTGGCAGCAAGCTCAAACGGTGCTGCGTGGCTATGAACTAAACGTGCCAGTTCAGACTATTAGCGCTTCAGTCAACAACCCCTCAAACTCACAATGCTTGCCAAAGCAGCATTCGTTCTTCAATTTGGGAGCCAAAAACTTGATCTTGATGGCACTCAAGCAGACAGAAGACGCTGAAGCGTGGATTTTGCGCTGCTATGAATGTCAGGGCGATCGCGCTGAGCTGAACTTTAATAACCGCCTAAATTTGAACCTAGAAGGATCCGTTGATTTACTGGAGCGACCAACGGACTCCTTAGATTTAACTGACCCAGTTGCCAAGATTCGACCCTGGCAAGTGGCAAGCTTTAAGCTTTCTCTGACAAAGATTTAATCTTCGTGGTCTTCAAACGGATCGCTCAAATCCTTTGCTGGCGGGCCAAATGCGGTATAGATGGCATATCCAGTTAAGCCAACTAACACTGCGCAGATGGAAATATTAAGAGCTATTGCAGGTTCCATAGGTAGGATAATTTATGAGTGTCTTACTCGTATAATGTTACAAAGCATAAACACTTCTGTCGAGATAGAGATATAGGTGACTCATGGCACAGCGGACTCGGTTAGGAGAAATCCTTCGCCCCTTAAACTCTGAATACGGTAAGGTCGTTCCCGGATGGGGCACTACTCCTTTAATGGGCGTTTTTATGGGTTTGTTTTTCGTCTTCTTACTTATCATTCTGCAAATTTATAACTCCTCAATCATCCTGAATGACTTCACGGTGACTTGGGGCGGTTGATTTGTTGGTTCATAGTGATTGATTTTTCCCGGCCCGTCCGGGATTTTTTTATGTCGAAAAGTAACCCGACGGTATAGGGTGTAGAAAAGTAGTGCGCGATCGCGGGGGATAAGCCAATGAATTTCTTCGGAATTGGTCTACCAGAAATGGTTTTGATTCTAATTGTGGCCTTACTTATTTTTGGCCCCAAGAAGTTACCTGAAATTGGCAAAAGCCTGGGTAAGGCAATCCGCAGTTTTCAGGAAGCCTCTAAAGAATTTGAGGAAGAATTTAAGCGCGAAGCCGAGCGGTTAGAAAAGCCGACGCCATCTGAACCAATGAAAGCAACCCTGGAAGAGCCTGCTCAGCCCGTTTTGACTCCCGGATCTGAAGCGGCTGTTAGTGAAACAAATGGCACTAGCTCCAGCGAAACTAGCGAAGAAACCACCGTTTCTAGCGAAGTTAGCAGCTAGGGGGCTGCCAGGCCAGCTTTGCCAGGTAGAGAAGACGAATGACCAATGACCAATGGCTTAGTCACTACCGACCTTGCAAAGTTCTTTTAGTGAACTATCTAGTCTTGCCAGCAAGTCTTAGGGTTGTGGATTAGATAGAATCGATATTCTGCCGTCTACAGGGGCGAGCGGTCGAATGGCATGCTGCGCTAACGTTCGTGCAAGAAAATGTCGAGGTTATTTAATTCTCAGTCCTTAAAGAATTGATGGGTTAGGGTTGTTGTCGAACCCAGCCTACGCCATGCAGTTTGATTCAATTCTTGCTCCTCGAACCAATCGGGCGATCGCGACCTAAATTCATCCTGACCTTTTTCGAGCTATGACCGACGCAACTCCACCTGCTCTCGTGATTCCCCATTTAATTGTGGGCTTAGGCAATCCTGGCGCAAAATACGCCCATACCCGCCACAATATCGGGTTTGATCTGGTGGATGCCTTAGCAAAGGCATGGGGGATTGCCCTGGCAGAGCAACGCAAGTTTCAAGGTGAGTTTGGCGAAGGCTTTGCCGGAACGCACAAGGTACGGTTGCTCAAGCCCCAGACCTATATGAACAACTCCGGTCAATCCATTCGGGCTGTCGTGGATTGGTACAAACTTAACCCTGAATCCGTTTTGGTCGTCTACGATGAAATGGATCTGCCCCTGGGTAAGCTGCGGCTTCGCCTCTCTGGTTCAGCAGGCGGGCACAATGGCATGAAATCAGCGATCGCCCACCTCGGCACCCAATCATTTCCCCGCTTACGGCTTGGCATTGGCAGCGCTAAGTCAGTTCATCCTGACAAAGATGCGGTTTCTCATGTCTTGGGGCGGTTCTCACTGCAAGAGGCACCTGTCGTCGCTGAAGTTCTCAAACTAGCCGTTGAAATGGTTGAATACAGCCTGCGGCACGGCATCGAGAAAACCATGAGTCGATTCAACAACCGTAGTGTTGTGTTGGAATCAGTCGAATAGTCACAATTCACCAAAATCTTTGCCAGATTTCGTTTCTGTAGTTTAACTGTGGTGGTTCATTTGGGAATTAAATAGATTAGGAATAATTTTCTCAGTACCCTTCCCAATTTTCCCCATCTTCCCTATGGTCGGTAATCTCAATCTTGATCCATCCTTGACAACTCAATTTTCTATCCTTAAAAAAGGGTCATTCAAAAGCTGCCACATCTACTTACCTGGTTTACCAAAACCTGTTGGGGCGATCGCTTATGGTGGTAGGTATTACAGCTGTGTTCGGTTCTATACTGATTTTGACTCGGCTCAACGGGGTGCCCAACGCCTGATCGAGCGGGGCAATCCGATCCTTTTGACACAAGTGCCAAAAGGTTTGATATTGTGGGTTTTTGAGCCAGATGCCCGAGTGGCCTAGGTGCAGCTTAATCTGGAGAAGTGATTGGTGGCTAATCGACGTTTACCTGAAACGACTGCATACGTGCGAATTACCCGCCAATGTTGGCAACAGGGCAAGCTTGAAGGAGAAGTGCGAGCCAATCACTACGAATGGCAATTTGAGTGGTGTTTTCGCCAGGGGGTGTTGTCTGTGCAACCATCCCTTGGTCGCGCTTTAATTCGAGAACCGTTGAGCCGTTTTTTAGAACAAAAAGATTATCAACTTGAGCCGGGTGGCGATTATTCGTTTACTATTCGCGGCGAAGTCTAGCAGAAATTAGATCTCTGATGTTTCGGTCAAGCGATCGAGATAGCGCTCAATCAGCAAAATAGCCACAATATCGTCGATCGGACGCGGAATTGAGCGCAGAGATCGCGGCATGAATGACGCTAACCCTCGCGGCGGATACATCTGCCAGTAGCGATCGCGTGCCTCTAACGAGCTATAACGCTCATCCACCAGCATCACCCTTGGTGGAGTTGGAATCTCACTTAACCGTTGCTTCCACTCCTTAGCGGTGGTTTGATTACCCATCACCACCAAAGAAACAGGAAATTGTTGACGCAGGCGCTCAATGGTTGCGATCGCTCGGTCAGTCGTAACGACTTCATGATAAAGCACAGCCCGATCGACCCCCATGATCGCCAAACCACACTTGAGCCGACCGGGGTCAAACCCTAATAGAACTGGTTGCCCTAACGGCTCAGACCCACCTGGCACCATAATCTTCTGGCAAACACACAACTTCTAACGATTCAATCATTTTCGCTTCAGGAGCGTGGCAACCATTAAGGCTGCCGTTCCCCCAATTAAACCAATGATTAACCATACCCCCAAACGATAGCCCTTGCGAGCCGCTACAACAGCAGCAATACCACCGATTAAACAATGGAGGTTGAGTAAAAAGTAAAGGGTTGGGTCTATCGGTAACTCAGACATTACGTTTAGGTTGCAGCAGTTAAACAGCGTGAGCGCGATCGCTCAGCTTCATTTTTCACGCTGTCATTTTGACATAGTATCTCGCCTGCTGCTGCACACCCAAGCCCAACGTCAGATCTCACAGATCCATCCCCCTCGCGAGTGGACACAGGCAGTCAGGGATCTTCTGCAAGTAAATGTCATCCCACTGTAGGGGGGTGGCATGCCACCCCCTAACACAGAAGGCTCTAACACTGGGAGCTTATTTGTTTGCGAATCCCTAACCCCTTAAGTCGTGCGTTTTCAGATGTAGCAGCACTGAAAAAGGCATACCGGGTGCAGCCTCACATCCTCTTGTCCAAAGCTTTACGCGTAGCGGGATACAACAAGCTATTTTTCTCTTCACGAGAAGTTAAGAACGCTCAAGCCTAAAAGATTAAAAGATCAAGAAGAAATAGCACTATCCTTCTTTGACCTGAGAAATCAGATTAGTCTCTCTCTTAACTTAAGGATTACTCACTATTCAGAGAAGCCGTTTGCAGTTTAGACAAACTTAGAAAAACCCAGGGAGTAAGGCTCTCAACTAAAAATTACTCAGGTGAAGTTTAATTTTCAACTCTTAGTGAGTGACCTACTATGTCATGGATTCTTAATCATTAAGATAGGAGTCCTTTACTTTTACTCCGCTTAATTGTCTAATTCTTAAGCATCTGACTCTTGACTACCCTGCGTTTCTGCATCGCCCCCTTTCACAATGTCTAAATCGATATCTAAAACGGTCATTTCTAGACCTGCTTTAGGTGCATTTCCACTTAGTGAAAGGTAGGGATTTGCGTCTACTGCCCCCGTACAAATGATCAAAGATCCTTTCTTTAGATAGGGCATTTTTCGCCATGCCAGGGACTTTTCCCAGATTTTTAGTGACACTGTAAACGAATCTTTTCGATTTTTTGGCTTCTGCACATAAAGAGTTGCTTCTGCAATTTGAGCCTGACTGCCATCCCGTAAATCGATATTTTTGATTTGAGCATCAGCGGCAAGATTGCCACTCACAATCCATTTATTTAGACCTGCGCTTGACATAATAGGTTGTCTCCTAACCAGTACTTTCGTAACGTGCCCTTAGCTTCTGTGAGATGCCCAGAAAAATACAAACATTTACAATTCTCAGGAGAATATTCCCAGTTATTCTTAGGAGATGGAAAGATTTCTGCATTTTCTGAAATTTGATATTTTCTTGAGGTAAATTAACCTTTGGTTTGAAATAGTTGCCCCACTTTGGTGTGTAGCTGATGTTTACTTTGGAGGAGCATGTTAATGCTTTTAAAATTAAGTTCACCTAAGCGCGTTGCCCAAAAGTTGTTGACAGCACTTTTGGTTGGCGTGCTTGCCCTCTCTACCTTTGTGGTTGGTAGCCCCGCGATCGCAAGTTCTTTAGATGGTGTGCTCATCGCTAAAGCAACTGAGACAGATGTTTTCTCATCAGCCAAAGAGCTAATCAAGGGTTTTAGCAAAACTCAAGCTCAGATCACTGACTACACTGAAAGTGCAGAAGATTTGTTGAAAGACAACACAAAAGGAACTCGTAAGTTACTGGATGAGTTATCGCTGCAATTAAGCAAGCTCACACCTGATGCAACCCCGGCTGTTAAGGCTCAAATTGCAAAAAAAGTACAAGCCAGTCAAACCAAGCTTGACGCTGCTGTTGCTGCACTTGACGAGTTTTCCACGCAGGCAGACACAGTCACAAAAGAGGTTTCAACGGCGGCAGACACTTATCGCAATGACCTGAAAGCCCTTGCTGATCAGGCTTGGGAAACAATTCAAGCTCAATTGAAAGATCAGGTCATCGGCTCTAAAGGTACTTTTTCAGATGCGGCTCAGTACCTGCGAGCCGTCGCTGATGATGTCAAGTCGTTCGGTACTGATGGCGCTGGTTTTGATGTCGCGAAGTTTAACGATCACATTCAAAGCCTTAACACTGCACTTGATGCAGCCAGCAAGGTTGGAGCGGCTCTAAAGTCGTAGTGCGCTTTCTCAATCCTGTTTTCTGATGCCAAAAAGGGTTCCGTTGGAACCCTTTTTGCATGACAATTCACTTTTTCTGAACGGCGATCGCTACCACTCCAGCCCACATGGACTGCGCTCCATTGCCTAGCGCCTCAATTCAGGGGCGATTCACTCAGTTTATTCATCCGGTGGGCGTAACGCTTCTCGCCCCAGCATAAACATGCCACTGATGCCAATTGATACGAACCAAACATAGTGGTGCCAATAATGATAGATTTGTTCTCCTGGGCTAAATTCTGAATGCAGGGCAGACAAATAGAGAAGTAAGAGCAGCATTGATAATGCACCCATCCCCACCCATAGAAGCCCCATTCGAATTCGGACAGGACGCAACTCTTGCACCGAAATAGAATCGAGATCAATCTCGGCCAGCTCCTCTAATGAAGCATCTGCCAGGATTGAGGCTTCGCCCAAGCGAACTGCAAGTGGTTCTGGCAAGATTGGGGCGAGAATGGTGACGGTCGTCTCTCGCAGCGATCGCTCAGTATCCCGCAAAATAACTAGAGCTGTTTGCTCAGAGCTTGCGGGTGCATCCGATTCACATTTCATAGCGTCTGCCAGTGTGAGAATTTGGTTTTTATTCTACGCATTCAGAACCAGGGTTGGGTAATTGAAGCAAATTTTGCGATAGAATCATTGCCCCTCTAAGGCTGCAGCACGTTTTTTAGGGGAACCTTTTAGACTTTTGTGGCGCTGGTCTTTCGGTGATGCGTCAGAACCATCTATGCTACTCAATACGGACAGAAGCTTTGTAAGAAATGCAGTTTTCCAAAATATTAATCGCTAACCGGGGAGAAATCGCATTACGGATTATTCGTACTTGCGAAGAGCTAGGCATTGCCACTGTAGCGGTTCACTCAACCATTGACCGCAATTCTCTGCATGTGCAGTTGGCAGATGAGGCTGTGTGCATCGGCGAACCACCGAGCAGCAAGAGTTATCTCAACATCCCCAATATCATTGCGGCGGCTCTGACTCGGAATGCGACGGCTATCCATCCGGGATACGGTTTCTTAGCTGAGAATGCTCGCTTCGCAGAAATTTGCGCCGATCACCAGATTTCGTTTGTCGGCCCGACCCCAGAGTCAATCCGCATGATGGGCGATAAATCAACCGCCAAAAAGACCATGCAGACGGTGGGTGTGCCGACGGTACCTGGCAGCAAAGGACTGGTACTGGATGAGGCAGAAGCGCGCGCGATCGCCCGTGAAATTGGCTATCCGGTCATTATTAAAGCCACTGCTGGTGGGGGTGGTCGGGGGATGCGCCTGGTAACTGATGATGCTGACTTGGGACGCTTATTTGCCGCTGCTCAAGGTGAAGCCGAAGCCGCTTTTGGCAACCCTGGCTTGTATATTGAAAAATTCATCCAAAAGCCACGCCATATTGAGTTCCAGATTTTGGCCGATACGCATGGCAACGTTGTGCATTTGGGCGAGCGGGAATGTTCCATTCAACGGCGTCACCAAAAGCTGTTAGAAGAAGCACCCAGTCCGGCTTTGACTCCAGAGTTGCGCGAAAAAATGGGACAGGCTGCCGTTTTAGCGGCGAAGTCGATCAACTATGTGGGGGCTGGGACGGTTGAGTTTCTACTCGATGCCTCTGGCGAGTTTTACTTCATGGAAATGAACACTCGGATCCAGGTTGAGCATCCCGTCACGGAGATGATTACAGGCTTAGACTTGATTGCTGAGCAAATCAAAATTGCTCAGGGTGAGGCACTTAGCTTCCGGCAAGAAGATTTGGTTCTGCGGGGTCATGCGATCGAATGTCGGATCAATGCTGAAGACCCCGACTACAACTTTCGCCCGGCTCCCGGTCGCATCAGCGGCTATCTTCCGCCGAGTGGTCCCGGTGTGAGAATGGATTCTCACGTCTATACTGACTATGAAATTCCGCCTTATTACGACTCGCTGATTGGCAAGCTAATTGTGTGGGGCCGCGATCGCGATTCAGCGATTCGACGTATGCGCCGTGCGTTGAGAGAGTGCGCCATCACGGGTTTACCAACTACTATCGGCTTCCACCAAAAAATTCTTGACTCGCCCGAATTCCAAAAGGGAGACGTTTACACCAACTTTGTCGAGCAGTTGATGCAGCGCGAAAAGTAACCAAATTCATCTCAGCCCGTTTTAAGCAGCATGCTCTGATCAGCTTTCTGCTTTTGTAAGTGGGCGATCGCGGCTTTAGCCACCTGCCCAACTGCTGAGTAAATTTGCTTTAAAGTTCCATTCCCGTAGAATCAAGCATCCGTCGCTTCGGTTTAGAATGACGGTTAACTTAGCCTTAGATTGAAACTTGCACCTTTTGCCGAGCAGTTGGAGTATCCCACTAATGCCCATTCGCTTTCTGCGAATCGTTTTTCTTGCTGTGTTACTGCTGGGTACAGCCTTCTCAGCGGTTGCTTTCGCTCAAGGAGGGGAAATGGCACCCTCGCAAAGCCCAGTGCAAGTCATTGTGCAAATCTTTGTGACAACCATTGTGTTGAAGGTTTTGAGCCGCTTTGATTTGCCGTAGGAATTGGATTGCTCCGTCCTATAAGTTCGACCTCCAAGCGCGATTGCGGACTCATCACCCCGTAAATGTCAGCCTCAAAGAGAACAGATGAGCTTTGCTAGCTTGCGGCTCAACTGTCCCTAAAAGCTAAATTTAGAGTCTGCTAAATCAGCCGCTCAAGCATCTGGAAGATCAGGCGGTTGAGGAGGCTCAACATCCAACAGCGTATGCTTTGATTCTTTGAGTTGCTGCCACAGATCCTTAATTTGGCGATACGCCACTTCAGGCGCAATCTTGCCACCTGTCTCTAAGCCACAAACAATAGCAACCCGTTGAGCAAACTCTTGCAGGTTGGCATTGAAGGCTAAATTCTCAGGCTTGAACTCTCCCCGATAACGACCGATCGGATACAAATACCGCTCTTTTTCGTAGTCGCTATTGGGTTCTTTGGGCATTGGGTCTTGTGACATAAGAACTAACCATAAATAGCAGAAGCAAAACACACCAGTCTTGCGGCTTTGATATCCAATTATCGGAATAGGGTAAAATTCAAACAAATAGCCGCAACAAGAGAAAATAAACTCTATCTTTTGGCAGGGTCATCTGCAGCAGGGAAGCATTGAGGCATACAGCAGGCTGAAACAAAAGCAACTTTCGTCATTTTAGTAGTTAACCCAAATTTCTACGAGCGATCGCGCGCACCTACTGATAGATTTTCCGACTAGATCATCATTTTGATTCGGTTAAATATAGCCATAGTTATCTCAGTTAGCACAGGGTGCAAGGGCTTTGAGCGAGGCTCACAACACTCTCACACTCATGCTTCCAATGTCCTGAGTCATCTGACAACAGCTATAACATTCAATCAGTTGTGGAAGTGATCGGGTGCGCCTCTTTTTTACCCAATGAACAATGTCGGCGGCAGAATCGTGTAAAGCTGAGCTTCGACTTCTTGAGGATAGATCAACCAGGCTCGCTCATAGGGAGTCGTCAAAGTTTGTACCAGCGGTGAAAGTTGATTTAGTTCAGCCAGATTATCAGCGCCACACACCTTAATGCCACGTTGATAAAGGGTATAGCCCCGGCTTAAAGAAACCCGAATTCCCGTGTAATAGAGAGGCTGCCAACCGATTTTCGTGAGCCAGGTTTGAACTTGCTGTAAGAGCGCTGCTTGCTCAGTTGTGTCGAGCGAAGAAATATCGATCGCTTTGGGTAGATCCCGATCCATAAAACGACGGCACAAATCTGCCAAGATCGGGTCTTCGCTCTGTTGCCAGCGTTGCAGATGATAAAAGAAGGTGGTGTCATCTGCCGCTAAATAGCTTTCCAGGCTGAGGTACTTCTCTAACGGCAAATTGGGATTAATTGCCGGAGAAAGCCATGCTTTGACGACTTCATCCGCAACTAACAAACCAGCAGCTAACAACTCACGGGCACGGGCGATCGCCTGTTCTAAGACCCAAACCGCCGCAATATTTTTGGGGTGGTTATAAACCTGAGCGTACATAAAGTAGCGCACCAGCAGGTAATGTTCAACAGCAGCCATGCCTTTACGCGCCACTGCGAGCTGCTGAGAAACAGGGTCATACCGCATCGCCATAATGATGCGATCAAGGTCGATTTTGCCGTAAGTTGCCCCAGTAAAGTAGCTATCGCGCATGAGGTAGTCGAGGCGATCGCAGTCAAGCTGACTCGTGACCAGTTGCCACACCAGCGGGATCGGGTAACTATGCCGATACACCTGAATAATTTTGTCGAGCAAATCGGGCTGGAAGTGGGTGAGTAGCTTCGAGATTGGCTCTGACTCGCGCAAGATACGCTCTGTCCAGCTCTCGTGGCTCGTGACAAAAATATCCTCTCCGGTATGGCTAAAGGGGCCATGCCCGATGTCATGCATCAGCGCCGCACACAATATCACGGGGCGATGCGGCATCAATTGCGGGTAAGCTTTTGCTAACCGATCAAAAGCCCGACGTGCGATCGCCATTACCCCAAGCGAGTGGGTAAAGCGAGAACACTCCGCTCCATGAAAGGTCAAATTTGCCGCCCCCAACTGGCGAATTCGGCGCAGTCGTTGAAAGGGCGGCGTGTCAATCAGCCGGATTAGTAAGGCTTCAGTTGGGTCACTATTGCTAAGGGCGATCGCCCCATGCAGGGGATCGTGATACGTGCGCTCAGAGTTAGGCAGCACCAGCCACCATTGAATCCGTCGATAACAGTTCTAACGCGGCCCGATACTGACTGTCTGCATCGGTAGCCACTTCCGCCAAAGTAATTGCATCCAGCTGAATTGGCACATCTGGCGCAATCCCTTGCTTGTTGATGTCATTGTGCGCCGGAGTCTCATACTTAGCGACCGTCACCGCTAAACCAGACCCGTCTGACAAGTCAAACAAAGACTGGATCAAGCCTTTACCGAAGGTCTGCTCACCCAAAATAGTGGCACGATGGTTGTCCTTCAAAGCGCCTGCCAAAATTTCACTAGCGCTAGCTGTGCCCTTGTTAACCAACACAACTAAAGGTGCTTGGGTTAAAGCAAGGCCAGTGGCTTCAAAACTGCCCATCACCCCCTGGCGATTGACGGTGTAAACAATAGTGCCACTATCAAGCCAGAGCCGCGCAATCTCGATACCCGCCTGCAATAATCCACCCGGATTGTTACGCAAATCAAGAATGTAAGACTCTGCCCCCTGACTGTCGAGCCGCTTAATCGCACGCGCGACTTCAGTGGTGGCGTTGGCATTGAACTGGGTCAGGCGAATATAACCGACCTTGACCGACTGGCCACCATTACCCGGATGAGTTTGCAACTTAGCGACGACTGGGTTCAACTCAATATGGTCTCTCGTTACGGCGATCGCTTCGGCTGGCGAATCTTTGTGCTGAATGGTCAACACCACCTGGCTCCCAGCCGGGCCACGCATCCGAGCTGCCGCTTCGTCAAGACTCAAATTATCAGTCGGGTTTCCATCAATTTCTAAAATGGTATCCATCGCACGAATTCCCGCTTTATCAGCTGGGGAACCTGCGATCGGAGCGATGACCTGTAACCTGCCCGTTTCAGGTTCTTGCGAAATTTGCAAACCAACCCCCGTCAACTCGCCCGAAGTACTGGTTTGCAGACTGCGATACTGATCGGGTTTGAGCAAGCGGGTAAAAGGATCTTCTAAGCTTGCCAGCATTTTTTGAGCGACAGAGTACGCCTCGTCACGACTAGGCATGGGTTGCTTTAATGCCCGTTGGCGCACCAACCACCAGTTTTGATGGTTAAAAGAGTCATCCAGATAAGCCCGATCGATTAAGCGCCACACTTCTGCGATGTACTTTTGCTCCTCTGTCATTGCTAGCGCCGTTGGCGTAAAGCCAAGCAGCACAAACCAAACAACGAGTAAAGAAAGCGCAACACGTTTTAACCAACTGAATTTTTTAGCCATAGTTATTCATATTAATCGCTCCAACCGGGGTCAGACCAGGTCATGCCTCGTTTTTTAGCTAAGAAGCTTGGGGCGATCGCCCACTGGGTCTATTTCGCAGCATTTTATTTACGCAGTTCTTAACGAAAATCTGACAAGAGACAGTTTTCTGAGAAAAAACGCCTCAGAATTACACTCCATTAAACTTCCCCCAATTCAAGCAATTCCCTGCTGACAAGATGAAATGGGCTAGCTGTCTGTGTTAGATTCTTTATGAACCGCAATACATTTTTTAGGAATCTGTCCCTCCATGTTCACTAAGCAGGTAACTGATTCAAAAGCTTACCAGTGGTTTCAGGAGCGGTTGGAAGTTCAAGCGCTGGCTGATGACATCAGCAGCAAATACGTTCCGCCCCACGTCAACATTTTTTACTGCCTCGGCGGTATTACGTTGACCTGCTTCCTGATTCAGTTTGCCACTGGGTTTGCAATGACGTTTTATTACAGACCCACCGTCGCCGAAGCGTTTGATTCTGTTCAGTACATCATGAACGAAGTCAGCTTTGGTTGGCTGATCCGCTCGATCCATCGCTGGTCTGCCAGCATGATGGTGCTGATGATGATTCTTCACGTTTTCCGGGTTTATTTGACAGGTGGTTTTAAAAAGCCGCGTGAATTGACCTGGGTAACGGGTGTGATTTTGGCCGTTATCACTGTTTCTTTTGGTGTGACTGGCTACTCTCTCCCTTGGGATCAAGTTGGCTATTGGGCGGTCAAAATCGTGTCAGGGGTGCCTGAAGCAATTCCCGTTGTGGGCACTTTGATTGCTGATTTACTGCGTGGTGGTGCTAGTGTGGGGCAGGCAACGCTGACTCGCTATTACAGCGCTCATACCTTTGTCTTACCTTGGTTGATTGCAGTCTTTATGCTGCTGCACTTCCTCATGATTCGTAAGCAGGGGATTTCTGGTCCTCTGTAACACGTTAGACTGCTAACCAGCAACGAATGCTTAGAATTTAGGTATGGTGCTGCTGGCTTGCAAACCCAACTGCCGACCCGATACTAAGGAGACCATTTTTTAGATATGGCAACCATTAAGAAGCCGGATCTGAGCGATCCTCAATTGCGGGCAAAGTTGGCAAAAGGCATGGGTCACAACTACTACGGTGAACCTGCATGGCCCAACGATTTGCTCTATATCTTCCCAGTTGTAATTTTGGGAACTATCACCCTCTGTGTAGGTCTGGCTGTGCTTGACCCCGCGGTCGTTGGTGAGCCTGCGAACCCATTTGCAACTCCACTGGAAATTTTGCCTGAGTGGTATTTGTATCCGGTGTTTAACATCCTGCGCCTGGTTCCTAACAAGCTTCTGGGTGTAGTTCTGATGGCTTCTGTACCTCTGGGTTTGATTCTTGTTCCTTTCATTGAAAACGTTAACAAGTTCCAAAATCCTTTCCGCCGTCCTGTAGCTACAACCGTCTTCCTGTTTGGAACTCTTGTTACTCTTTACCTGGGCATTGGTGCCGTCTTCCCGGTTAGCAAGGCTCTTACTCTGGGCTTGTTCTAAGACTGCCACAACTCAATTAGCTTGCACTCGTTAGCGCTTGGATTCGTTCTTTGTGAGAAGGTCAAGCCTGACGAGTGTTATTTTTTGCTTTGGTCGGGATCGTAAAGCAACAGGCTTTCCAATCCTGATGAAGGGAAGGGAATAGGTAAACGATGATCCTCTAGCAACGCTCTACAATGAAAGTCAAAGCATTGAACCAGCAGAGGTCAATCAAAGCTTTTCAATTAATTACTTAAACCGCTAGCTTACAAAACTGACAGATAGAGAGATTAATTTTTATTTCTGGGATCGGTTCCTCTGGTTTAAGAGAGGGAAAACCGCCTGTAATGTCTTAGGCACTTCTCGTTAGGATAGTGACAGTGAAAAGAAGGGGAGAGCAGCTGTGAATCAAGATCGTTTTGAGCGTTTTCAAGTTGGTTTAACAGAGGTTAGCCGCTTGTTGTTGCCATTCGCGATTATCTGGCTGCTAGGGTCGATTGGTTTAGGATGGCTTGTAAAATCCTTTGTCATTCTCTTAGGGTTACTGGTGTTAACTCCAATATTGGCCTTTGTCGGATTTCGTTGGTGGTTATCGCGAAATCTGATCCAATCTGACTGTCCGGTTTGTCATTATGAGTTTGCCAGTCTCAACCACTCAGAGTTTAATTGCCCTAACTGTGGTGAAGCTCTACGGGCTGAAAATCAGAAATTTAATCGCCTGACCCCTGCTGACACCATTGATGTCAGTGCTGTCGAGGTTTTAGCCGACTCGACCGACGATTAATGAATCTTTGTTTGGGCTAATTTCTTAATTAACGCGACTTTTTATATCCTTCAGCTTTTCGAGCGATACAGCTTTTAATCTCAGCGTTCTCAATTTGTTAGATATAGGCGACTTTTGTGACTGCAACCTACCGCCTCGACCAATTAAGTTCGCACGATCGCTTACTGGTAGGCAACAAGGCGTGGCGACTCGCGCAAGCGTATCAAGGCGGGCACCCGGTTGTTTTGGGGTTTGTGGTGTCAGCCAAGGTCTTTCAACAATTTCTTGCGAGCGTCCGTTGGCTAGAACCACTTTTTATCGACCTGCCAGATTCTTCGTTATATTTTGATACGAGCAATCCTGGACAGTTGGTAGCGATCGCGCGGCAGATTCGGCAAGCGATCCTCGACGGTGAGTTGCCAGCAGACTTGCAGCAGGAACTCCAGAGCATACTCAGCGAAGGCTCTGCCCCCGTTTGGATCCTGCGAGCCTCCCTGGCATTGGCGCAGCAGCCCGTGAATCCGTTGCGACTCAATCCGGTGATAGACGCTAAAGCAGGTAGTTTATTTGAGGCAACGATTTGCCCCGCAAACCTGGCTGATTTGACCCATCACCTGAAGCAGATGTGGGCAAAACTGTTTTCAGCTCACAGCTTGTTTTACTGGCAACGGCTACACATTCGCTTGCAAGATGTGCGGATGGCCGTCCTGTTACAACCTTTATACGGGGCGATCGCGACAGGTACGGCTCGCTCGCTGAGTAGCCAAATTGAAGTCAAAGCCTTACCTGGCCTAGGGTTTGCCTTGACACGCGGCGAGGGTGCGCCCTCTACATTTTGGCTTGACCGACAAAGCCACAAGTTGCTGGAGGCGATCGCGGGAAAAGTAACCACAACCTATCGCCTCAACCCGCAAACAGCCTGCATTCAAGTGAGCTACCCAGAGATCGCTCAGCCCAGCCTGGTATTAAGCGAGCCAGATTTGTTGGCGATCGGAAATCGCTTGCAAAAATTAGAAGCACAGCTGCAGCAAAGCTTAGAGATGGAGTGGCTATTTGTTGAAGAGTCTGACGCTCAACCCAAACTATGGGTGACGCAGATTAACCCTTGTTCACAGCTTGAGGCACCCACAGTCCCACTTCTGCCCCAGGTTACCGGAGGGGCCAACTCCCTGACTCAAACAACCCTTGTTGGTTTGCCAGCCGCTCCCGGTCAGGCAACCGCGCCTGTGGTGGTCATCACTCTCAGTGAACCCGTTTCAGAGATGACGTTTGCCCAAAGCATTTTGGTAGCGGAGTCGATTCCATCTCATTGGTTGCCGATCTTGCGCCAGGTCGCTGGCATTGTCACTGAGCAAGGCAGTATGGCCTGTCACGGCGCTATCATTGCCCGTGAGTTGCAAATTCCAGCGGTGATGGGGGTGCCCGGTGCCGTCCAAGCTCTGCAACAAGTAAGCCACGCTTTTGTCGATGGCGATCTCGGTCACGTCGAACTGCTCAACACCCCCTCAACCCCGGTTGAGCATTACCAGGCTGCACCTACCAACGCCCTGGCAATTGCAGCCAGTCCGCAAACCATCCGGCTGATGGTGAATCTCAGCCAACCAGAATCACTCGCCCATTTGCCAGGTATACCGTTGCATGGCGTTGGGTTACTGCGCTCAGAGCTACTGGCGCTGACCGTTCTAGACGGACATCATCCCAACTGGTGGTCGCAGCAAGGACGAGGTCAGGAACTCGCACGACGGTTAACCGAGAAGGTTCAGATTTTTGCTCAGGCGATCGCACCTCACCCCGTTTTCTACCGAGCGATGGATCTCCGCAGCCATGAGTTTGATGGGTTGATTGGCAGCCCACCCCGCGAGATCAATCCGGCTTTGGGTAAACGGGGCACCTGGCTCTATCGGCAAAACCCAAATTTGCTAAATCTACAACTCCAGGCATTGCTCGCAGTCCAGGCAGCGGGGTACTCAAACTGTAATCTCCTGTTGCCGTTTGTGCGAACCGTTGAAGAATTCGAATTTTGCAATCAGTTAGTCAAAGAAGCTGGGTTACGGCAAAACCCAAACTTTCAGCTCTGGATGATGGCGGAAGTACCATCAGTGCTGTTTATGTTGCCTGAGTTTGTTGCGGCAGGTGTGCAAGGCATCTCGATTGGCACAAACGACCTGACTCAATTACTGCTGGGGGTCGATCGCGACCAGGCTGAGCTAGCCACCGCATTCGACGAGCGGCATCCCTCTGTTCAACGGGCGATCGCGCAATTGATTCAAACCGCAAAGGAGCTTGGCATTCCATGCTCAATCTGTGGTCAAGCGCCGATTCGTTTTCCTGAAATGGTCGAAGATTTAATTCGCTGGGGAATTAGTAGCATCTCCGTTGAACCGAGTGCTTTAGTGATGACCCACCAGTCGATTTTGCAGGCTGAAGCGGCGATCTCGAGCTTAGATAGAAACTAGCATCGTATTTCCTCCAAGCAAATCAATTCGGCTCTATGGATTGCTGCCAATCATCCCGAAACCCAGAGCAATTCACTGATTTCCTTTCGCCACTTGCTCCCAGCTTCCGGTATTGTGATCAATGAGTACTGTTTAATAAACCTGCATCAATGACCCTGGCTCCCCATCAGAAAGCAAAAGCCCTTAAACCAAACAGTCGCCGCCCTGCAAAAGAGCTGTGCAGTGAGTGTGGGCTATGTGACACCTATTACATTCACTACGTTAAAGAAGCCTGTGCATTTTTAAATCAGCAAGTTGCAGATTTAGAAACTCAGGCACATGGGCGTAGTCGCGATTTAGAGAGCTTTGACGACTGTTACTTTGGGGTGCATCACACAATGATGTCGGCCCGCAAAACCGAGCCAATTGCAGGGGCGCAATGGACGGGGATTGTTAGCTCAATCGCGATCGCCATGCTGGAGCAGGGTTGGGTCGAAGGCGTTGTGTGCGTGCAAAATACGCCCGAAGACCGCTTTCAGCCACAACCCGTCATTGCCCGCAATCGGGAAGAAATTCTTGCGGCACGCGTCAACAAACCAACGCTATCGCCCAACCTATCGGTGCTGGAGCAAATCGAGCAATCAGGTTTAAAGCGCTTGCTGGTGATTGGGGTGGGGTGCCAAATTCAAGCCTTACGTGCGGTTGAACAGCAACTGGGGCTAGAAAAGCTCTACGTCTTAGGTACCCCTTGCGTCGATAACGTCACCCGCGCCGGATTGCAGAAGTTTCTCGAAACGACAAGCCGATCGCCTGAAACCGTCGTGCATTATGAGTTTATGCAAGATTTCCGGGTACATTTTAAGCACGAAGACGGTTCTGTCGAGACGGTTCCGTTCTTTGGGCTGAAAACTAATCAGCTCAAGGATGTCTTTGCTCCCTCTTGCATGAGTTGCTTTGACTACGTTAATTCTTTAGCGGATCTGGTCGTGGGCTACATGGGCGCACCGTTTGGCTGGCAGTGGATTGTGGTGCGTAATGATCGCGGTGCCGAGATGCTAGAGCTGGTCAAAGACCAAATTGAAACGCAGCCTGTCACTTCTCAGGGAGATCGCCATAATGCTGTGCAACAGGGGATCCCAGCCTATGACAAGGGGGTCACGTTACCCATGTGGGCAGCCAAGCTGATGGGCGTTGTGATTGATAAGGTTGGCCCGCGTGGGCTGGAGTACGCTCGCTTCTCGATCGATTCGCACTTTACCCGCAATTACCTCTACGTCAAACGCCACCATCCTGAAAAGCTTGAGGCGCACGTTCCCGATTACGCAAAGCGGATTGTTGAGCAATATAAGTTGCCAGAGTAAGGTGAGGGGAATAACAGAATAGCAGGTAGCAGGAAGCGGCGTAGGATGGACAGGAGGCTGTAGCCAATGCGCAGCTTTCTGCTACAGGGAAAATTTCCAGAGAGATTGGGAAGTTGTCCCATTCAGTTAAGGCTTGAGATCGAGCAAGCCAGTTTCTTTCATTTTTGGGTTGAACCGAATCTCGGTCTGCACATTGCGCGATCGCAGTTGTTCTAGAATTTCGGCTTCGACCCGCCGGGCGCACTGCTTCAAGAGTTTTATTTGCGTCAGTTCGTCAGGGGCAGCGGCGTAGGTTGCTTGCTCCGCTTCGGTCATCTGTTGCTTTACATCAATGGGCTGGTTCCAAGAGTCATCCTCGGTTGTGTTCCCCGGTGGAGTCGTTCCGTTTTCGGCAATCCAGGCTGCACGAATGGCTTCTAACTCGGTACGGTTGGGGCGATCGCTGATTTGTGCTTTGACCCACACACACTGACTCGGTTTGCGCACAAGATGCTGTTTGAGACTCAACAGCACATCTCGTGAATAGCCAACATACTGCAATGCCATCGCCTGATCAAAAATCGCATAGACGCCAATTTTTCCCTGAAAAGCTTCTGGCAGTTGCCCCGCTTCGTCAACATAGGCATAAGCAGGCAAGCCAGCAAGGGATGACCCCGTTTCTAAAGTCATGAGATTTGGACAAGAAACAACAGCAAAAAGCACTCAAACACGTTATCTGGCAAACCGTTGCCACACAACTCACACAGGCAGGCTTCAGATTTTTAGGCCGGTGGCGTTACTTCAGGCAGCTTTTGCCCTAAACGCGGCTCGGTACCAGCCAACAACCGCTGAATATTGGAGCGATGGCGCAGAATGACGTAAACCCCACCCGCCACAGCAAACAGAATATAGGGCAAGGGTTGCTGCGTCACCAGCATCAGGACAGACACCGCGATCGCCGCTGACATTGAACTCAGCGAAACAATTCGACTCACCGCCAGTACCAGCAGAAAGACGCCCAGCGTACCCAGTCCGACAATCCAATTCATCGCCAGTAAAACGCCCAGGCTCACCGCTGCCGACTTACCACCCGTGAAATTGAGAAAGACAGAGCGGCTATGACCAATCAAGGCAGCCATCGCAGCCAAGCTCGTCAACCAGGGTTGCCCACTGACGGCATCCATTCCTGCTGGAGCCAGGGTATAAAATGCTTCGAGCGAATGAGGCAGATAAGAGAGCAAAATTGCTCCAACGCCTTTGAGAATATCGATCGCCAAAACTGCCAGTGCCGGACCTTTACCCAAAGTTCGCAGCACGTTAGTTGCCCCGGTCGAGCCAGAACCATGCTCGCGAATATCGATGCCCTTTAACAACTTGCCAGCCCAATACCCCGGCGGAATCGACCCCAACAAGTAAGCGACAGAGACAATCAATACGTTTAAGGCTAACCAAACAACCATAAGCCAGATAGAGTGAAGAGCAATTTAGCCATCTGCATTATCGCGTTTTGGTTCACCTTCATCCACAGAAAATTTTGCATTTGTCATACAGCCAAATTCAACCAAGCAGAGACTTAGCTGGCATGAAAAGCATCTGAGTGAATTTCCCAAAGGCGACGCATAAATTGATTGAGGCGTTGTTGAACAGCGCGATCGCAGCGCCCACCTTGCACCAGAGGCGGAAGCTGACTCAAAAACGGAATCACATCCGTATCCAGCGCGGCCTGAAACAGCGTACTGGGGCAAAGCAGGTCAGAGCCATTGCGCAGGTCAAACCACTCACAAGGCTGATCTGACAGTTGGTAATAGTCAAACACCAGCACTAAGGGACGCACCCAACAGGTTTGTTTACCTTCTGCCATTTGCACCATCTCGGAAAACAGGCGATCGCCCGTCGCTTCGAGATAAACAATCTGATACGGTTCAAAATCTTGAATTGATAAACTTTGCGCCTCTTTTCCCAAAGCACTCATACCTCTACATCGCCTCTTTCATCTCATTGTAGAAGTCGGTTTCGATTGTATGGGGTAAAGAGAAAGAACCGTCCTTCACCTTAAACTCGTGTCAACTTGATGAGACTGCACGGTTGGGTAAGGCAAGCACTGGCTGACGGGAGTGAGTGCCCGATCAGGCCGCAGGCTTTTTGCCTTGCGCAGGTAAGGATGATAAATCACCACGTTTGGGTCGGGCGTGTTGAAGTGAATTAAAAAGCGAATGCACCGCTCTAAGCTGCCCTTCACATACATTTGTTGCACATCCAGTAGGGGAACGTTAGCCCAATGGGGACGTTCGCGGGCGATCGCCGCCGGAAAAACCACATCCAGATCATGTGTAACTGAAAACGTTACACTCACAATTTCATCAAAGTCTAAATTGTTGTGGGTTTCTAAAGCGTCGAGCAGTTCATGCACTGCTTCGCGAATTGCTTCCACGGTGTTTTCTGAGACTGTTGTCGCCCCTCGAATTGCTCTCACACGCCAACCCACGCTTGTTCCTCCGGAAAATATAATTTCAGGCAAATAATCAGTCTGAAACCTTGTCAGATTTCATTCTCCACTATGGCTAATAATTCCAATAAAGTCACATATTCAGCCACCGTTATCCTAAGAAATTTTGTGGCCTGATCCCCTATTTTTTTTAAGGAAGGTAAAGTTTTTAGGGGCGATACAGCCACAACGGTAGACCACTTGTTTCTACCTCAAAACTTATCCATTGCACAGAGGTTGTTAAACCGGGTAAAGCAGCGAGTTGCCCGACCATTGACTGGGTCTGACTTCGAGAAACGAGCCGACTGAGCAGCGGTTTTCGTTCTTCCAACGTAAAACAGCGTGTCTTCTCAGGATCAAGCCCAACTAACTCTGCAGCCCACTTACGGGCATCTTCTTCGGTACCTAGGCGATCGACAACCCCTAACTCCAGCGCTTGCTGCCCTGTAAAAATGCGCCCATCGGCAAAGCTGCGTACCGTTTCAACCGATAAGTTGCGAGCTTCGGCTACCGTCTGCACAAACTGTTGGTAGCTCACATCAATCAACTCTTGCAAAATGTGTTTTTCGGAATCGGTCATCTCACGATCAAATGCCAGTATGTCCTTAAATGGTCCTGATTTGATGACCTTAAAGGAAACACCAACCCGATCTAACAGGCGTTCCAGATTATTGCCGCGCAAAATGACACCGATGCTACCCGTAATGGTGCCAGGATTCGCCATGATATGTTTCGCACCCATCGCGATGTACACCCCACCGGAAGCCGAGATGTTACCAAAGCTCGCGACGATCTTCACTTTGTCGCGTAGTCGTTTCAAAGCTTCATAAATTTCTTGAGAATCACCAACCGTGCCACCGGGGCTATCAATTCTCAAGAGCAACGCCGGAAACCTACGTTCCTCAATGGTTTTCAGTGCTTCAAGAATTCGTTTTCGAGTCGCTCCGGCGATCGGACCTGAAATTTCTAAACGGGCAATTTGTTTCTTGAAACCAGGTCTAAACAGCCGCATCATCGCACTCATCCAAAACGTATCGACTAATACTTAGTTTGCCGCATCTTTGTGGGAAACAGGGAAGATTCCAGCAAGAAATTATGACAACTGCTTAACATATCTATAAGGTTAGGTACAATTGTCAGTAGGAGAAGGGCGATCGCCCGTACATCCAACTTTTTCTGGTAAGCCCATGAACCAACAGCAGAGCTTAAATCAGTCGCCGTTTTACCCATTATTACTAATTGCCCCCTTTTTCTTTTGGGGCACTGCAATGGTTGCTATGAAGGGAGTGATCCCACATACAACGCCTTTGTTTATGGCAGGGGTGCGGTTGGCTCCAGCAGGAATTTTGGTTTTGCTGGTCGGCTGGCTGTTAAAGCGGCCTCAACCCAAAGGCTGGCAAGCGTGGGGCTGGATTGCGCTGTTTGCTTTAATTGATGGCGCGATGTTCCAGGGGTTCTTAGCCGAAGGTTTAGTGCGTACTGGTGCAGGGCTTGGCTCTGTGATGATTGATTCGCAGCCCCTCGCGGTTGCCTTGTTAGCCTCGTGGTTGTTTAGCGATCGCATTGGCTTATGGGGGTGGATCGGTTTGGCTTTTGGCGTTGCTGGCATCAGTCTGCTCGGCTTGCCAACAGAATGGATTACTGGATTTTTACAGCAGGGTAGTCTACCCGATGGGTTTGAGTTGGGCGCTGGGTTACTCGAAGGGCTGTTTCAAAACGGGCAATGGCTGATGCTGTTAGCGTCGTTATCGATGGCGGTTGGCACGGTTTGTATGCGCTACGTCAGTCGCTACGCTGACCCGATCACGGCTACTGGCTGGCACATGATTTTAGGTGGAGTCCCACTTTTTGCGCTTTCTGCTTTTGGTGAAGCAAACCAGTTCAGTGGGTTACAAGGAGCGGATTGGTTAGCAATGGGTTACTCCACTATTTTTGGTAGCGCAGTCGCCTACGGTTTATTTTTCTACTTCGCCTCACGGGGTAGTTTGACCAGCCTCAGTTCACTCACATTTTTAACGCCCGTCTTTGCTTTGTTGTTTGGCAGTCTGTTTCTCAATGAAGTGCTAACAACCGTTCAGTGGTTTGGGGTCGGGTTAACCTTGGTCAGTATTTATTTGATCAACCAGCGTCATGTTTTAGCAGAGAAATTAGGCACTCAGCAAAAAGAAGCAATCCCCGCAATTTCTTCTGTGGAATCAGCCACATTAGCGGATCGATCGCAGGTACGTGTTCGCATGACTAAAACCGAAAATTAACAACGTCTTTTACACCTATAGTTGTTGCCAATTGGTTTAGGCCATTGAAAATAAGAGGGGTCCCCCCTGCACCTCGGCCTAACCTAGATGACTACCGCTATACCTGACAAATCACAAACATCCCTTCTCGACTTAGCAAGCTGACTTATCATCAAAGCAGTAAAGAACTTTCATTGAGCTGAGCGCATGTCTATCGTTTTGTCTGCACCCTCCCTCAAGCGAATTGTGGGGCGATCGCTCCTGGTTTTGCTCACCATTGGTTTGACGCTGCTCTGGCTTGTTTTAGCAGCACGACCTGCGTTGGCCCAGGCAAACACGATTAACTACAGCCACACTCTGCTTGAGAACCGTGATTTCTCCAATATGGATCTATCCGGTGCGGTGTTTGTCTCCGCCGAAATGCGCGAGACCAATTTTGCGGGAGCCAACCTCAAAAATGCCATGCTCACCAAGGGCAACATGCTGGGAGCCAATTTGAGCGGAGCTGATTTGACAGGTGCGCTGGTTGATCGCGTCACCCTTTATAAAGCCAACCTCTCGAACGCCATTTTAGAAGACGCGACCCTCACCAATAGCATTTTGGATGAGGCGGTTGTCGATGGAGCCGACTTTACCAATGCCCTCATCGATCGCTATGCAGTTGCCAAGCTCTGTAAGTACGCCACTGGAGTCAATCCCAAAACGGGTGTCGATACTCGCGAAAGCTTAGGTTGTCGGTAGCTATGCGATCGCAATGGGAGTGTTTACTGCAAAATCTGGGTGAGTGGCAGGGTTCGTTTACTCGCCTCTCTCCGACGGGCGAGGTGCTCAGTGATGTGCCAACGGTGGTGTCGTTTGTTGGGTTAAATAGCAACCAGACCATGCGGCAAACCGTGCAGCGATTTACCAATCCACCTGAAGAACAAGTGTTGGAATACAGCTCTTTAGGACGTGGCATTCTTCTATTTGAAAACGGTGCATTTTCTCAGGGTTCAATTCAGTTTGGGCCGTTTTCTGAGTTTGGAGCCGAGCTGGGGCTGATTTGGGGCGATCGCCGCTTACGACTGGTGCAACTCTACGACAAACAAAGCGAACTTTCTCAACTCACCCTCATTCGTGAGCGGTTGGCTGGTACTGACGCGGCTGAACGTCTGCCGTTGCAGCTGACCGATCTGTTAGGCAGTTGGCAGGGGGAAGCGTTGACCCTGGATCGCGATTGGAGCGAGCCACAGTCTTACTCTACTCAACTGCGGCTTTGGCAATCTGGTGAAACGACGCTTAACCAGGAGTTAAGCCTGCCTGGTGGGCAAACCATTGCCTCTCAAGCAACCATTCGCAATCATCAGCTTTTGTTTGAGCAGGGCAGTCAAACCTTACAAGTGCTGATGTTGCCCGATGGTGCGTCCTCAACCTGCCCGCTCAAAATTCAGCCGGGTAAACCCTTCTTTTTAGAAGCGGGTTGGCTGCTCCAACCAGATTTGCGGCAACGGATAATTCGCAGTTACAGCGATCGCGGTGAATGGACAACGCTCACACTCGTGACCGAACAAAAGGTTGCTTAAGGGGCCGTAGACAAGTAATCTCCCAGTTGGAGAAGCGCCTGTGGTAGGGGCTTTGCAATGCTAAACCCTTACATTGGATAACATTGACCTGCACATCTCTCAAGTCAAATACAAGAACACCTCTATATCGGTTCTAGCTCTGAGAACCCAGAGAAATCTGTGCGGCCATCTTTCGATGCCCGTCCATTTTTTTGCCGTGTCGATGGCTCGATGCTGCTCGCAATTTCTTTCACAATATTGGCAACAATCGGGTCAGGATCCGCTTTCAACTTTGGCAACAACTGCTCTAAAGCACGTGGTGAAGCAACTTGCAGATACGTCAAAACCGATTCACGCACAAAGCCACGCGGGTGGCGTAAACACGCCAAGATCTGCTCAGCCGTTACACTCCAACGGGCACTACGAGCCAGGTGGAAACAACAGGCCAAACCCCAATCAGACAGAAAATGCCGTAAATCTAAAAGGTGACGCAGGCGATCGCTCGCGGGTAACGGCTTGTAGTTGTACAGCTCAGACAACATATTCAGCTTTTCGCGCTCAGAGCCACGGTCTAAGATGCTCAGTAAAGCACGCTTGCTGGGGATGTCGAGCGTGTTGTCTAAAATCTCTAGCCCATGTGCCATGCTACTGGCCGAGGTCGAATGCAAGTTGAAGGCCGCCGCATTAATCGCGCTGATCGGATAGAGAAACTTCATCAGCAAAAACAAGCGTTCTTGAGCATCGTTTTGCATGTCATGCAACGCCCTTCGCAGCAGTTCGGGTTCTCTCCCCTGAATCGGTTCTAAATCACAAATAGCCGCGTACATCTGCGCAATAAACATGATTTCTTGGTCGATCATGTTCTCAATCCCACTCCGCCCAACCTCATCCAAGGCGCTTTCAATCCCCACATCATCTGGGATCTCTAACAGGATCTTGAGCAGGCTACGGCGCTCTGTACCCCAGGCAACCGCTAAGTGAGAAATCAACGCATCGAGTGCTTCCAGTGTGCCAATTTCACCGATCGCCTTCCAGGCATGTAACCGCACCAGGTCAGGCTTATACAAATCTTCGGCGAGACTGACCAACATCGGTATCGCTTCATTCTCCAGCCGAATCAGCGCTTTCATCGCTGCTGCTCGCGTTGATTTATAGTAAAGTCCGCGTAGCAGGGAAGGGTAAAACTCTTGCAAATGGGTAGCCGCGATCGCTTCTAGCAGCGCACACCGCACACGCAGCGACTCGTCTTGCAGCAGATTGGGGATGTGTAACCGCAGCGATTGCATATAGACCGCTTCGCCCAAGGCTCGACATCCCATCACCCGCTCACGTTCTTGCTTGTGGGTTAGCATCAACCGCAGAGTATTGGTGGCCTCCGCTTTTTGAATGCTGTTACCTCGGCGCAACACCAGTGAAGCAGCCGTTCCCCGCACTACAGGGTCAACCTCTGCCCGTAAATAGGGTTTCAGTTGGCGAATATCAGGGGATTCTTGCGTAATCCAGATATATCGCAAGGCGACGGCCAGCACTTCTGGTGGTGGGTTCAAGTTCACCAACTCCTGTACCTGTGGCACATAGGTCAGGCTGGGAAACTCCATCATTTCCTCAAGGCTTTTTTGTTGCAGCTTCGACGGCAGCTTGTCTAACAGGGGCGCTAGAACCTCACCAACATTCTTGGCATCTAACTGGCTCAGCAGCTCAATACAAGAAGCTTTATGTGCATCGGTGCCAGGCTGCTCTAAGGTTTTGGCGACTGCCAGTTTTAATTCCCGCAGGTCAACATCTGCACTCAGTTGCCCCCGCTCAGCACTCATGACCAGCAGACCGACATACTTCGATCGCATCAGCCAAACAGTTAACATCCACGCCAGAGCTAACAAAAAAATCGCTGGCAATACCAGATTCACAGCCTTAAAGGCCATCCATTGCTTTTGCTCCAGCCAAACCAGGCTCAACAATGCTAAACCTGTAAAACCCGTAGAAAGCGGCTCCGCAACCCCGCGTACATTCGCCTGAATGCGGCTACGAATCACCTCTGGCACGGGTTGAAACAATACGGGACTAATGCTGGCAAAGAGAGTGTAGTGAAGCAATTCATCAAAGAATTTAAGCATCACTAAAAAAACGAACAAAACGTTGCTTGAGAAGGCCAACACCCCAACACAAAGGGCACTGACCAGGCTGATCGCTCCCGGCAACATAATGGAAGCAGTGAACACTCCCATCCGCTCAATCACTCGGCTAGAAGCAAGCCATTGCATCGCCAGCTCGAAAATGCCAAGAATTCCATTAAATAAGCCTAAAAAGGCCGCAATTTCTTCATCGGTTCGCCCCTGCTGCAACTCACTTGAAAAGCGGAAGTCAATCAGCAGCAGTAACACCTGCGCTAAGATAAAAAACGTAAACAGAAGAATGACATAGCGCCGTAAGGGGCCTTGTAAACGACGATTTGTAAAGTCCGGTTGTCGTTCCTCACTGCGACGACGCAAAAAATCAGGAAAGGCTTGCTGATACTTTTGACACAAATAAAACAGCAGCCCTGCCCCGATCGCAATTAGCACAAACGCCAGCAATAGCACATTGCGCAGACCACCTACCAACAAAATCACACTGCGCAAAGAAAAGCCGCTGATGACATCGGCCACCAAAATACCACTGCTAATCAGTGGGTAGGTGCGCTTAATTTCACGAATGTTAAATAGTTGATTTGCCGTGATCGACGTGTTGAGGTCATTCAGCGCATAAATGGCCTCAAGCCACAGCCGCATACAAAAGATCGTGATGGCAGGCAGGGCAAAACCAAACGACTGCAAGCTGGCAGAGGCACCTAAACCAAACCAAAAAGCAACCAACGGTAAAGCCATCAATGAGGCAGCGGTGACAATTACATGCCGTAGTGGCAAAAACCGTTGCAAGTAAGAATACAAAAAGCCTAGCCCAGAGCCAATGCCCGCACTGGCAATATAAATCCACGGGAGACCTTCTTCAGCGCCGTACTGTTGCAGAAACAACGCAACCGTAATTGACTCCAACCAAACAAGACCAATAGATGTCGTTGCATAAAATGCAAACATCAAAAAAGTTCGTTCGCTCTCTTCGGGGCGCAGATTGACCCATTTGAGCAACCGTTGTCGGGCAAGTTGTTTGCGAACCTTCTGGTCTTGCTTGTCCATTCAATCAACGAGTATTGGAACCGAGCATGGATAATGCACGGCGACTCTCTCAAATGAGAGAACAAAGAGCCAACCGCATCAACAAATTACAGCATCAGGCTGGCGCTATTTTAGAGCTTGGGTGCACATCTAATGCAAAGAGTTTACCCAAAGCCTGCCAAAAACTCGCATAACTGAAGCACAGATTAACGTTTTGGCGCGAGCAACATCATCATATTTCGGCCTTCTTTCTTGGGAGCCTGTTGAATTTCAGCAAACTCTTGCAAGTCTTGCGCCATCCGATTTAGCAGTTCTTCTGCCATATCGCTATGTTGAATCTCACGCCCCCGAAACATAATTGTGGCCTTGACTTTATCACCGTCTTTGAGGAATCGCTTGGCCTGATTGATCCGCACGTTGTAGTCGTGTTCCTCAATTTTGTAGCGCATCTTGACTTCTTTCACGTCAACAGTATGCTGCTTCTTCTTCGCTTCCCGCGCTTTCTTCTCTTGCTCAAACTTATATTTGCCGTAGTCCATAATGCGGCAAACGGGCGGGTCGGCTTTATCGCTCACCAATACTAAATCTAGCTCTCGCTCATCAGAGAGATTTAACGCTTCTTCGCGGGAAAGGATTCCTAATTGGGAACCATCTGCATCAATGACCCGCAATTTGGGAAAACGAATCCGTTCGTTGATAGGTGGAAGGTCTCGGTTTGGTCGTTTTTCTGGCGCTGGCATTCGTAAGTGGATGGTAACAAGTTAAAAGTTGACAACTAAGGAGATAGCCACGGTCTAAGACCCAAGCAGAGCAGTCGCTTAAAGACTAAAAACGTCGTCAATTACTAGAGAACACTTATCTTACTGAAAATTGGATGAATAATACCTGCCATTCTACCCAGTCTGCTTAAATTTCTAAGCAGTGCTTACCAAAATTCAAGTGAGGCAAACATAAAGTTCACTCTATGGATGCTGACTGGCGACAAGAGGCATTGAGAGAAACCCCCTACTTTCCAATCAGGTGGCCGAATCGACTGCGGATTTCTTCAATATCAACTCCACTCGTTAGAATTGAAGTGCCTGAGTGTACTTTGTAATATTTTGTGACACTCGTTCACCCTTCTTCGAATTCCCTATTGTGATAGCAAATTTCTCCTGGCATCGGCAAGTTGGAAACCAACGCGATTGGGTTTGGCGAGGTTGGCAGACGCGCTATACCTTTTTGAGAGCGGCTAACATAACCAGCGATCGCGCCCCCTTCCTATTAGTACATGGGTTTGGAGCCTCGATCGCCTCCTGGCGCAACAACATTCCCGCTTTGGCCGAGCAGCATCCAGTCTATGCCTTAGATATGTTGGGGTTTGGCACCTCAGAAAAGGCGGTTGCTGGATACAACGTAGAGTTGTGGTCAGAGCAGCTTTACGATTTTTGGCGCACCTTTATTCAAAAACCCGTCATTCTGGTTGGTAACTCCATTGGCTCGCTGGTCTGTCTCGCAGCAGCGGCTCGCTATCCCGAAATGGTGCAGGGAATGGTCATGCTCAATCTGCCAGATTCTTCAGTGTTGAGTCTGCCGCTCTGGTTAAAGCAGGCGATCGCGCCGATGCAACCGATTAAAAAGGTCAGTTTTTCGCTGCTGAGCTGTCTATTTCTGTCGCCGATTTTCTTTAACTCGCTGTTTCGGGTGATTCGCAGTCGAGCGCTGCTCAAAATCTGGGCGCGTCAAGCCTATGCAACTTCAGCCGCAATCACCAAAGAAGTGGTTGAGATTTTCTCGCACCCCACCTTCGATCGCGGAGCAGCTAGCGCTTTGCGGGCGATGATTCAATCACCAAAGGTTAGTGGTCGAGACTACAGCGCCAAAACGCTGATTCCCAATCTCAAAATTCCAATGTTGCTGATCTGGGGCAAACAAGACCGCATGGTGCCGCCAAAGCTTGCTCCGATGATTGCTCGACTCAACCCGCAAATCACTTTTGCGGAGATTGACAATGCGGGGCACTGTCCCCATGATGAGCGACCTGAGCAGGTCAATCAATTGATCTTAGATTGGATTGCCAAACAGGAAGTAGCGAAACCAATGGGTTAAGCCGCGCGATGCACTGGAGAATCCTGTCAGGACGTTTTGGAATTAAAACCTTAAGCGTTGCTGATCAGGTCTATGAATTCTGTAAGGGCGTTTGACAATTAAGACCTTAAGCGTTGCTGATCAGGTCCATGAATCCTGTAAGGGCGTTTGGCCAAACGCCCCTACCGCTGGGATGCTTGCCCTATACCAGATCTATCATCACCAATGCTGAACATTGCGATCGCGCCAATCTTTGTAAGGGCGTTTGGCCAAACGCCCCTATCGCCGAAATGCTTGCCCTCAAGCGAAAAAAAACAGGGTGGATTGCTCTCACCCTGCTTCAAATTCCTTAGCTAAGAATTAGTAGCGGTAACCGCCGCTGTTTTGATTGGGCTTGTGTACGATGAAGCTCATCACCTGGCACTGCTTGATGTTGTCGAAAGCAACAACACGAACGTAGCAGTTGGGGTACTCAGAGCGGCACTGTTGCACTTCGTTCAGCACCTCTTGAGGAGAGGAGCAGTTGAACAAAGGCAGCTTCCACATTGTCCAGTAGTAGATTTCAGCAGCCGAGCTTTCGTTGAACTCGACGCAAGGGATGTAGCCTTGCTCAATGGTGTACTGAATCTGACGAGCAATTTGAGCATCGGTCAGCGCAGGCAGATAAGAAAAGGTTTCGTAACGACGCTCTTTGGGTAAGGTCTTCATGGGTATCCTCAATGATTACTAATGGCGGTTGCATGGCGCTGTCACCTTAAGGGTTTAAGGCATCGCCACAGATAAAGAACCAAAAACTACTCTTCAGAAGGAGTTTGTTGTTCGGGGTGTTCATCTACCACCGTCGGATCGATCTGCGTCATGCGCTCCAACTGTTGAGTACGCTGGTGCAAATTTGCCTGTTGAATGCCTGCCCGCAACATTTCCGGGAGGTAGTCAGCAAGTTCCTCTGCAATGTGTTCGCGCACCGTCAGCAACCGAAAAGCGAGTCGTTGTTCTTCTTGAAAAAGAGCTTCGAGAAACGCTTCACCGTTTTGAATGCTGACTCGGTAGGAAAACTGGCGTAACCAGTAAGCCCGTTTCGGCTCCGTTTCATCAAGTTGGGCAATCACAACTCGCAACGCCTGATAAGTCATGTAGCTGACCAGGGTTTTGGTTGTATCTTTCGCAATCTGCTTCAGATCCATAAGGGGGAGGCAAAAGTAAAAAGGTAAAGGCAAAAGAAATTAACTTTTTACTTTCTACTTTTGCCCGTCGCCTGAAATTAGATGGTGTCCTGAGCTTCAAACTCGAACTTGATTTCCTTCCACAGTTCGCAAGCAGTTGCCAACTCAGGTGACCAGCGGCAAGCTTCACGAATGATGTCGCCACCTTCACGCATCAGGTCACGACCTTCGTTACGAGCTTGAACGCAAGCTTCCAGAGCAACCCGGTTAGCAGTTGCGCCCGGCGCATTACCCCAGGGGTGACCCAGAGTACCACCACCAAACTGGAGAACAGAGTCGTCGCCAAAGATTTCTACCAGAGCAGGCATGTGCCATACGTGGATACCACCAGAAGCCACAGCCATTACACCAGGCATGGAAGCCCAGTCTTGGGTGAAGTAGATACCCTTCGAGCGGTCTTGCTCAACGTAGTTTTCGCGAAGGAGGTCTACGAAACCGAGGGTTACGGCTTTGTCACCCTCAAGCTTACCGACGACAGTTCCGGTGTGAATGTGGTCTCCACCCGACATCCGCAAGCACTTCGCCAGAACGCGGAAGTGCATCCCGTGGTTCTTTTGACGGTCGATCACTGCGTGCATTGCACGGTGAATGTGCAGCAGCACACCGTTGTCGCGACACCACTTCGACAGAGTTGTGTTGGCAGTGAAGCCAGCTGTCAAAAAGTCATGCATGATGATGGGCATTCCGAGTTCTTTCGCAAACTCAGCCCGCTTCAGCATGTCTTCGCAGGTTGCAGCAGTCACGTTGAGGTAGTGGCCCTTGATTTCGCCCGTTTCTGCTTGAGACTTATGGATTGCATCAGCCACAAACAGGAAGCGATCGCGCCAGCGTTGGAACGGCTGGGAGTTGATGTTTTCGTCATCTTTGGTGAAGTCTAGACCACCCCGCAGACACTCATAAACGGCACGGCCATAGTTCTTAGCAGACAGACCGAGCTTGGGCTTGATGGTGCAACCCAACAGAGGACGACCATACTTATTAATCTTGTCGCGCTCAACTTGGATACCGTGGGGAGGGCCTTGGAAGGTCTTCAGGTAAGCAACCGGAATCCGCAGGTCTTCCAGACGTAGAGCTTTCAGAGCTTTGAAACCAAACACGTTACCAACGATGGAGGTCAGCATGTTGGTTACAGACCCTTCCTCAAACAGATCGAGAGGATAGGCAATGTAGGCGATAAATTGGTTATCTTCGCCGGGAACTGGCTCGATATCGTAGCAGCGTCCCTTGTAGCGATCGAGGTCAGTCAACAGGTCTGTCCACACAGTTGTCCAAGTACCGGTGGAAGACTCAGCCGCTACCGCAGCACCCGCTTCTTCAAAAGGAACACCGGGCTGAGGTGTAACCCGGAACGCTGCCAGGATGTCGGTATCCTTCGGCGTGTAGTCTGGGGTGTAGTAAGTCAGTTTGTAATCCTTAACCCCAGCCTGATACCCAGATTTGCTCTGAGTTTTAGTTTGCGCGTATGACATAAATCTCCCTTCCTGTTTGAAATCGTGAAAAACTTCGCGATCGCACGCATCTCAGAAAGGCTTAAACCATTCATCTAAGCATTTCTGAAATTTCTACATATGCCCTATATCAATTTGGGAATGTTGCTTGAAAGCTCCAATAAACGAACCCATTGAGTGTGAGCTTCGCTTAACCCCTTAAATACTGTAGGACAAGCTCATACAGAATAATATCAGGATTGTGATAAGCGCGACTTCAGTTCTTCTGTTTAGTTAAATAAATAATGATTATTAATTGAATATAAAGGTGTGCTTTAGTTACAAGGACGACAGCGAACCCAATAAAATGCAATGCAAAAGATGGTCACTCAGACAAGTGGCCGATATGTTTCTTTACAATCAGCGGGGCGATCTCTAAGGTTCTGCAAAACGGTCTCAAATCGCTTCGAGCAGGGCAATCAGCCGTTCAACTAATTCCTTTTCAGGCAGAGAAAGTAACTCACGCTGGATCTCAGGCGCAAGGTCTAAAGCGTTAGCAACCAACCAGGCAATTTCAGAAGCCTCAGTCAATGACTCCATGCGCTCAGCATAAAAGTGAGCATACTTGATGCGTTTGGGATAGCTTGGGCTAGTAGCAGCGTAGTTGGCAAACAGTTGCTTGAGCTGTTGCACCAAGGTGTCTGGAACAGGTTCCGATTGAGGCGTGTAAGGTTTGACTTCAACCCAATCAACACCATTGCGTTTGAAGCTGCGAATAATCTGAACGCGCTGCTCTCCGTGGCCATCCATTGAGTAGCTCCAAGAGTCAACAAACCTGTCTTCGCCTAAAACTTGAATAGAGTTGCTAGCGCTAAGTGTAACCACTCCGAATAAGGTTGCAATCTGCTGCGGATGATTAGACGGACTGATAACTACCGACCGACTGAGAATTTCTAGTACGTTTTCGGCTGTAATTTTTTGAGAAGAAAAGTCGAGTTGCTGAAATTCATTTTTTGAGATGGGTATTTCATCGATCTTTGCTTTAGGAAAGATAGTTTCATTCCGAATAAATAATGCATATTCTCGCTTTAATGGTGTTTCCTCTATTTCTTCTGATTCTTCTGAGAAATTATACGGCTCCTCAGAATAGAGGTCTGGCTCCATGCGAGGAATTATGGCAGGCGGCGAAATTAATTCCAGACTGGGAACCGACTCAAGAACTACAACGTAGGCAGGTAAAGATGTTTCCGTACCGGTACCTTCACTATCTACTGAACCAGGCTCTTCGTACCAGTCAATGGTGTGAACAGTAGCTCGATAGTCACCCTTTGCAAGCTCGACCCAATTTTCTGGATCCTCCTCTGGTTTGCTCGTCGGGTCGTCGCAAGAGAGAGCATACCCTCCGTCAAAATACAATTTTCCGCTTAAAGTACGTAAGCGAAACTCTCTGGAGTACCTTACATAAGCCCGTTCGCGATCGCTCAAGCCCTCCGTTGAGAAGCGGACCTTAAAGCCACCATCGCTCCCGGTATCAACAGCAAGCAGGTTGCCTGCTGCCAACTCCTTACGAATTGCAAAATCGTGTGTCCACCAGTCACAGGGATCTTGCTCGCGGTGAGCCAACGCCTGTGGATCAAAGAGAAACCAAGCCGCAACATCTGTGCCAACCATAAGCGTTTTGTTGAGGTTGAGATTTGACGGCAGTTCCATTTGATTAGCCGAGTTGGAGTTATTTATAGAAGCGGGAGCAGAGGTAGACGGGCGATCGCCCCCAATTGCTAACACCACACAACTAAGGACAGCGACTAAACCATACCGCCAAGACTTTTTAGCTTGCCAGATGGATGAGTTGAAACCGATTTTTCGCAAAAGGATGAAAGCCTACGATTTGAGTTACTTCATGAGTATTCACAAAATCGTGAGATGGCTATCAAACCGTTCATGATTGCATCAAAACGTGTAGTAAACGCTGAAGTAGATGCCTTCGTCTTGGGCATCGTTGCCGCGATCGTCGAGGTCAATCAGCGGAACGGTAAAATCTACCCGCATGTTGAGTTTTGGCAGCGGTTGCCAGAGCAAGCCAACGCCTGCACCTGCAAGGAACCGCTGACTCGGCAACGGGTTGGGATTATCAGCGACATTCCAGACAGAGCCAAAATCAACAAAGGGGGCAACCTGAAAGATTGGGATACCCGCCTCATCGCGAATCAGGGCAATTCGGTCTTCGAGGGAAAAGCGAAACCCGTTATCGCCCGATCGCGCATTTTGTCGGAAGCCGCGCAACGATTGCCCACCCCCAATCACAAACTGCTGCGAGGGCAACAAACTATTGGGGGTCAGTTGCACATCAAATTGAGCAATCAACAAATGGTTGTCGCCCAGGCGTTGCACCCGCTGCACTTGTCCTAACCAGGCAAAAAACTCGCCATCGGGGATGGGGGCATCATTGGTGGTGGCATCGAGGATATCGAGACCAAAACTAAACTGCGATCGCAAAGCCCAAGCCCCATTGGGGTCACGCTTAATGTAATCTTGCCCAAACTTAAGCACACGCGTTTTGCTGTTGCCATCGGCATCAGGCCCAATGCCAAAGGGGAAGCCCTGCTGGAATAGCAGGGTTTGCCCATCTTGAAATGTCAACCCAGCCGAGAGCGCAAATTCTTCTCGTGGTGTGCGGATCAGCGGTTGTCGGAAGCTAACTTCATATAGTTCGGTTTCACCACTGATATCAAGATTAAATTCATCATCAACAATTTCATTGCGGCTGGGCGCAACCCGCACCTGCAACGTACCATTCATTGGGTTGACCGGAATACGATAGGCAAAATCAAACGAATCCGCCCCACCGCGGGTCGTGCGATAGTACGACGCAAAGATTTCATCGCCCAACCCAGTCAGATTGCGATACCCCAAACCCAAACCCAGCCGCACCGACCCAACACTCGGCGGTGAAAAGTTATCAACCCCGGCAAAACCAATCAGCGATGGGGCTTCACTCACCCGCACCACCAAAATGCTTTTACCTAGTTCAGTGCCGGGGCGCAAGCTGGCTTCGACATTACTCAAAAGCGGATCGGCCTTCAGCAAGCGCAACTGGTCTTCGAGCTTATCTCGATTGAGCGGCGTGCCTGTACCTAACTCGATACGGCGGCGAACATAGCTAGAGTTGAGCCGTTTATTTCCTTCGATCTCAATCTGCTCGATCGCCCCCTCAATCACCTGAATTTTCACCACACCATCTGTGACCGTTTGATCGGTCAAAACCGCCCGTGAAGTAATAAATCCCCGATTCAGGTAAAGCTGTGTAATCGCGTCGGTAGCTTGCTGCAACTCCTCTAAGGTGACGTTGCGGCCTTCTAACGGTTGCGTGATAGGTTCCAGATCCGTCGGTTTTAGGACGGTGCTGCCCAGAACCTCAATTTTTTTGACGGGAATGGTTGGCCCTGCCGGAGCCGGGGTAGAAATTGGCCCATCGGGAGTCGGCTCAGCCGGAGTCGGTGCTGGTTCGGCAGGTGAAGCTGCGGGAGTGGGTTCAGGCGCGGCAGGTTCTGGACTCGGTGCGGCTGGCGACGCGTCAGGCGTCGGAATCGGAGTCGGTTCTGAAAAGATGGGTTGAGTTGACTCTGGTGGTAAGGGACGAGGTTGAACGGGCTGAATCAGGCGATCGCGATTTGGATCCGCCTTTTGAGCAACCTCAACGGCTGTCGCAAGTTGCCGCTCTGGCAAGGAACTTTCAGCCGTGGCTAACGTCGGTATGCCTATTACGCCTAGCTCGACTAAACCTGTGACGCAAGCTCCCCACCGGATAATTTTTGGCTTTCGCTGCATGCCTTTCAACCTGCCAGACTCTGATGATATTAAAAATGTCGCCTTTCATTATTGACTAACCCAGGCTGTTGAGAACTCTTTTGTTCTTAGATTCATGCCTGAGTGTGGCTGATCAAGATGCCGCTATTTATGTACAACAGCAGAGCAGCCAAAATCCGGAAAAGAAACGGAATTTTGTGCATTTACCTGACATGGCAAGCAAACAAATCCATAAATCCCAAAACTGGCAAAATTTTCTCACTTTTGCTACGCGATTACTAAAAATGAAATAAAGAACCATCTAAAGCTGGCTAAGATGATGGGGCTAAGGTTCTGAGAATTAAGTAGCGCAAATTTAACTCGATAAAATCTGTTTAAATCGTTGGTGCAGTGAGGATGAGGCTGCAAAGCATGTTGAAGAAACCTTCTAACCTTTTGTTTCGTGGCTTATCTCTAGGGCTAGTGCTGGCGATCGCCACAACCCCACTAATTGCATTTGCCGGGTTTAAGCCCCCTAAGCGAGGTGTGCCGGGTCGTCGAGAAGGAGGTGGCACCCGCGATCGCTGTTTAGTGGCAGCCAGTGGTTCTCCCCGTTCGCCGATCGCGCTCGTTCCAGACTTTAAGGAAGCTGGCAAAGTTGGGGCAGGGCAAACCTTATCGGCCCACCCACGCTTCTTCTGGTACTTACCGGGAACCCGTACAGGTACAGTTGAGTTCACGCTCTACAGCGGGGAAACCGAAGCGCCGGAAGCTGTTCTTTATCAGAGCCGATTTCAACTGGCACGAGCCGCAGGGCAACCCAGCAAACCTGGAATCTATAGTCTCGCCTTACCTGCCGATGCCAATGTGCCTTCCTTAGAAGTGGGCAAGGTTTACCGTTGGTCGGTCGAAGTTCTTTGCCCTGGGGTAAAACCGGGCAGTCTCAAAGTTGAGGGTGGTGTTGAGCGGGTCGCCGCTGATGCAGCGCTAGATAAAAGCCTGACTAACGCGAACCCAACCCAAAGGACAACCCTCTACTCCGAAAACGGTCTCTGGTTTGACGCGATCACAACTCTCGCAGACCAGTCGTGTGTCGAACCCGAAGCGACCCGCAAAGCCTGGAAAACGCTGATGAGTGATACCAACGTCAATCTTAGTAAGGTTGCCGATGTGCCAATTATGAAGAACTGCCAGTAGGTTAGAGCCAGTCACTATTGCCTGAAAGGTTAATACCATCGATCCTGCGTAGGTTCTTCCTAGCGCCGCTGGTTTGGCTGCGTGGATTTTACCTGCGCGATCTCCCCTCTCCCCAACGCCTCCAATTCCTAGCCTAAACCCTTTTACAGTGCTAGGTTTGAAGTGTTGCATTGCGTCTAACAACGTTCTGGTATGGTCACCTCTACGGATTTCAGCGGATTATTTAACCAACGGTTTTTCAATAACTTCTTCCCAATTCCGGCGACAAACAATCTGCAAAAAGGTGCGATCGCTCCAGATTTTGTGTTGCCCGATATCAAGAACGGGGGAATGCTCAAGCTCTCTAGCTACCGGGGTAAAACGCCGATTGTGCTAGCATTTACGCGCATCTTTACCGAGAAGCAGTACTGTCCCTTTTGCTACCCCCACATCAAGGCGCTCAACGAAAACTACAGCGAGTTTAGCGATCGCAAAATTCCTCTGTTAATGATTACCAGTACCGACTCTCAACAAAGTCAGTTTGTAGCGCGGGATCTAGGGTTAAACATGCCATTGCTGAGTGACCCCAGTTGCCAGGTGTTTCGGCTGTATCAGACGGGGCAAGCGTTAGGGGCACCTCTCCCGGCTCAGTTTGTGATTGATCAGCAAGGCCGCTTGCACTACAAACATCTTTTTTCTTTCTTTGACCACAATGCCAGTGTTGATCAGTTACTAGCCGTTCTAGATGGGTTGCGGTAGGCTGAGGTGGAGTTTACAGGTATCCAACAATGCCCAAAGCGATTTGGAATGGCGCAGTTTTAGCCGAAAGCGATAATTGTGAAGTGGTGGAGGGCAACCAGTACTTTCCACCCGACTCGATTAACAAGGAATATTTCAAGCCTAGCAGTACCCACACAACCTGTCCCTGGAAAGGGGTTGCCAGCTACTACACAATTGAGGTAGATGGTCAGCAAAATGCAGATGCAGCCTGGTACTACCCTGAACCCAAGGACGCTGCCAAGCAAATTAAGGATCACGTTGCTTTCTGGCGTGGCGTCAAGGTTGAAGTTTAAGCATCGGCTTCTGTTTCAGGCGGGGGTGCGAGGCTAACTCGTACCCGCTGTCCATCTTCGAGTACTTCTAGCAGAACATTATCAATTTGCAGGCGATCGCCCACTTCAGGCGGACGGTGTAGCTCCTCCAGGAACAAGCCCGCTAAGGTTGCTGCCTCGTCGCGCGGTAACTCCAGATCGAGTTCGTTGTTAACCGCTGCAAGGCTCGCTCGAATCTTGAAAATACCTTCGTGGTCACTAATACGGCGAAATTCCCGTTCTTCTTCTAAGTCGTACTCATCTCGAATTTCACCGACAAGTTCCTCCAGCACATCTTCCAGCGTGACTAAGCCAGCCGTCCCGCCAAATTCATCGCGCACAATCAGCATGTGGAGGCGATCGCGCTTCATCTCCTCCAACATTTCAGCCACCAACTTGCCTTCGGGCACATAACGCACCGGGCGCAGCAGCTCACGCAAGCTGGGGGGTTGCTCCATCAGATCTGGCATCGGACGGATCAGGTCTTTTACATGTAGCACGCCCACAATATTATCCAGATCGCCATCACAGACCGGGAGACGCGTATGGGCATTTTCCGCCACCACTTTGTAAGCCTCTTCTAGCGTGGTCGTGATTTTCAGATATTGGATCTGCACCCGGGGCACCATAATCGCTCGCGCCGGGATATGCCTGATTTCGACAGCTCGATGAATAATTCGCCGCTCTTGCTCTCCAACAACCCCACCCGCCATACTGGCATCGACCATTGCCATAATTTCTTCTGAGCTAACCCGCTCTTCAACTTCTTCAGTTGAGGTGCCCAGCAAACGCAATACACTATCAGTGCAGAAGCTCAGCAATTTGACGATGGGAGCCGTTAAAATACCAAGCCAGCGAATCACCTGAACCGATGCCAGGGCCCAGTCTTCAGCGTGCCGAATCGCCAATCGCTTTGGCACTAACTCACCCAGCACGAGACTAATAAAGGAAATGACGCTGGTTACGAGAATAAACGCGATCACACTTGCCGCCCCACCCAACTGAGGCTGCATCCAGTTTGCCAATGGCTCTGACAGGTTTGTGGCCGCTAACGCAGAGGTAAAAAACGCAGCAAGCGTAATGCCCACCTGAATTGTGGCTAAAAAGCGCGTACCGTTTTGGGTGGTATTCAGTACCAGCAAGGCACGCCGATTCCCCTCCTCTGCCAGCAACTTCATGCGCACATCACTCGCTGACACCAGCGCAATCTCAGTGGCTGCAAAAAAGGCGTTAACAAGAATCAATAAGAAAATGAAAAGTAACTCGTAGGCAATATTCATTAACTGTTAAAAAAAGCTGCCAATCATTAGTTTCTCAAAAAGATGGCATTCTGCTGGGTTTACCCTTAACACCCAGCCAATTCATCTGTGCTGATTGCACCGCAGTCGCGTGGCTAAACTTAGTCTTGGGGGTTGAGGATAAAGTGCCAGGGTGCTTAGTTGGCATCTGAGATCGCCACCTGAATGTGATTTTTACCTGCTTGCTTTGCCTCGTAGAGGGCATCATCAGCCAACGCAATCAATTGTTTGAGCGACAGCGCTTCAGCAGGAACCAAAGCTGCCACGCCTAAACTGAGGGTGACGTGAGGGCGCACAGGCGATCGCTCGTGCAGGATTTGTAACGCCTCAATTGCGGCTCGAATGCGCTCAGCCACACACACCGCCCCTTCAATTGGGGTATTGGGCAAGATGACCGCAAACTCTTCCCCACCATAGCGGGCGACCAGATCAGACGGACGATTGACGGAGCAAGCGATCGCGCGAGCGACCTGTTTTAAGCAGTCATCACCCAACTGGTGGCCATAGGTATCGTTGTAGAGCTTGAAATTATCAACATCGCACAAGATCAGCGCTAATGGCTGCTGTTCACGCGTCAACCGTCGCCATTCAGAGGCGAGGTAGTTGTCTAAGTGACGCCGATTGGCGACCTGGGTTAAGCCATCAATTAAAGCTAGCTGATCGGCTTCTAATAACTTGCCATACCACTGCGTTTCGATCGCATCTCCATGCTCAATGATCGTCCGCATAATCTTTTCTAAATCATCTTTTTCTTTAGAAATAATTCTCACTAGAGAGTGCAACTTATTTTCTGTTTTCTTGCGCTCAAGCATCTCTGCTTCAAGCCGCTGATTCAAGTTAAAAAGCTCTGTTTCAACCGAGTCGCCATGCTCAGTCATGGTATGCAAAATAATTTCTAAATCGGTCTTTTGTTGCGCCACACTTTCCAAAACAGACTCAAGAATCGTCTGCTTTTGTTGATAGCTTGCGATCGCCGATTGTAGTTTTTGATTAACGGTATACAACTCTGATTCGACTAAATCACCATGAATCGCTGTTGTCTCTAAAGCAATTTGTAAGTCATGGTTTTCTTGCTCTAGTCGTTCAACTTGCCGACGCAGCAACTCAATCTCAGTAATGAGTTGTTCTTTAGCGTACTTTAGCTGTTCCACGTTTATGCCCACGGGTTTAACACAATTCCAAGACAATGCTTGGCATGAGTCGTTGCAAGTTTCTCAAAGATTTGGTTTGCCACAAAACCTTATTTGACCCTTTTAGAATCAAATTGACACTACCCTTGTTGCGAAGCGCCACCACAAACATCGACAACATACTGATCCCAGAGCTATTTAAAAACTCTAGCTCTTGTAAATCAAGGGTCACAGCATCACTACCATCTGAAGCTGAATTTAAGAGATTGATGATTGGCTGGTAAGCTTCCATGCCGTCAAGACGCAAAAAACCTTTGAAGAAAACCGTCGCTTCATTAGGTTCATACCAGACACTGTAATCTTTTGTCTTGATCTCCATCTAGTAGTGATTCCTCTATCAAAATTAACAAGCTTTTACTAAAGCAAGGGCTTTATGGTTGGTTGCACATCTTCGTCAGGATACCATCGTCACTCTTTAAACATCTAGTTGTGCCATCACCGTGACGTTTACAGCTTCTTGATGAGCCGCTAACGGCTCAAACTTCCAACCAAACCGGGCCGAGTAGTCATTCATCATGGTGAGCAGTCCCATGTGAGACCCACCCCGGCCCATAGCCGTTTTTTCGAGCTGGGTTGTGTAGAGTTCGTTAACGTCTGAACTGAGTAATTGGTGAATAAATTCCTTGTATTTTTCAACTTTCAAAGTAGTTGCCGCGTTAGAAACAACAAAAACTAAGCGAGTGTTATACAGATAGAGCGAAATATGAATCGGTATTTCCGAATTGAGGTCACTGTGCTGAATAGCATTCTCCAATAGCTCATTCGCAATGTAGCTGACTGAAGACTTTACAACGTCTTGTTTATCAAGCTCCGGCTTTTGCTCAGGGCTACCTGGAAAAAACGTGGCAAAATAATCACCTAAAAAATCAGCCGACAATCCATAGTTGCTCCAGCGTAAGTTACGAGCATTTGAGCTGGGTGAGAAACTGATAGTCAGATACTCCTCTGTATGAGGCATTTGATCAATAAACTCACCAAAGGTTTGGATCATAGGGTCTTTATTTCTCCAGCAGCAGAAAGGTTTATCACGAACCTCAAATCGCTCCCCTTAAAAAGTGGGACGTTTGCCTACTAGCCAGTAGGTACTCATCTCGCCTTTACCTTTGACAACGACTGAGCCGCGTGACTCAAATTCATAGGTTTGTTTCAAGCGTTTATAGACAGCCTCAGTCACTTGAATCTTGCCAGGTTCGCCATGAGTTTCCATCCGGCTAGCGACGTTGACGGTATCTCCCCATAAATCATAGGCAAATTTTCTCAGCCCAATCACCCCGGCAATTACTGGACCTGTGTGAATGCCAATGCGAAGAGCGAACGGTTGCCCGTCGTGTCGTCGAAAGCGGCGAATTTCTTGTTGCATCCCTAAAGCCAGATCAGCGATCGCCTCAACATGAATTGGGGTTGGCTGGGGTAAACCACCCACGACCATATAAGCATCACCAATCGTCTTGATCTTTTCTAGGCTGTAGCGATCAACCAGGGAATCGAACGAAGAGAAAATTTCATTTAAAACATCTACTAGCTCGGTGGGTGAAACCGTATCGGCTAGCTCCGTAAAATTCACAATGTCGGCAAAGAGAACGGTTGCTTTATTGAAATGATCTGCAATCTTATGAGTTCCCCGTTTGAGCCGTTCTGCAACTTTTTGGGGCAAAACATTGAGCAATAGCCGTTCAGATGTCAGGCGTTGCTGACGTAGCTCAGCCTCCATTTTTTTGTGTTCGGTAACATCACGTACGGCTCCTTCGTAATACAGGATGTTGCCAGCCTCATCCTTCGCGACTCGAATACTTTCAGAGATCCAAATCGTGCTGCCGTCCTTGCGATAGACTTGCGACTCCATATCAGAAGCCGACTCAAACTGGTTCACAAAAACAGTCAACTCTGCCCGACGACTCGGTTGCACGTAGAGTTGTTTGCTTAAATCGGAAATTGCCCGCATTAACTCCGCTGGGGAGTCATACCCATAAATCTGAGCTAAAGCCGGATTCGCATTAATAAACCGTCCGTTTGGAGAGGTCTGGTAGATCCCCTCAACGGCATTTTCAAAAATGCTGCGGTACTTCTCCTCTGATTGGCGCAACTGCTCTTCGCGGTACTCGACCATGCCTCTTAAGAGACGGGCCTGCTCTTGCAGTTTTGCCTCTGATTGCCGCAACGCCTCTTCGATACGCTTGCGATCGCTGATGTCATAAAAGGTGGTTAACCAAGAGGGTGTGCTTTGCAGCATGACCGTGTGGGCGGAGGCGATCGCCCAAAACTTTTCTTGGTTGGCGGTTACACCTTCAATCTCAAACTGTTCTAGATAGCCATTCTGACTTAATTGCGCCTGCACTTGCTGCAGACTGGTCTGACTGTGGTAAAAGGTGCTTAATGGCTGCCCAATCAGATCTTTTTCGGTCACTTCTAAAAGCGCAGCAGCAGCGGCATTGGCATAGCGGATCACCCCTACTGGAGTCTCGCTGATGAGCATCGCCACCGGACTCGACTCCGCGATCGCGCGAAACAAATCCTCACTGTGGCGCATTACCTCAACCGCCCGCTTGTAAAGGTGATACTCAACTGTATCGCCATGCTCAACCGTGAGATTTAGAATCGTTTCAAGATCAGATTTATCACGGCTAACCGTTTCTAAAATGGCTTGCAAGGTTGACTGAGCAGTCCGTCGCTCGGCGACTTCTGTTTTCAAGCGTGCATTGACCTGTTGTAACTCAGCCTCAATCACATCACCATGTTCGACAGCGGTTTCTAGCGTAAGTTGCAGGTCAGTATTGGCTCGCTGCAAGTGAGCAATTTCTTGTTGCAGCGCTGCGATCTGTTGAATCAGTTCTTTTTCGTTTTGCTGTGACACAGTTTGTGAGCACGCCTTATTGCTCTTATACAGGGAATAATCAATCTATAGTAAACAGTCGAACGAGATTATGAAATAAGAGAATTGCGGATAGTCAGCAGAAAAGCAGCCATCGCACCATCAGGTTGCGAATTGCGCCCCAGGCTATGCTGTCACGATAGGTTGATTGAACAATATTTTTGACTCACATTGAGGTTCATGAAGGTGATGAACTCTATGTAGAAAAAATGCAATGCGAGCCAAGCCACCACTGATGTCTCTAGGAGTACTGGGTCAGTAACCCTTCATAGCCATGATCTCATCCGTTTTTTAACAGTTTAAAAATTATCGAACTGTTTGTATCTCATCAATTCAGTATCGTGTTGAACTCGTTTTAGGTTGTTTCAATCCACATTTTTTGCCATCCACATAACTGCTGGACATAGCCAAGTCATCCTGGTTAAGTCAAGGTGCAGGAGTGAAACCCTGGCTAGGAGAGCAGTGTCACATCCTCGCTATCCCCAATGACTTAAGACACCTGACTGTCGTTATACACGTATCGGTAAACACGTAATACTTTACCTTTGGTGAAAATCTAAACCCGGAAAGGTTCTTGAAACATTCATCCTTTACGAGGCATTTTTATTTTTTTGTTTAATAACAACCAACGTAATGTCGTCAAATATTTCTTGATCAGCGATGTAGGTGCGAATGTCTGTCACAACCGCTTGACGGGATCTCTAGCGCAGAACGATGCCGATTTGCCCTCAACACATTGTGGAGCCGAGTCACTCCGTAGATTTCATTGTTTACGTTCATCGCTTCAGTCACCCCATCGGTATAAAGCACTGCCACTTCACCTGGTAAAAGCGGCGTTTCGATTTGCTGAACGTAGGGGGCGATCGTTGACTCAATCCCCAAGGGAAAACCGAGGTCAAAGGTGTCAATCACCTCAATCTGCCCATCTAACCGCAGCAGGATCAACTCTTCGTGTTGACCGCTCAGACGAATCTTGCCAGCCTCGTACTCTAATAAGGTCAGCGTCATACTTTTGCCTGACTGCATGCGGCGCGAATTCGTATACAGAATTTGGTTGAGTACATCTAACCGCTTCACCGGGTCGGCTTCATTCGTAGCGAGTAACGTGCGTAGAGCCGTTTGAGCCATCAGCATCACCATGCCACTTTCTAAACCATGCCCTGTCACATCTCCAATACCAATGCTCACCTTGCCATTGGGCTGTAAGACCACATCGTAGTAATCACCTCCCACCTCGGTGGCAGGCTCCATAAACCCTGCGATGTCCAACTCGGTGATCTGCGCCAACTCTTCTTCGCGGGGCAAGATCATTTGTTGCAGGCGACGCGTCACTTCTAACTCGGCCCCCATGCGCAGATTCTCGGCTTTGAGTCGCTCGTTCAACTCACGAATGGCTGCATTTGCTTGGATCTGGTTGGTCACGTCAACCGCGATCGCGAGTACACCCAACTCTTCGCTACCCGGCAGGGGTAAGACGCGTTTCGTCCAGCAAAGCCAGCGACTTTTACCCTGCGCATTCGCCCAAATTTCTTCAGGCGACTGCAAATCTTCGCCAGAGATAATAACTTCCTGGTTTTCGTCAGTAAATCGTTCCCATGCTCCAGCAGGAAAAAAGCTTTTAGCGCCATACCCCAACAGGTCTTTCATCTCGGCTCCCAAAAACCTGGCAAGTGAACGGTTTGCCAGCGTGACTTGTCCGCTCCAGTCTTGCACCATGATCAGGTCGGGGGAACTGTCGATCAATTGGTGTAAAAATTGCCACTGGTCTTGCAACGCAACCTGTGACATCAAACGCTCGGTCACTTCCTCATAAGCGGTTAGGATGCTAATGATTTGCCCGTCTGAATTTTGCAACGGCGCTTTTGTCACATCCAGCCAGATCTGCTGCCCGTCAGGTTGTACGAGGGTATGCACCGCATGATGGAGCGGCACCCCGGTGATTAACACCTGTCGATTTAAGTCATTAAACAGCTCAATCTGCTTGCGCGAAAACGCTAAGTCTGCGTCGGTTTTACCTACAATCTCAGCGGCTGATTGACACCCGGCGATCGCGGCTCCTAGTTGATTGCAGCCCAAATATACACCCTGACAGTCTTGCCAAAAAATGGCCAGGGGAATGTTATCCGTAATTTGTTGTAAAAAATCAGACGGTACTTGTACCGTTGAATTGAGTGTAGCCGCGCTATCGGGTAGTGGTGGTGTCGCAGTGGGTTGCCGGATTTCGGGTCGCAGTGCTGCCAATTGGGTTTCTAAATCGGCATTTTTTTGTCTGAGTTCAATTACTTCTTGCCTGAGAGCCTCGATTTCATTGGCAGAAAGCGACAGAGTAAAACGTTCATTAGACACAGGATCCATTTCTCTGTTTGACTCATAGCACTAGTGGTAGATAACCCAAAAAGCAGGGAAGCTCATCACATCAGCAATACTTTTCTTTAACTGACTTACTCTGCCCATCCTTATTTGCTTGTTGGGTTGCTTTCACACGACTGCTTCCCATGAGAGACACCCAAATCCGCAAGGTTTAAGAATACATATCTCAGGTCAGCCAGTGAGGGGTGAGGGGATGACAGGGTAACTCCCCTTATTGTGACAGATTGGCGGGATTAGAAGGAGTAAAACAAAGAGTCAAGCAACAGAAGACTTGCTTCTCTCTAATCGGCGCTCATTGACTTGCTCAAAATAGAGGAGTCGGGGGAACAGGTAACCGCAGTGTTTTAGGATTTGTAGCGGCTTCAGCATCCCTAAAAATGAGGGCAACGTAAAAAGGGTAAAAGAAAAAATCCCTTACCCTCTAACGTAGATTCGTTGTTGATCAGTAGTAACTAAGCGGCTGATACAAACACCTCTGGGGGGAAGCGTTTGGCGTGCCCCCAAAAGGCTTCTAAGTTATAGAATTCGCGTTCTTGTGGCATCTGGATGTGAACGACGACATCTCCAAAATCCATCAAAATCCAGGTGCTTTCTTGCAAACCTTCTAAACGGCGAGGCTGGCATTGCAAGGTTTCTTTGACTTGATCCTCAATCGCGCGGGCGATCGCCCGTACCTGTACCCGCGAAAAGCCAGTCACCAAAACAAAGTAGTCGGCCAGGGTCGAAACTTCTGTCACTTCTAAAATGGCAATATCTCCACCCTTTCGCTCATCTGCCGCAATCACAATTTGCTGAACCAGTTGAAGCGTCGGATCTTCGAGGTTGAGTGAGTCCGCTTCGACCGATTGACTTGTGGTTGCACGGGATGCAAGGTTGGATGAATAGGTCATGCAGTAGATTTTCCTTACGAAGTGGGTAAATGTTAGGCACTTGTGGGTCGCACTGAACCCGCCGCATGCCTTCGCCGTGTTGTCTGAAGAAACCAGTTACGGGTGGCGATCGCCCGTGGGTGAACCAGTTGATGGTGTTCGAGTAAGTAGTGAAGCGTGTAATCACACGTCTTCCAAACGGCTTCGGATAAATTTTCAAAGCTATGCTGACGCAGTTGCTCTAACTCAGGCGTGTTGCCACGCCCAGGCTCTAAGCCGTCAGCTAAGAAAACAACACAACTCAAGTCATCCATCCCTGGTTGGCCGAGGGTATGGTTGCGAATCGCATTCAACACTTGCTCATCGCTCACCCCAAACTGATCGCGAGCCACAATTGCACCGATATCAGCATGTAACAGGTGAGGATTCATCTCATCGACCGGATCAAGGGCTAGACCTTCAGCCTGGGCCATGTCGATCAACCGAGCGGGTTTAAAGTACTTTGCCAAATCGTGCATCAAGCCGGCCTGGGCTGCTTTCACCACATCCAACTGATGCTGCTCTGCCAGGTCGATCGCCATCGCTTCAACCCGTAGAATATGCTCTAAACGAGACTCCGGTACATTCTCTGAAAGCCAATGCAGCACCGCATCGCGGTCAATGGGGTCAAAGCTGGTGGATTGCAGTTTAGAGCAGGCAGTCAGATCAGTGGGCTGTGCGTTTGGCAGAGACACAACATTTCTAGAAATGTGAGGCTCATGTGCTGAGTGCGCCTGACGCATCAAAACCCAACCCTCCGGCGATCAACCCACAAAATAAACTGCTTCATATCCTCTCGTGAACTCTCAAATACTAGTGGTACTTACCTTTTGATCATTCTAGCTTAACTAACCCGATCACATCGCTTGTGAAAATCTTGGTTTACATTGCAAGAATACGCCACAATTTGAAAGGGCACTTTTTATTCAGTCCAACCTGACCTGCAAAATGGTTGGGCTAAAGACCGTCTCGATCGCCATCAGTAAAGCGTTAGCAGCGATTCGCAAAGTTTTTCGCAACGTGCCCACAGTTGCCTAGCCCCAACTAACTAACCTCATTTACCCAACGATCAGCCGCTAACACGGATAGAGCTATGGAAAAAGAAATCATCACCCTACTGTCTCAACGAGAAATCGACAAAATGCGTACGGCTGGGCATTTAGCCGCCAAGCTATTGCATCATCTGGGCACCTTGATTCGGCCTGGGGTCAGCACGCTTGAGCTAGACACCGAAGCCGAACGTTGGACGCAAGCGCATGGAGCGAAGAGCGCACCTTTAGGTTACAAGGGCTATCCCAAGTCGATTTGCACCAGCATCAACGAAGTCATTTGTCATGGCATTCCCAGCGCCAAACAGGTTTTAAAGGAAGGCGACATTATTAATATTGATGTGACGCTAATTGTGGATGGATACCATGGTGACACCTCGCGCATGTTTTTTGTGGGAGAACCCTCACCCCTTGCCCGCCGCCTCGTCGAAGTCACGGATGAATGCCGTCGCCGAGGGATTGCGGCTGTAAAACCCGGTGCGCGGGTCGGTGACATCGGCGCTGCGATTCAAGAATATGCTGAGGCGCAGGGCTTTTCAGTGGTACGCGATTTTGTCGGGCATGGCATTAGCAATGTGTTTCACACAGCACCGCAGATTCCTCACTATGGTGAGCGTGGCAGAGGTCGTAAGCTGCGACCTGGGATGGTCTTCACTATTGAGCCGATGATTAACGAGGGCACCTATGAGGTCGAAGTCTTGGCCGATGGTTGGACAGCGGTGACCAAAGACCGCAAGCTATCTGCCCAGTGCGAGCATACGATCGCCGTTACAGATAATGGCGTCGAAATTTTGACTCCGTATCCCGGTGAAGATGAGGTCGCCCTTAGCCCTGATGCCGCCTAGACTCCTTCAACAAATGCAATTCGTGGTTGAGATCGACAAGCTCAAACGCGTTTTGCGCCAGACCTTATTAACAGATGGTTCTCGCCGCGAAAACAGTGCCGAACATTCCTGGCACATCGCGCTGATGGCGATTCTGCTGTCAGAGTACGCCACTGAACCGATCGACGTTTTGCGCGTTGTCAAAATGCTGCTGCTGCATGACCTGGTTGAGATCGATGCAGGCGACACGTTTTGCTACGACGATCGCGGGCATGAATCCAAAGCTGAGCGCGAAATGCAGGCCGCCGAGCGCCTGTTCAACTTGCTGCCACCTGACCAGGCCAGCGAGTTTCGCGCCCTTTGGGATGAGTTTGAAGCCCAAACAACAGCCGATGCTCAGTTTGCGGCAACCCTTGATCGATTGCAACCGCTGCTCAACAACCACCAAACGCAAGGGCATACCTGGCAACTGCACGACATTTCGCGCGATCGCGTGATGCAACGCGTTGCCCCCATGCAAGGCAGCGCCCCCGACCTATGGCAGTTTGTGCAGCACTTGTTGGATGAGTGTGTTGCCAACGGTTATCTCAAACCGACCAGGGAATAGGCTTAGTCTTTGTGTTAGGGAAAGAATGACCCGTCAAACACGCTGTAAATGTGGATCCGACCAAACCCTAAGAACTGACCGTAGGGCTTTTCACCAGGTGGAAAAGCCGTCACCCCATAGAGATAAACACCGCTGGCACCCGGATTGTAAAAGGCGCGAATATCAATGGTGATCGTGCGCCCTGGTGGAATGGGCGGATCAAATTGCAGGGTAATCGTGCGCGGCTCTTTTTCAGACTCTGTGACCTGAAAAGCAAACTGGTTAGGCCGTCGTCGCCGTGAGGTGCCTTCGAAGACTGAGATATCGGAGAGGTCAAAGCGGGGGTAGTCGGGGCTGGGTTCAGGCTTAATCAAAACGCTGCCGAGCGGCTCCCCGGCTTTTTCGGGGATGGTCAAGATAAAGGAATAGATTGAACTCGCATAGGCCGCGTTTTGGCTGACCGACGCTTTCTCTAAGCGGGGTGGGTTTTCAAAATACGTCCTGCCATCTGATAGCTTTACGGCGGTGGCAGGCGAAACGAAACTGCTAGCTAGCATTGCCAAAGTGGTCAGAGCGGCTAAGGGCGATCGCCAAAGAAGTTGCGGATCTGTTCGGTGCGGACTCATAATTTGCACTCAACGCCTGTCTCTGTTCTAGCAAACCCAGATTCTTTTGCGCCGTTTAGAGTAACTGAAGCGCTTTCTTCAACCTAATTTGGCTAGTACACCAGAAGAGCTTTGCAGGGTCAATCATGACTGAGTCATTCGTCATTCGTCATTTGTTTTTTCTACCTGGCGAAGTTGGCTTGGCAGACCACTAGAGTTAAGACCTCATCCCTTTTTCTCTGCTAAGCATTTTTATAAAACCTGCAAATGTCATGAAGCAAGTTTGATCCCTCTCAATCCTGCTTTAAAATGAAAAGTCTTGAATCATGTTGGGCGATCGCTCGTGGTGCTTGAACTCACTCCTGACCTGCTAGATGCCATTTATAACCATGCGACCTGCACCTACCCCAATGAGTGCTGTGGGTTGCTGGTAGGCGTTTGCCAGTCTGATCAACGGCAGGTCATGGCGGTTAAGCCGATGCAAAACGCTTGGAGTGCCGAGGTCGCAGCAGAAATGCAAATCAACTATTCTCAGGGCACCCGCGATCGCTATTGGCTGGATCCAGCCCAAATGTTAGAAGTCATGCGCGAAGCCCGCAGTCAAAGCCAAGAGATTGTGGGCGTTTACCATTCTCACCCTGACCATGTGGCAACTCCCTCTGAGTGCGATCGGCAGCTCGCTTGGCAAAACTACTCTTACCTGATTCTGGCTGTGGGGCAAGGTAAGGTCGTTGACCACCAAAGCTGGGTACTGGATGACAACCATCGCTTTCAGTCAGAGGCAATTCTCATTTAAGTCTGTCGCGTCTCAGCACAGAGTTTTCTAAACCTTCACCGTTCGTTTACTTCTGACTTTTCCCTTATTTACTTCATCATGCTGAATCCAAATTTGGATGATATCCAACTGACAAAAGACGATTATGAACGCTACTCCCGACATTTAATTTTGCCGGAAGTGGGCTTAGAAGGGCAAAAACGCCTTAAAGCGGCCAGTGTGCTGTGTATCGGCACCGGTGGTTTGGGTTCGCCCTTGCTGCTTTATTTAGCGGCTGCAGGCATTGGTCGCATCGGGATCGTTGATTTTGATGTGGTCGATCGCTCAAACCTCCAGCGCCAGGTGATTCACGGTACTTCGTGGGTCGGCAAGCCCAAGATTGAGTCAGCCAAGGCTCGCATTCTCGAAATCAACCCCTACTGCCAGGTTGATTTGTATGAAACCCGCCTGAGTGCTGAAAATGCACTACAGATCGTAGAGCCTTACGACATTGTTGTAGATGGCACCGACAACTTCCCTACCCGCTACCTGGTAAACGACGCCTGCGTGTTGCTCAACAAACCCAATGTTTACGGTTCTATCTTTCGGTTTGAGGGTCAGGCGACCGTGTTTAACTACGAGGGTGGCCCCAACTATCGTGACCTCTACCCAGAACCCCCACCACCAGGAATGGTGCCCTCGTGTGCTGAGGGTGGCGTACTCGGTATCCTGCCAGGGATTATTGGTGTAATTCAGGCGACCGAAACAGTCAAAATTATTTTAGGCAAGGGCACGACACTGAGCGGTCGGCTCCTGCTGTTTGATGCACTCAATATGAAGTTTCGCGAGTTAAAGCTGCGTCCCAATCCGGTTCGTCCTGTGATTGAGCAGCTGATTGACTACGAAATGTTCTGTGGTATCCCCCAAGCAAAAGCAGCCGAAGCGGAGGCAAAGCAAGGTATGGAAGAAATTACAGTTCAACAGTTGAAGCAAATTCTCGATGAGGGTTCCGGCGAATACGTTGTGATCGATGTGCGAAATCCCCACGAATACGAGATCGCAAAGATTCCCGGTGCCGTGTTGATTCCGCTACCCGATATTGAGAACGGGCGTGGGGTTGAGCAAGTCAAAGAGTTGTTAAATGGGCATAAGCTGGTGGCGCACTGCAAGATGGGTGGGCGATCGGCTAAAGCGCTTGGCATTCTCAAAGAACGGGCAGGCATCGAAGGCATCAATGTGAAAGGCGGCATCACCGCCTGGAGCCGCGAAGTCGATCCCTCTGTTCCAGAGTATTAATTAAACGAGTAGCTAAACCCCCGGATTTGACTAAAATCCGGGGGTTTGTTTAATTGGTGGGGTGGCTTTAGGTCGTATAAGAACGTCCTAGACCGAGTGCTGCTAAACGTTTACGGAAGGTGATTGAACTTTTATCACCTGCGATATGCACTTCATCGGCCAGATTGATCGGCAAATCTTCGGGCCACTGCTCCTCCACGATCGCCTTGTCTTCATCAAACACTTGATGGTTAAAGTCCAGCGTGTCTTGGAGAGGTGCATCCTTATCAAAATTGCGGCAAATTGGCACAAACACACGGGTCTTACGGGCTGAGACTGGGGAGGCGGCGTTTAGAACGTGCAGCTTCCCATGTGGAAAGAAAACAGTTAGTTTTGCTGTAAACGGTAGCCACACTTCAAACAATCGACGCCACAAAAAGTCAGGCGGAGCCAGATGCTTCATACCATGCGGGTAGTTGCTCACCGTACTGACATAGTCGGCACGAAAACCATGCGGCGTTTGTTCAATGGCGTAATCTGGCACGATTGGGTTATCGCCTTCGCCAAAAGACTTCGCGTGAATAAATGCAAAATGGCTGACATCTAAAAAGCCTTCGACCTGACGACCGGCTGCTGCATTTAACTCAACCGCATTAGGCAGCACCTGAATGTAATCGGGGTCATCCCATTCGCTCAGCTCAGGAAAGGGGACAGGGCCATTGTCGATCAATCGAGTCCACACTAAACCATAGCGCTCCATGACGGGATAGGTCTTGAGCTTAAGCCGCCCGGGAATTGCCGCTTCAGGTTGTGCTGGAATATGGACACACTGAGCATTACAGTCATACTGCACCCCGTGATAAGGACAAACGAGGCGATCGCGCTCAATCCAACCCAGGCTTAACGGCGCGCCTCGGTGCAGACACAAATCTCGTGCAACGATGATGGAACCATCGGAAACACGATAAATCACTAACCGCTCATCCAGGAGGCGAGTACCAAAGGGCTTATCGAGTGTGATTTCATGAGAGAACGCAACCGGATACCAGAAGGGTGCAAGCGCTTGCCAATCGGTTGGGCTAAAGGTGCAATTGCGCGGCAAAGTGACTTCTTGGGCGGCAACCATTCACGTTACTCCTGGAAATAAATCAACAGAATTGACGTTATACCGAGACAAAAATCGGTTCTGTGTATTCATGTACGAATCAGACTTTCTTTCAGGAGCACGCGATCGCCCCATTAGTAACCTTTCTTTCAATAACTTAATTGGCCAGCGCAAAAGTCTATCCAGACTGATAGTGCTTCGGTAAGTCCTGGTATTATGAAAGGCTGAAAATGTTGGTGTGATCATGGCGCAAGAACAAATCCAACCCCAGGCGCTAGAGCCGTTTCAGGTGTTAGGTGTACCATTGCATCTAACCCGTAACTATTTTGACTGGTTATTGGCTCGGTTAAAGCAACGGCAAGGCTGCCATGTCGTCACGCTGAATGCAGAAATGACGATGCAGGCAGAGCGCAACCCCGATCTCGCCACGGTGATTCATCAGGCAGAGTTGGTGATTCCTGATGGAGCGGGAGTTGTACTTTACTTGCGGCTACATGGTCGCCGGATCAAGCGATGCCCTGGGATTGAGCTAGCCGAGTCACTCTTGCAAGCGATCGCCCAACAAAACCTCGGCAAGATCGTCTTCTTTGGTGGAGCACCGGGAGTCGCAGAGCAAGCCGCCGCAAAGCTAGAAGCCAAATATCCAGGCTTGGCGATCGCCCATGTGCAAAATGGCTATCTCACCCCTGAGACGACGCCCGTTTTTCTGCAAACCTTGAAGGAACTTCAGCCAGAACTTGTTTTGGTTGGGTTGGGGGTGCCCCGGCAAGAATTTTGGATTGCCCAACACCGTCACTTGTGCCCTAACACCGTTTGGATTGGGGTCGGCGGTAGCTTTGACGTTTGGGCTGGCACCAAACAACGGGCACCGGGTTGGCTCCGCAACAACAACCTGGAGTGGGTTTACCGTCTTTATAAGGAACCCTGGCGCTGGAAACGGATGCTCGATTTGCCCCGATTTGCGTGGCGATCGCTGCTCTATCGGCTGGGGCACTAAGGCTTTACTGGCCGAATCAGGTAGCGAAAGCGGCGAATGAAGACACCCGCAGCGGCGGCAATTCCCAGTGACTGCCCAAGCCAGAGGCCAACACCACCCAGACCCAGCCGAAATCCAATCAGGTAGCCACTGGCTAAGCCGACCCCCCAAAAGGCGATAAAGCTCAGCAGCATCGGTACTCGTGTATCTTTTAAGCCACGCAGTGCCCCTGCAGCAGACGTTTGCACCCCATCTAAAATTTGCGCAAAGGCCGCCACAATTAACATTGATGCAGCGAGGCTAACAACTGCTGCATTGCGTGGGTCGTTGACATTCAGGTACAAGCCAATAATCAATTTAGGAGAGAGGGAAAGGGCGATCGCCATCAGGGTCATAAACAACCCACCCAGCACCATGCCGACATAAGCCGCCCGTTTTGCCGCTTCGCGATCGCCCTGGCCGATCCACTGTCCCACGCGAATTGTGTTGGCAAAAGACAAGCCAAGTGGCACCATAAACACCACCACAATTGTCTGAAACACAATCTGGTGAGCGGCCAAGACCTCGGTGCCGAGTACCCCCATTAGATAGGTGGTCGTGGTGAATAGACCGACTTCAAGAGTAAAGGCAACCCCAATTGGCAAGCCAATCGCCATCAACTCCCGCAAAATCTTGGGGTGAAATTGGCGCAACTCTGCGAATAATCGGTAGTCTTTCAATTTGCGATGCCAGAGCATATAGAGCAGCAAGGCGATCGCCATACCCCAGTGCGTCACCATTGTTGATAGGGCGAGTCCAGTTAGCCCCAAGGTCGGAAATCCGAGTTTGCCAAAGCCCAGCACATAGTTACCGATCGCATTAAAGCAGGTGCCCGTTACTACAATGCCCATAATTGGTTGCGGGTGTGATAGCGAAGACACCACACTTTTAAGCAACGTAAAGGTTAAAGCGGGTAGGTAAGCCCAAATCATTACATCCAGATAAGGCTTTGCTATGACTGCGATTTCGGGTTTTTGACCCAGCAGAGTCAGCACCGACCCCATTTGAGCCAGCAACACCATCACTGGCAGCGACACTAACACCACCAGCCAAAAGCCTTGACAGGTGAGTTGGCGGATCCGGTGAAAGTTGCCTGCTCCATGCGACTCAGCAATCAGGGGACTAATCCCTGTCACGATACCGACACCCGACACAAGCAGAGTTGAGAAAGTAGCCGCCGCTAACCCACCAGCAGCCAGAGTTTCTTGCCCCAGCCAACCCATCATCACAGTATCGACAAACCCGGTTGCCGCCTGGGCAACTTGAGCCGCCGCTAAAGGCACCGTTAAGCGAATGAACGCTCGAATCTCAGTTTGAATTGGTTTTGAAAGCGTTAGATACACCATAAATCGCGATCGCAGCCGTGCTACGACTCCCCAAAAAAAGCCGTCTGGCTTGGGTTTAGATGCAACCCAAAGAGACGGCATCTCGGCAAAAGTATGTTCTTGGTAAGGGCTTAAGGTGACGATTCAGCAACACCCATGCCCTTTTCTAGTGTAGTAGGCGAAACTACAATTGTGTTACAAAGTTACAAACAAGGGGGGCAGATTTAGCCAGCAATCTTTATATTGATGTCTCTTCTTCGCCTGTGTGCCCCCCGTCAGATTGCACATGATTGAATCTACATTCCTGAGGATCTAAGAATTTGCCTGGGACTGCCGCTTCTGCAGAAATTTCACTAAACGTCGCCAGTTTGCTCGCATCACTTTCCACTGAGCAACCATGTGTAAAACCACAAAAGCCAGAAAAGTATACCCCAGCCAAAAATGTAAACCTCGCGCTAGATCCACGTTGGCAGCATTCTGAGGAAAAATATCGGGCATCAAAAGGCCAAAAAACTTGACGTTGCCACTCTTAAAGGAATTAGAGAGAAAGTAACCCGTAACAGGCACCACCCACATAAAAAAATAAAGGACGATATGTAAAGCAACCTTACCAAACCACTCGGGCGAAAACTTGGGCAACCGCTTTGTATATTTCTTCCACCAGACGCGCAAGAGTACCAAAATTCGCCAGCTCAGCAGAGCCATCACCAAAATTCCAAGAGATTTGTGGAAGTCGTAAAACGAACCCCGAAAAGAAACTTCGCGGGGCAGTTGAGCCATAAACGTACCCGTAGCAAACAAAACGAAGTAAAGCGTCGCCATCACCCAGTGAACACTCATCAAGTGTTTGAACGCAGAAGTAGTTCGAGGCTTAGGCGGAGTTGCTACTGAAGTCATAGGGTGTCTTCCTAAAAAAATAGATGGCGAAACAAAAAGCTTCACCATCTATTGTTAGTTACATTTTGTAACAGGAGACATCGTCCGATCGTATTATTCTGCGGCTTGAGGGAGTAATTCCCGCTTCTCTCCGGGTGCTACTTTCACCTGGCCATCTTCGGCGACATCCACAAGTGCGACATCCCCATTCTTGATCCGGCCAGAGAGAATCTCTTCAGCCAGAGAGTCTTCTAGCAGACGCATGATGGCACGACGCAATGGACGAGCACCATAGCTGGGATTGTAGCCCTCTTCGACCAACCGATCTTTGAACTTCTCGGTCACTTCTAAGGTGATGCCTTGCTCTTGCAGACGCTTAAATACATCGCGCAGCATAATGTCGGCAATTTCCTTGACCTCGTCCTTCTTGAGCTGGCGGAAGACGATAATCTCATCCAGACGGTTTAAGAACTCTGGGCGGAAGAACTGCTTCAGCTCTTCGTTAACCAGCGATCGCACGCGGTTGTATTGAGACTCGTTTGGATCGTCAGAGGCAAACTCAAAGCCCAGACCACCGCCACCTTTCTCAATCACCTTCGAACCAATGTTCGAAGTCATAATCAAGAGGGTGTTCTTAAAGTCAACTGTGCGACCCTTGGCGTCGGTCAAGCGACCATCTTCCAGGATTTGCAGCAGCATGTTAAAGACATCGGGGTGCGCTTTTTCGATTTCGTCAAACAGCACAACGGTGTAAGGACGACGACGAACCGCTTCAGTCAACTGGCCACCTTCGTTATAGCCGACGTAGCCCGGAGGCGAACCAATCAGCTTCGAAACGGTGTGACGCTCCATGTATTCCGACATGTCAAGCCGGATCATGGCATCTTCAGAACCAAAGAAGTAAGAAGCCAGTGCCTTCGTCAACTCAGTCTTACCAACCCCAGTTGGGCCAGAGAAGATAAAGCTCGCAATCGGACGGTTGGGATTCTTCAAGCCGACCCGTGCCCGACGAATGGCACGAGACACCGCTTTCACCGCTTCGTCTTGACCGATCAACCGCTGGTGCAGAGTTTCCTCCATGTGCAACAGTTTTTCGGACTCCGTCTCGGTGAGCTTGTTAACGGGTACACCCGTCCACGAAGCGACAATTTGCGCAATGTCTTCTTCGGTAACGACTGGCTCTTCACCCGAACCTTCAGGCTTCTTGTTTTGAGCGATCGAGCGGATCTCAGCTTTGATTTCCATCTCGCGATCGCGGAGTTCACCAGCCCGGTCAAAGTTTTGAGCACGAACCGCATCGTCTTTGTCTTTCAAAACCTGACGCAGTTCCTTATCCAATTCTTTAGCGGCGGGTGGCAACTGGGAGTTGATTAAACGAACGCGAGAACCCGCTTCGTCAATCAAGTCAATCGCTTTGTCGGGCAGATAGCGGTCAGAGATATAGCGATCGGAGAGCTTCGCCGCTGCATCCAACGCTTCATCTGAGATCTTGAGCTTATGGTGCTGCTCATAACGCTCACGCAGACCGCGCAAGATTTCAATCGTCTCGTCAACGCTGGGTTCACCCACCATGACTGGCTGAAAACGTCGCTCAAGCGCAGCATCGCGCTCGATGTGCTTCCGGTATTCATCCAACGTGGTAGCACCAATGCACTGCAACTCACCCCGCGCCAACGCTGGCTTCAGAATGTTTGCGGCATCGATCGCGCCCTCAGCGGCACCTGCCCCAATTAATGTATGCACCTCGTCAATGACCAGGATGACGTTTCCGGCCGAGCGGATTTCATCCATGATCTTCTTAAGGCGCTCTTCAAACTCACCCCGGTACTTGGTGCCAGCAACTAGCAAACCAATGTCTAAGGTGACAACGCGTTTATCTTGCAAAATATCGGGCACATCGTCGTTTGCAATCCGCTGAGCTAACCCTTCTGCGATCGCCGTTTTACCGACGCCGGGTTCTCCAATCAGCACAGGGTTGTTCTTCGTCCGACGACCGAGAATTTGAATTACCCGTTCAATTTCTTTTTGACGACCGACAACCGGGTCAAGCTTGCCTTCACCTGCCATTTGGGTCAGGTTAGAGCCAAACTCATCCAATGTTGGGGTTTTGGTGCGCCCTTGAGAACCGCCTGAGGTAACCTCGGCTGTTTCACCCAGCATCCGAATGACCTGGGTGCGCACTTTTGAGAGATCGACTCCCAGATTTTCGAGAACTCGAGCGGCAACGCCTTCCCCTTCCCGGATTAAACCCAGGAGCAGGTGTTCCGTGCCGATGTAATTGTGCCCAAGCTGACGAGCCTCTTCCAGAGAAAGTTCGAGAACTCGTTTTGCACGAGGCGTAAACGGAATTTCAACAGCGACGAAACCAGAACCGCGGCCAATGATTTTTTCTACTTCGATGCGAGCGTCTTTGAGATTGACGCCCATCGACTTGAGGACTTTGGCGGCGACACCGGTTCCTTCACCGATTAACCCTAGGAGGATTTGTTCCGTGCCTACAAAATTGTGTCCCAGGCGGCGGGCCTCCTCCTGGGCGAGCATAATCACTTTGATGGCTTTTTCTGTGAAGCGTTCAAACATGGCGTCTATCTATCACCTGCTGCGTGCCGGTACTGCTGATTTTAGCATAGGCGACCTGTCCTGCTGTTCAGTATGTACAGCAGGATGATTAGGGATATCCGAATGGCAAATGGTGAGGAGGGGAGCAAGCGTGACACCGGTTTTCGCCTGAGCAAACGTCCCCAAGATGGAAGAAATACCAGAAAAAAGCGGCGTAATCAAGTCACTTTTCTTAAGGAGAACTTAAATATTTAAGTATTTGAAGCAGGGATCACAGTGACAGAAAGAAGATCAGCGGGTTTGCTGCATCTTCCGCAGGTAATGATTTTTAATCTAAAACCAAAATGAGTGGCTCAAATGTGGTTGGGTCAATGTGCCAGTTTTTTGTGATTAAGCGATCGCGCGTTTGTTCCCATTGGTTCGCCAGTTCGTGTTGATACTCTGGTTTATGTAACCCGCCTCGCCAGAGAATCAGCGCATCTTCGCCATTGTCTTGGTAGTAGCGTTTGCGTTGCCCAGCGACTTGAAACCCAAATTTAGAGTAGAGGGCGATCGCCGATTCATTTGAGACTCGCACCTCCAGAGTGGCCCGTTCTAACCCGCGACGATGGGCCGAATTGAGCAACACCCAAACCATCGCTTGACCCAATCCACCCCTGCGATGGGTCGGGTCAACCGCCACGATCGTAATATGAGCCTCTTCTAAAATTGCCCAATAACAGCCAAGCGCCACAACATTTGGAGCTTCCGCCGCTTCTGACTCCGCTAAAAAAATAAGTAACTCGCTATTGGGGCTAGCCATTTCACGGCGATAGCCTTCATCCGTCCACAAGCCACCGAAGCACTGCTGGTCAAGGTTTAGTGCCTCTGGAAGCAGGGCATCAGTCAGGGGCTGGAGGGTCAAACGCTTCAATGCAGGCAACTCAACTACTGAAAAGATGACAAAGTGGAAATAGGATGCACAGCCCACAATTGTAAACTGGTTATCAGGATGACTTAACTAAATCCCTGAGACGGCACCCACATAAAGGATTGGATATGGAGACTACATATAACGAGGAGATGCAGCAGTCTGGTTGGCGATATTTAACACCTGCATCTGGCACCGAGCGATCGCCCAACCAATCACTGGTGCCTCTGACAACAACGGTGAATCAGGCAGACCACCTGGAGATTGGGGGGTGTGACGTTGTTGACCTGGTACAGAAATTTGGCTCACCTCTTTATATTTTAGATGAGCAAACGCTGCGCACGGCTTGCCGTCAATATCGGGATGCGTTTCAGCAGTATTACCCCGGTGAGTCGCTGGTGATCTATGCCTCCAAAGCCTGGAGCTGTCTTGCGGTTTGTGCGATCGCCAGCAGCGAAGGTCTGGGCATGGATGTGGTTTCTGGCGGTGAGTTGATCACGGCTCTGGAAGCGGGGGTCAACCCAGACAAAATCTACCTGCACGGCAACAACAAATCGCGGAATGAGTTAGAACAGGCGATCGCGGCAAATTGCCGAATCATTGTTGACAACTGGCATGAGCTGCAAACCTTAGTCGAGTTGGCGGGTGAAACTCCGATCCCAATTTTGTTGCGCCTAACTCCGGGAATTGAGTGCCACACGCACGAATACATTCGCACAGGCCACCTGGACAGCAAGTTTGGCTTTGACCCCAACCAGATTGACGAAGTGTTTCGCTTTGTCAGCCAGCAACCTGCGCTGAATTGTTTGGGGATTCACGCCCACATCGGGTCACAAATTTTTGAGCTGCAACCGCACCAAGATTTAGGCAGTGTGATGGTGCAATGGTTTACCAAAGCCTCTCAGTATGGGCTGTCACTCAAAGAGTTGAATATCGGCGGTGGCCTGGGCATTCGCTACACCGAGTCTGATGATCCCCCCAGCATCCACGCGTGGGTTGAGATTGTGGCAACCTCTGTCAAAAAGGCGTGTGAAGCGGCTGGGATTCCGTTTCCGAAGCTGTTAAGTGAGCCAGGGCGATCGCTGATCGGCTCCGCGTGCGTCACGGCCTACACCATTGGCGGACAGAAAACGATTCCTGAGATTCGCACCTACGTCAGCATTGATGGGGGCATGTCAGACAACCCACGTCCGATTACTTATCAATCTTTGTATCGGGCTGTAATCGCTAACCGCATGTCGGCTCCGCATACTACTCCGGTTACAATTGCTGGGAAACATTGTGAGTCTGGGGATGTCTTAATTAAGGATGCGCCTCTACCAGAATCCATAACTTCAGGGGAAACCCTGGTAGTTTTGGCAACGGGAGCGTATAACTACAGCATGGCTTCTAACTACAACCGGATCCCGCGTCCAGCGGCTGTACTGGTAAATGAGGGAGAAGCAAATTTAATTCTTCAGCGAGAAACTGCCCAAGATTTGCTGCGGCACGATCGCCTGCCTGAACGCTTAAGATATTAGATGCTAAAAAGGGCTGAATGGTTTCCCGACTGGCTGTTGAGTTATGTGATTTTTTTGTAGAGGCGCAGAGTTAACCCAGATCAATGGCAGAGTTTTGGCAAATGCTAATAGATCCTGGTTGGACTTTCACTGTGATGCCTCTTTGGTTGGCTAGCTGGCGATCGCTTAATATCCATTCAGTGATTGATATTTTGCTAGTTGTTGCCCTCTCCTACATGGTGCTGGTCATCGTAGGAGAGCGACGAACCTTGTGGATGGTACGGGGATTCATTGTTCTCGTACTGGCTGCGGCCATTAGCCGTGAGTTGCAACTCAATTTACTCAACTTTGTTTTAGACAAGTTGGTAATTGGGTCAGCCGTGGCAATGGCATTTATTTTGCAATCAGAGTTTCGTCGGTTTCTCGAACAGTTGGGGCGAGGGCAGATTTTGCAACTGCTGCGCCCCCCCAATCGCCCGATCTATAAGTCGGGGAGTGTGACGGATGAGATTGTAGATGCGGTTAAAGAACTATCGCAAAGCCGTACTGGGGCACTATTGATCTTAGAAACTGGCACCCCAATTGATGAACGTGATTTTTCGGTGCCAGGGGTGCGGCTCAATGCCGAAGTGTCGCGCGAGCTGATCCAAACAATTTTTCAGACTTCGACGCTATTACATGACGGAGCGGTTTTAGTACGCGATGCCAAGATTGTGGCAGCCGGGGTGATTTTACCCCTTTCAGAAAAAAGTGCCTCACGGCAGCTAGGCACCCGCCACCGAGCCGCAATGGGCATTACAGAGCGAGTGGATAACTGTATTTGCGTGGTGGTATCAGAAGAGACAGGGTCAATCTCCGTAGCTGAAAAAGGAATGCTCAATCGCCCGCTGACTAGCAGTAAACTAAAAGAGTATCTAGAAGCAAGGTTTTCACCCAGTGTCGATCGCGAGACGGGCGCACCTAATCTGTTGAATATCGTTCAGCAGTCGCGGTCAAAAATTGTACAAGCCATTACCTCAACCAAAGCAAAAATTTTCCGTAATCACAAAACTCGCCTTTGAAGCCTTTTAGAGATTTGTGTGATCTGCCTCAAATAGCGGAAGAATAAAAGAGATGGTGTATTCATTCGGCGTTATTGAAGTGGGTTCAGCGATCGCCCCCGACCTTGCTTGAGCACAGCTAAAACTTGACGGTTCAGGAACGAGAACAAATAACGTCGATACTTTGTTGAATGGGTGCTGGCGCAGCCTAAAGCCCTGCAGGGCATCCAAACAGGGCGAAGCCATACCGAAAGCTATTGCCGCAAGGCTATGGCTGTTCGACCCTTTAGACGACAAAATATTCGACTTTATTCAATCCGTGATCCTAAGTTTTAAGTAAGGCTGTCGCGCCACATCTCAACTTCATATTTTTAGGGCTTTCACGTTAAAACGCTTGAGCGAGTGAAGTGCGCCTGCCTCTGTCCTGTATGCTGTTCACTGATCCTGATTGTGTTGCAGCGAATCGCGTGGAGAATCATGACTGCCAAACATTTTGCCTTGCAAGCATTACCGACCGATTTGGTGCAAGAACGAATGCCTCGTCATGTGGCGGTGATTATGGATGGCAATGGTCGCTGGGCAAAACAGCGAGGGTTGCCCCGCATTATGGGTCATCGGCGCGGGGTCGATGTTTTAAAACGGTTGCTGCGCTGCTGCCGCGACTGGGGCGTTGAGGCACTCACCGCTTACGCATTCTCGACAGAAAATTGGGGCCGACCGACTGAAGAGGTTGAGTTTTTGATGGCACTGTTTGAGCGTGTGCTGCGGCAAGAATTGCGCGAAATGATGGAAGAGGATGTGCAAATTCGGTTTGTTGGCAATTTAGAAATGTTGCCGCGATCGCTGCAAGCTGAGATCGATCGCGCCGTTAGCGAGACAAAAAACAATCGCGGCATTCACTTTACGGTAGCGACCAATTACGGCGGACGGCAAGAAATTGTGCAAGCCTGTCAGGCGATCGCGGCGCAAGTGCAAGCGGGTACGCTACAACCCGACCAGATCGACGAAGCGATGTTTGAGCAACATCTCTATACGCACGGCATTTGTGACCCCGATCTGTTGATTCGCACCAGTGGTGAAATGCGGATCAGTAACTTTTTGCTGTGGCAGATGGCCTACGCCGAGATCTACGTCACAAATACGCTCTGGCCCGATTTTGATCGGGAAGAATTTCACCAGGCATTAATCAGTTATCAGCAGCGCGAACGTCGCTTTGGTAAGGTGTTGTAGGGTTTAGGGCTAACGACTACAATTTTGAGCATGTCGAACCACAACATAAACTGCCTTGGTTTTGCTCCCTCAAAATTAATTGAATTGAGGTGGCAACTCTGAAGGCGAGAGGCGATTCGGATCGGCAGGCGCGGGTGCCGCTGGATTAGCAGGCGCAGCTGGTTTGGCAGGAGCCGTTGGACTGGGTCGCCCACCCGGTTGGCCTGAGTCAGAGGGTTGTCCACCTGGAGGCGTTGTGCCAGGTAAGGCTCCACTAGGTACAGGAATTGGTGGGAGGGGTGCCCCACCCCCACCAGGCGGCAGCACCAGGGGAGATGGTGACGGCGAAGGGACAAGCGCTGTCGGGTCAAACGTCTCAATCACTACAGAGCGGCTGACTTCTTGCCCAGCGGCATTACGAGCTTTTAGGGTGTAGGTTTCGGCTCCAATCCGGGGGGTGACACGATAGGCGAGGGCACCCGCAGGTCGCACGCTACCCGGTGCCGGCAAAAGCTCGACTTTGACATCATTGCCGCCCTGCACTTTCCAACTAATTACTACCTGCTTGATCGGTTGTCGGGGATTGATCGCAATCAGGTGGCGCGGGCGAGCCTCCTGGTTGTCAATCTTGAATTCAGTAATAACCGGACTTTGAGCGGGTGGAGCCTGAATCGCGATCGCCTCCGTTTTTCTCGTATCAGTCGGTTCTCCCTCAGTATTCCTGGGGACGATCGCCAGCTCAAAGGCATAGGTTCCGGCTTTACGGGCTGCAGTGGGCACACCCTGACAAATCAAAACAGGTCGCAAAGTCGCTCCACAAAAAGGTTTTAGCGATTCTGGAATGCCCTGCCGCAAGTCATAAACTATAGGCCGCATCGCTGTTGTGTTTTGCTCAGCACTGCTGGTCAGCCGTAGCTCTTGCAACGCACGTGGATTGCGAATCTGCCAGTTTAGCCGGATAGCTTCACCCGTTGCTTCCCGATAGGTTGTGTCTGCCGCCTCAAAAGTCAGAATCCGCGGTGGGGCGGGCGATCGCGGAAAGAACTTCCAGATCAGGAAGCCGAGCAAACCCAGCAACAGCAATAATCCCAGCAAGCCGCTGAGCGATTGCCACCAGGGGCGCGGTTTCCAAAGCAAGACACCCGGCAACCGGGGTGGATTGATTGGTAACGCCGCTGCGTCTGCTGGCTCGACAAAAAAGTGAATCGCTTTGCTCTTACCAAACCAGGGGCGTTGCCACCACTTCAACGGTTGCACGCTTAATGGCACAACCTCTGCCTGATAAGGTGCCAGCCGTACCTCCTCGTGCCAGAGTTGATAGTCGCAAAGCGGACTGTCTTCGCCACCGATCGCCATCAGCCGCAGATCTCGGTTGGTGTTACCCCGATTCACCAGTGCCACCTCATACTCACCAGGACCTTGGCGAATGCTGCCCTTGAGGGTGCGTAGCTCCAGGCTGAGGTCGTAGTTGGGTGACACCTCCAGGTAAACCAGGTCAAGCAGAGCTAAATCGGGATTATTGACCGACTGCAACCGCAGCGTGGGTGAATAAATTCCGGCAGGCGTGAGTCGGGGTGGGTGGAGCAGCAGAAAAATATCGCCTTTGGCACCGGGGTTTAACGCCAGACTACTCGTCTCCAACACCACACCGGGGGTTTCTAAGGCTTCAGGGTAGCGGACGGTATACCAGTCTTCAGCCAGGTCGGGACAGGTGAGCCGAAAGCGATCGACCCGATTTGAGATGTTGTGAACCGTGACCTGCACCTCTAGCGGCACTTGACCAGGTCGAGCCGAGGTGGTGACAGGTAGAACGGTAAAAGTTGGATCCTTCGCCTTCTGCACCTGCCGTACAGGTGGCAGTACCCGCACACTCTGCTGGTAGTAAAGCGGTGTCACTTCGGGATAGTGGTCACGGGCATCCACCACGAGGGTGTAGGTGTAGACCTGGGCAGTGGCAGTGACGGGCACTCGAAAGTGAAATAAGACCTCGCCCGATGTACCCGAAGCCGTTTCTGCCAAATCAAAGGTGTTGATCGCCCCTAGCGTCAGTTGAGGGGGATGTTCCAGCGCGAGGCGATCGCAGGGGTCTAAACACCATTCGTAAGGTTCGGAGCCTTCTTCTAAAAAGACATCGACCAGGGCACTCCATTGTCCTTGATTCTTAATCGTCACTGACAAGAAAAATTCTTCACCTGCAATCACCCGTTGCTCACCACTTGGGTTGCGAATCACGGCGAGCGGCGAGCCAGGAGCCAACGATTGAAACAGTTGTTCGGCAATTTGACCACCCCGCTTTTGACCGATCGCTTTCTGATAATAGGTCACATTGTTGATCGTGACTTTCTCCACCAAACCCCGTTGCATCATGGTTTCAAGTTGGGTTTGGGTGGCAGGCACGGGCTGATTGAGCTGCGCCGCGATCGCTTCGAGTGACTGCGGTTCCTTTTGATGTAAAAAGAGGCGGGCCAAGGCTTGCACCGTTTCAGGCAAAAGAAACAGGTCAGCAACGGTCATCCCCAAGCTAGAGGAGGTCGAGGTAATCGGTAATTCTTTGGTCATTAGTTATCGCCTCCCGCATGACTGGTTAAATCCATTCAGTCGAGTCACGCGGACTTTCGTGTCTTCGGTGCCAGTTGCAACCAGGAGTTGGTTTTCATGTTGAGCCAGAGAAACGCTGCGAATTTGACTGTTAGGCCGAGCGACCACTCGACCCGTGCGGGAATCAGCGATGCGTCTGCCATCCGTGCCAATGCCCCAAAGCGTGACTCTGCCATCATCCCCAGCGCTGGCGAGGTAACAACCATTGGGGCTAAACGCGACAGAATGAATCGGGCGATCGCTGGCCTGCCACGCTTCAATCGTGTTGCACGTATCCTGAGTGCATGTCATCAGCGTGATGTTGCCGCGATTATCCGAAACCGCCAGTCGGTCAGACTGATAGTCAGCGCTTGCCAAACTGAGGATGTAATCGTCTTTGCTGCCAGGGGGATAGTTGAGTGGCTTTTGAGTGTTAGTTTGCCAGTTCCACAACAGCAATCGATTAAATTGCCCCCCAATCGCAAGCTGATCATTCGTGCCAATCGGAGCCAGGGCGTAGGCGGCGAATCCGAGTGCGGGGGTACTGCCAAGGGCCTGCTGGTCGAGGCTGCTGGGGGTACTCAAGACGCGATCGACCTGCCATTGCTGCACGGTGCCACTGCCATGACTGCTAAACAAATAACGGGCATCACGGCTAAAGGCCAGATCCAGCACCCGGTCGTCGCGTTGACGGGTCAAGGTTCTGATCGGCTGCTGTTTTGGGGCGATCGCGCTCCAGAGTTGGATGTCGCCATTTTCTAGCCCCGCCGCGACCAAATCGTTACTCACAGGACGGTAACGCGCGACTCGCACCGCTTTGCCTGTCCGCCCAATCACGCCTAAATTGGCGCGGGTGAACGGGTTAAAAAAGCCCCCCACATTCCACCGCATTAGACTTTGATCATCGGAAGCACTAATCAAGCGATCGCCCGCCCCATTAAACTGAACCGAATTCACCGCACGGCTGTGCTTTGAGAGAGGCGAGATTAAGACGAACCAGAGCAACGCCAACAATCCTAAACCGCCGAGAAGTTGAGTCTTTAAGGGAATGTGAGGGTGAATCCAAAGGCGCAAAAGTTGGGTGTCATTTCGCACATCCAGACGCTGCTCTTGCATCTCAGCCTGCACCAGAAACAGGTACTTGCGCGGCAACCCCAACCAGGGACGCCGATTTTTGCTGACTTCGAGATTAAAGACCAGCTTTTGAGCGGGTGCAAGCGGCGTATAGGGAGAGCTGACCCCGGTTCTGGTTGGAAGCTCAGCTTCAGGGAGGGGGTCTACCAGAGTCGCAGAGGGCAAAACCTTTGTTGGCCGATGCCCATTACCGTTATGCTCGAAATCATCAGGGTCAAGGGTTGGTGCGACCTCCAGATAATACTGGCAAGCTGATTGGCCTTCGACAGGTTCCAGCCTGACCTGTGCTTGCTGAGGCAGGTTGCTCTGGTTGTCGAGCTGCAATTCATAAGTAACAGTGCGGTTGTTGCGATCGGGTAGCCAGCCGTTGTGTCGCAAATGCTGCGTCTCTGGTTGACAAACAAAATCCACGTAGCCATCCGGCAGAATGTTGACAATCCCTTCGGCGGAGTCAAGGCATTCTTCGTTGCGGTAAATGCCAACAGTGAAGAGGTGATTGGAAGCAATAGTTTGGCGAGGAACGCGACAGCGGAAGGTAAACTCGCGAGTCCCCGTCGTGAGGCGTGGCAAGGGTTCTTCGGCATTTTCGAGCCAGTGCTCAATGGTGGTGTCGCCATCCTTGCCTGTGACGCGTAACACCGCATCCACAATTGGCTCCTTGGATGGGTTGTACACCATCACCGGAATCAAAAAGCGATCGTAGGGTCGCTGCTCAAAGTTGCGCGTCGGCAGGCTGACCCGTAACGTCACTCGCGCCGCACTCGCCTCAATTTGTAACCGCACAATCCGGCGTTCTTGCTGACGCAGCTCAGGTGAGCTAACCAGCACCAGCAAATTCATGCGACCGACAAAGCCAGGGACTGGGGTATCAAGAATTTTGACGCGAAAGGTTGTTTTGCTGCCCGGTGGCTTTTTGGCCGACACTTCAGGCGATAGCCGATACCAGCTTGTGCCAGCTCCCTCAGACTCTAACTCAAGCTGAAAGGAAGCAAATTGGTCGCTCTGATTGACCACTTCAACTTCAAACTCGGCAGGTTGCCCCGGCTTTAGCGGCACAATCTGCTCAGGGGTCGCAATGTCAATCAGTTTGGTGAGTTTGGGCATGGTAGGCTGCCTGATAAGTGAGATGTAACAGGAACTCGGAGAAACTATCGATCGCCCCACTGAGCCAACGGGTTAGAGTTGCCCGATAATGCGCTCCATTTGTTTCGAGTGTGGCTTTTCACCCACATTGCGGGGAACAGCAGCGGCACTTTCAAATGGGCTAGATGACGAGTAGGTCAGGGGTTGCGGCGATCGCACCAGTTGCATCCAATTTCTCCGCTTGGCGGCAAAGCTCAGGATATTAATGCCAAATTCTTGCGCAGTGCGAATCATTTCGCGGGGCAGCAGGCGATCGTCACTCACACCCCACGCACTCGCCAGGTCGCCCAACACCAGCACGATGCCACCCCCGACCAAAACCTGGATCGGTTGTTCAGCAAAGTGAGGCAACTGGGCAAACACAAAAGGCGACGTGCGCAGAGGATGTTGACGGTCAGGCGTGGCGATCGCCCGCAACGGTAACGGGGGTTCTAAATACTGCAAGGGGGTGCCAATTGACTGAGCAAAATCCATCATGCTTTTTGCCAGGGCTGCACCTGTCGCAGGCACATCTACCAGCAGCACACCACCTTGTTCTAAATAGGTTTGCAGGGCAGTTGCTTCAGTCTGGGTTGGCAAAAAGGGTTGCTCACCCGTGAAATAGAGTAGATCGATGGGCGTCGTTGTTGCTTGTAACTCATAGAGCGAAAGCGCCGTTAACTGGGCACCCATCGCCGGATAGAGTGGCGACACCGATCGCACAAAGCTTGCCAGTTGCGTTGAACGCCGATAAGCCGTTGGATCATCTGGGTGAACGACCTCTGCCAGCATCACCATCGTGTGGGGACGGGCTTGCACGCTCAGGCGATCGCGCACATCAATTTGATTGAAGCCAGGGGCAAATACATCGCCGGGTACTTCTAGCTGGGCGCCATCCGGGCTGAGCTGAATCCGGCATAACTCAACTTCTCGCGCGATCGGAGGTGAGTTTTTCTCATCAATCCGAAAGGTCTCGCGTACCATTTCTTGCCGCTCTAACCCCTTCAATTCCGTGGGGTCAACGTAGCTCAAGACCAGGTACACCACAACCGTTTCTGTGGTGGGGCGAGTTGTAATGTGAAAGTCTATCGGCTCTGGCACGATGATCGGGTTGCCCATTACATCGATCGCAATCCCAGGTTGAATCTGAAGCCAGTAACCATCGCGATATTTGCTGGGCACATCGGCGGGAGCAACCGTCGGGTAAACTCCTAACCCGTAGACAATACCAGGTTGATGAACGGACTGATAGTGCAGGTTTTGGCGGTGACGGTGATAGTCGTGTGCCCGTTGCCAGCGATCGGCGGTTATCCGTAAACCATCCGTTACTTGTAACCGCTCAAAAGGCTGAATTATAGGGAGGGGGAACAGTTGAGTCATGGGGAAAAGGCATCACATGGCACTGATGAAAACTCCGGTCAATGCTGCCGTAATAGCAATTTCGGCGGAAAGTTTGAGGAATCAGGAACTTTTTTGCTGCGAGTTGTAAAGTGTCTGCGCCGAATTAGTTCTGTCTTAAATTTCGATGCTGAAGGAATAAGGAAAGGGCGATCGGGGGGTGCCCTAACACTTTTCCGCTACGGATTGTGATCTCGATCACGGCGCGAGTTGCGGCTGATCATCGGCAAGGGTGATAGCGATTAGTGGAGAACGTTGATTTCCATCAGAGAAATAAGTGCGGAGGTTCACGCTCTAACACGGTGTTGCGTCACCTGGTTTCAGCCAAGAAAACTACATGATTAACTCATCGGCAAACACCACCTACACAACTCGGAGAAAGCCCCCATGACACTCACATTCCTCGGCCAGCCCTACCAATCCACCTCGACCGAAGTTGCCCAAGCTCCCACCACTCGAACTGGCAAGTACCGCGGCGCGACGGTTCACTTCTCGGCGGCTCGTGTTGCACCCCGTTCTAATCTGCAACTCAGCTATCGCGGCCACTCCTACCTTCACTAAAAATTCCGAATCGAATCAAGCAGGGTGTGTCAGGCGCAGCCATAACGCATCAAAAGCAGGTCAGACAGTGGATTGCGTTTTACTGAGGCACCCTACAACATTCTTCCTCCAGCAGTTACTCACATCACACCTCTTCTGGGTTTCAGGAGAGGTTTTTTATCAAATGTCGGTGTTCACTGGTTTGTATAAACTGGAGTTTGGACTAATTCAAAAAATACACCATATTTAGGAGGGGCGAACGGCTGTTCGGCCTTACATATAGTGGAAAATCGCGTTTAGTCTAAAGTCCAATATAAAGGCATGAACAGAAAAAAGCCTCAGCCGTTTAAGACCGAGGATCCTTTCAGATTTGAGACAGATTTTGCGTTTGCTGAGTAGCAGGGTGAATCAAGCCAGAACAGGCTTAAAAATAGGCCGCATCTGCCATACCCAGGTCAAAACAAAAGCGTGCATGGGCATAGTCACCTTCTTCGAGCTGAATCTGCAACGCCTCAAAAACGCAGAGAATCGATCGCTTGTCCACGCCTTTTTGACGACGTAACAGTTTTCTCACCGTCATTGGGTGAATGCCATCGGGTTGTGTAAGTTGAACGCGTTGGGCAATCATGCCGGGGCTTTGCCGAATGCGCGTCCGCATTTCAAGTTGTTGAATTCGTTCTTGTAGTTTCTCCATTCCTTGATGGGTCAAAACAAAGCCACGATATCTTCTAGAAACCTGCAAGGCGCTTACCATAGACTCACCTGAGAAGTGAATTTTGCTGACTCTATCCTTGCTTAAGGACTGCGATAAATCATTGGCTTTTGAGGCAAACTGCGTGCCGACTTCGGCATCCGGGCAAAATCCCCTAACGACGCGGCGATCGCAGCCAGGGTCGTTTGGGTGGCCAGAGCAGTTCGCAAATTGTGCCCTGGGGTGTATTGGAACGACGCCTAAATTGCCCCCGCAAATCGCGCGCGATCGCTCGTGCTTGCCGCGTTCCCTGACCTTCCTGGGGTTCGTCTGCGTCTAATCGCTCCATGCCGTTGTCGATGATTCGCAACACATACAAACCTGACTCTACGGTGCAAACAACATCCAGACGGGTAGGGGCGATCGCGTGTTTGCCGACATTAATCAACGCTTCCTGCAGGAATAGGCACAGTCCCCGTTTTTGAGTCAGGCTATAGTTTGCCTGTTTTAACACCTCAAAATTGGGAGGAATAAACGTGCGAATCGATTTGAAACCAGGTAATTCTTCGGCGCGGGTTTGGTTGTAGATTTGGTAGAGCAAATCTGACAGCGGTAGATTGAAATCGATTACTAAATCACCGCGTAAATAGAGGCTTGCTTGATTTGTTGACACTTCTTGATAAATATGACCAAAAAGACTCCGTAATTCCTCATTTAAACGGCGCAATTGGCGCTCTAAACTGTCATTTTGAAACTCATTACTACTGACATCTCTTAATAGAGCAGCCAGAATTTGAAGCGGCCCATTATGCACCATTTCGTAGGTGCGTTCAATGGTTTGTCGGCGTTGCTCAACCTCAAAGCGCAAGCCTTGATCAAAGAAAGTAGTTAACAAACCTGCGCTCAAAAGTGCCGCGATCGCGGGAATTAAGGGCAGCCACAAACCTATCAGCAAAAGAGCAAAATAACAAATACTAATTAATCCAAGACTTGCCACTAAAAGGCTAATCAGACTTTTCCAAAAAGACTGCAACAAAACACTCAGCAAAATGCCAATCCCACCCCAAAAAACAATCCACAAATACTCCCAAAAGTCAGCCCAAGTTTGAATCAACGGTTGATTATGTAAGGCTGCATTAATGATTTGGGCAGTAGTATAAGCGTGTGCCTCAACTCCATAAATGATCTGCGTTTGACTTTGCTGGGGTGCCGATAAAGGAGAAGCCAAAGTCATTTCAAGAGCTGATGTAAAGAAAACATCCTTGACGCTGGCTGCAATCATGCCAAAAATCACAACGCGATCGCGGATCCACTCAGGCGAAAAGTTTTGCTGCAAAACGTTGGTCATTGACAGCGTACGAATGCGCCCGCGATTGCTACAGAAATTGAGGATCATTTGATGGCCCATCGCGTCAGCCCCGACATACGCCCCCGAATTTGCTTGAAAATAGGGCAATTTGAGCATGCCAAATTGAATCGGTTGATTGGCTTGCAAACTTAGCTCATAGGGCATTTTTTGCAGCGCGAGATGCCATTGAGCCAGCCGTAAGGGAAGCGAATATTTGATCTCCGTCGGCTGAATGACCTTTGCCAAAAAGGCGCGGCGGAGCTTGCCGTCTAAATCGACCACCATATCAATAAAGCCAACCCGCTCCGGCGACAGCACCGATAGCGGTCGCACATTCATCGACGGCTCACGACTAAAAACGACCTCACCGCCAATAATGTTGGGGTTATCTTTGAGCATTTGCAAGAGTGCGGCGTGCCCCGGCTCGACAGGACTATTTTTCAAAAAATCTAAGCCAATCACACTAGGACGATAGGCTTGCAAAATGCGGAGAACAGCCGCGATATCACGATCCGGTATTGGAAAACTGCCAACCGACCTCAAATCATTTTCATCAATGCCAACAATCACAACGGGAGCTTCTTGGCGATCGCCCTGACAAAACCGCGAAAAAGTATCCAACGCCATCCACTCTTGAACTTGAAATAGACCGGCTAATCGAATAAAAATAATCAGCCCTACCAAAAAAACGCTTGGCAGAGCGACTTCGCGTAACATTGTGACTCGTTGTTTAATACTTTGCCAAAACTGAGTCAACACAGTTGAGATAAAGATAAGAGGATGGGGTCAAAGTGCTTTTAAGGTGACAATTAAAAATTTCTCATTACTCAGACGTTATACCGTTTGATTCAGCGATTAAATCAATAAAAAAGACTTAATTAATAAGTCCAGCTGCTCTCGCAGCCAACTCAATTTGAACTCGTAAATCTTTATCGGGGTCGTCAACCACTTCTAACGCATCCTGGATGCGAACCCAATAGTTACGCAACGTTCGCTCAGCAATTCCCATCCGCTCACGAATCGCGCGGTCAGACAGCCCATGCTGAAACTTTAGAGTTAACACCTCCAACCAACGGCGATCAAACTCAGGTCGCGATCGCACCTCTAACGGCAAGTAAATCGAACCGCGCAAGGATAAATCAGCCAATTTTAATAACTCTTGAATCGGCAGTGATTTGTCCATTGCAACAAACCCACCTTCGTAAATATTGATCTTAGGAGTTAGCCGGACTAGCGGTTTAATATTTGTGCTGACGACTAGGATGTTTGGTTTTGTAACCGCATGCTGCATCAATAACTCAAGCCATTGCATCCCAATTTCAGGACTGGCAACTTGCCCTAACGACTCTGGCAAGCTCAAATCAACTACCACTAAATCTAAAGGAAATTGGTTGAGAATTTGTTGAGCCGTCTGCCGATCTTGAGCCATCAAAACTTTTGCTTTGGGGTACCGCTCTCTTAACGCAGGAACAGTTCCTTTAAGAATCGCTTCGTGATCATCAACCACCAGAAAGTAAGGATTTGACTCTTGCGAAGAAGGTGAATTCATATTATTCACAGCACGGATGAAGTGACGCAAAACTCTATCGGATTCTAGGTTCCACGCTTTCGACAAAGCAGCGTTATCTAAATTCGAATACGTTTAATCAGTGAGAAAATCCATCTCATAGCTTTAAGGTATCACTGTAAAAGACAACATTTATCAAACCCAGAAGGAATTTAACGATCAACTTATTGATGGCTCAATCATTACTCCCAAAGCAAGAGCGATCGCCCCATCCTTTAAAGCAGAGAAATGTTGAAAAAGGCTATTTTCTAGATATAACAAGTGAAAAAATTTATGAAAAATGAGTAACTTATCTTTTATCTTTTCCCTAATTAATGCGGAGCTGTGAAACGTTATAGCAGTACTGGAAAAAGTTAGAACGGGATGCAAGAGTTCCACCCCTGGCTAGGAGCGCAACTCCCAAATTCTCTTGTACCAAACATTATGCGTAGCGCTAGAAAGATTGCAGTTATCAGTCGCGATCGCGGCGATCTCATGAACTTTCTCGGCTGACTCAAGCCTTATGTTTGAAGGTTCGATTCACTCCTGATTTCACTGTCAAAATAGTTTGCCCAGGTAGATTTCCCATCTAAGTCATCTCTTGTCAACCTTTCCAGGGAATTTGAACAAGTAAAGGATAGACAAACTTACACCGTAGGCTGCTAGTATCTCAACTTCACAGGCGCTTCTGTGAGGCGTTCAACAGTTCCGCCCGCTGTGACTCTTCTATGAGAGCCAACGCAAAGACCAGGAAAAGTGAGCGGCTTTGAATCAGTCGTCTACCAGACTTTGATCTTCACAGAAGCTTCTTCGCCTGGTTCAAAGACATCTCTGCGCGTCCTCAAGTCTTTACTGTCAATCATAATCTTGACCAAGTATTTTTCCTTCATCTGATCAGTTCCGGACTGAGCTTTCGTTGTTGTCTCATTCCGTTTTTGAGAGAACACTGAGTGATGCAACACTTTTCCTGAAAAAGTTTCATTTGGGCGTGATTTTAATCGTATTTCAACTATCTGTCCTGATTGAATTCTCATCTGCTGCGCTTGTTCAAACTCAGCGACGACCCAGGGTTCCTGATACACGACGGCTAATGGGGCTTGCCCTAGGATCAAATTACTCGTATTGAGTAACTGAAATTTTGCATTCTCAAGCTGATTAATCGACTCTGAGATAGCATTGACAATTTTTGAAATAGTCGGCTGGCTGGGTGAAGTGAGCGATCGCGGTGGGAGTGCATGGGGCATTTGCTGTCGCGTCACAATCAACTGATTAATCAGGGTTGTCAACTGCTTTTGAAGCTGAGCCACATCGGTTTGTAACTGGTTCATTTGAGTTCTCAACTCGTTGCGGCGGAGTTGAGTTGCTTCATAGGCAACGCGTGCTTTTTGAGCCTGTGTCTCAGTTGATGTTGTCGAGCTTTCTAGCCCCGCAAACTGCTGATAGTCTAAGTTGGCCTTGACGCTGTCGGCCTCTGCCTGGGTCAGTAGCGAGTGCGTCAACAAGACGCGCGATCTCAGTTGAGTCAAGCGGTCGCTCATTTGCGTCAAGCTGTGCAGCGTGTTAGGGAGAGGCGTTTGGGGTTTAGCTGCTTCTGGAAACTCGGTCGTTAATTGGGTGTACCGCAGCTGCGCCAGCTCTAAATGGTACTGGGCACTCGTGATCGCCGCTTGCGTCTGTTGAAACATCAACTCAGGCGAATGATTTTCAAGTTTGAGTACGATTGCAGCTTGATTTAATGCCGCGCGATCGCCCTGCGAGACAACGATAGTGCTGCCGACTAGATGCGCCTTAAGCGGGTGAATTTCAGCCGTGACATAAGCGTTTTGAGAAGTTTCGTAGCGTGTTGCCTGTTGCCAGATAAAAGCACCCACCAATAGACCGACAACACTTCCTGAGAGGACAATTAAACGCTTGCGTTGTTGGGGCTTTAAGCTTTGTGCGGTTTGGGGTGAATCATTGACTGGCAAAGAAACAGCCATAAAATTCTCTCAACGAAACTGAAACAACGGACAAATCAATTGAAAAGATAATTTTTAAGGGCGATCGCCTGAGAGTGAAACATTAGAGAAGCATCCATCTTTTGCATCACTAAACCAACAGATACCTGGCTTTTAAAAACAGTTAAAATTTACCAAATCAATCGAAGTATCGTCGCTGGTTGATAGCCAAAAACTTTGGCACAAGGGGGTTGAATTCACAGCCTATCAATTGGCTTAAGTTCAACCTTAACTTTTGACCAGTATGGTTTAGAATCAGATAAAAATATCGGTCAGAAAAAGAACAGTTCCATTTAAAGCAACACAGATTTAGTCTTAAGAAAAGCTTAATTTTCTATCGCTTGGTCTTCGGGCGATCGTTGCTGAAACTTTCACTGGCACATTACACTCATACACTCCAATAACTAATACCAATGAGTTTCAACCCCTAAACGCGACTTTCACTTTTGAGGAGGCCGATTAACTGGAATCAAACAGATAGACTAAAAAGGTTTCAAACGCATACGTTCTTCGATAGGAGTAATTTAGCCTGATCTTTCCACATTTCACCTGTAAAAAACTTGATTACCATCAAGTTTTAGCGGCTTCAGGTAGATTGTAAGATTTCCTTTAGATCATTCTTCTCAAATATCTGACTCTCTGCGCTAATTTAGGCATTAATTAACTTAGAAATCTCTATAAAAAGCGTTGAAAATGTGATTAAAAATACTCAATTCTTTCACAGTGATCCCAGTCCGCATTATTTTCTTTGCTGTTTTCTCTGCATTGATCACCCTCACTTCTCTTAGATAGCAATATTCTGAACCGCCCTCAGCAAACGAGTTAGCAATGGAACTTTCTTCAGCCTCCAAACTTCGCCACTCACAGCACTTGGCAACGAACGCAAACCAAAATCGCGCAAAGCCAATCCGAATTTTGATTGTGGATGATCATCCGGTTGTGCGGCACGGGTTAGCCCTGATGCTGAAGTATGAGTCGAGCATGGAAACAGTCAGTGAAGCCAGTAATGGCGCAGAGGCGATCGCGCAGTTTCGGGCAGTACGCCCAGATGTCACCCTGATGGACTTGCGGATGCCCGGTATTGGTGGAGTTGAGGCGATTCGCACAATTCGCCAGGAGTTTGCAGATGCTCGAATTATTATTTTGACCACCTACGATGGTGATGAGGATATTTATCAGGGAATTCAAGCAGGGGCTAAGGGATATTTGCTGAAAGACAGTTCGTGTGAAGAGTTGCTCAAGGCCATTCGCTGTGTGCATGCGGGGCACAAGTTTCTCTCCAATGCGGTCAGCCTGAAGCTGATTGAACGGATGGAGAATCCGCAACTGAGCGATCGCGAGCAAGATGTGATGAAACTCATGGCCAAGGGTATGAGCAACTTAGAAATCGCCAGTGCCCTGACGATCGCCGAAGGCACGGTCAAATTTCATGTCAACAACATTTTGGGCAAGTTGCGCGTCAGCGATCGCACCCAGGCGGTGCTTGTGGCGTTGCGACGTGGCATCGTCACGCTCGATTAAGTGACCTTGGCGACCTGTGCCGCTGAAGCGTTACCTTAAGCCACACACGGCTCTAGGGTTGCCACAACGGCCTGCGCGATCGCCTCTAAGTCGTAGCCACCTTCTAACCCAAACAGGATCTTGGAAGTGAACTGCAAACAGTAGCGGCTAAACACGCCAAAGTCCGTTGGCAGCAGGCAGATACGCGATAGCGGGTCAGCCGCCGTAGCATCATACCCCGCACTCACAATCAACAGATCAGGCTGAAACGCTTCTAAAAATGGCATCACCTGTGATTGAAATGCCTGGTCATAGTCGGGCATGGCACTTCCCGGAGCCATTGGCACATTCAAAACATTCTGGTGAAACCCCTGCTCTGTCGCATTCCCCGTTCCTGGATAGTTAGGAAACTCATGCAACGAACAGTAAGCCAGTTGGGGATTGCGCTCAACTAGATCTTGGGTGCCATTGCCGTGATGCACATCCCAATCGAGAATGGCGACCTTGTTAATGCCCGCTTGCTGTAAGGCATAATGCGCCGCGATCGCCGCGTTTGAGAAAAGACAAAACCCCATCCCGACATTTTTAGTGGCATGGTGCCCCGGTGGTCGCGCCAACACAAACACAGGCTTGCCTGAGTGCAGGACTTCATCGACCCCATCCAACCAGGCACTCACAGCCAGCATCGCGACCTCATAACTGCGATGTGAAATGGGCGTATCCCCGTCTAGATAACCGCCACCCCGATTTGCCAAGATCCGCACGCCATTGACATAACTGGGATCATGCACTTGTTGCACCGCTTCTAACACCGGACGCTGCTCAATTGGCGTTGGTTTGCGCCACTCTAACTGACTGCTCCAGGGAGTTGCCTCTAAAGCCTGCTTAATCGCGGTTAACCGAGCCGGACGCTCAGGATGAAAATCTCCGGTATCGTGCATCAAAAACTCATCTGAGTAGATGACTGGCAACATCTGGCAAATCCTTCATGGGACAATCTGCATTTCATCGTACTCTAGCTCAGCTCCGCGTGGACTTGCGGGCGATCGCAGATCAATCCCCCTGCGGCCTCCTGTCTCCTCCTTACCAAGAAAAGCTTAAGTTCCAATAAAACGTATCTCCGAATACAAAACCCTATTTCCCATCGCGAGAGGCTAGACGAGATTGAATTTATATGGCAAAAAATTAGTCCATGCCTAAAGTTGTCTCAGTTCATTCCTACCGAGGGGGAACCGGAAAATCGAACTTCACGGCTAATTTAGCAACAACGATTGCTATGACTGGGAAGCGTGTCGGTGTCATTGATACAGACCTTCCTTCTCCCGGCATTCATAGCCTCTTTTGTCTAGAGCCTGAGCAGACGACCAAGACCCTCAACTCTTATCTTTGGGGCGATTGCGAGATTCAAGATGCGGCTTACAACATTAGCTCTAATGTTGGCATCACAGATGCAGGCGAGTTGTTTTTAGTGCCAGCCAGCGTGCGAGCCGACGACATAGCCAAAATTCTCAAAGATGGGTATGACGTCAAGCTACTAAACGACGGGTTTCGCAAGCTGGTGAAAGGTCTAGAGCTTGACTATCTCTTTATTGATACTCATCCTGGTCTATCCAAAGAGACCTTTTTATCGATCGCCATTTCCCACATTCTCATTCTTATCTTGCGACCCGACAAGCAAGACTACCAGGGCACAGCCGTTACTGTTGATGTTGCGCGTCAACTTAAAGTGCGTAATCTCATGCTGGCTGTCAACAAAGTCCACAGCTTGCTAAATGGTGATGCCCTTAGACAACGCATCGAAGAAACCTACAGCGAATCGGTTGCTGGATTGTTTCCGCTGTCTGAAGATATGGTGCAGCTCGCGAGTGAGGGGGTTTTCTGCGTGAAATATCAGGACCACCCGATCAGCCAGGAATTTCGCAAAGTGGCTCAAAAAATTATTGAGGCAAACTAACCATGGTCGAAACCAGTAACTTAGAGTCGCTCGCTAGCTCGATTCAGGCGGTGGCCTCTCCGTTTCGGGGTTATCTGCAAGATCTGTATGAGCAATACAAAGGCGTGATGGATGGAGCCGTTGCTGACTACATCCCGGAGTTGGCGATCGCAAAACCCGAATCGTTTGGCATTTGTGTCGCCACGGTAGACGGTCAGGTTTTTGAAGTGGGCGATTGCACCAGCCTATTCACAATTCAATCTATTTCAAAGGCGTTTGTTTACGGCTTAGCGTTAGAAGATCACGGGCGTGAGTACGTCAACAGCAAGGTCAGCGTTGAGCCAACGGGTGAGGCGTTTAATGCGATTGTGCTGGATGAAAAAACGAATCGTCCTTACAACCCGATGGTGAATGCTGGCGCGATCGCCACGACCGACATGATCAAAGGCAAAGGCAGCACTGAACGGCTGAAGCGCATTTTAGACATGTTTAAGCGCTACACCGGGCGCGAACTCGACATCAATGTGCCTGTGTTTCTATCAGAACGGGCAACCGGCAACCGCAACCGAGCGATCGCCTACTTAATGTTGAACTTTGACATGATCACCAATCGCATTGATGAAACACTCGATCTCTACTTTCAACAATGCTCCATCTTAGTCAACAGTCGGGATCTGGCCATGATGGCTGCGACCCTGGCTAACAACGGTGTGAACCCAATCACGCAAGAACGGGCGATCGACGGACGCTATGTGCAAGATGTGATTAGTGTGATGCTGACCTGCGGTATGTATGACTACTCTGGCGAGTGGACGTATCGCGTCGGCATTCCAGCAAAAAGTGGCGTTGGGGGTGGCATTACGGCAGTCGTGCCCGGCAGAATTGGGATTGGCACCTTTTCGCCACCACTTGATGAGAAAGGCAATAGCGTACGCGGCATTAAAGTCTGCGAAGACCTCGCTAAAGACTTTGGCTTGCACTTGTTTAACGGAGCCAAGCCAGACCGAGACCTGGAAGAATGGATGAACGGTCGGCCCGCAGATGGCGCCTGGTAACGGTCATTGACCGTCTCATTCCGTTTGAACCGTCAATCACCGCCGTTTATCGCCTCAAATCCCATGCGTGAAACCCCAGACTCACCCCCTCAGTCTCATCGCACGGTGCCTGCGCCCGATCGCCTGCGCCTGGAAGCAACGTTGGGTGAGTTACCACTGGAGGGGTTTGAAATCGAGGTGGCCTGCCTTTCGCAGCAACTTTACGATCAGTTCAACCAAAATCCGGCATTACCCGGTGCCATTTTGAAGCGGCAGGGCACGTTTGCGGGGATGATGTCACGCCGCCAGTTTTTAGAGATTTTGAGTGGGGTGTATGGGCGAGAGTTGTTTCTTCAGCGATCGCTAGCTCAGTTACATGAATGTATGCCAGTCAAACCGCTGATTCTTGCGGCTAGCACCCTGATCTCAGATGCTGTGCAGCAATGTTTGGCGCGATCGCCCGATGAGATGTATGAGCCTGTCGTGGTGCAACTGGCAGATAACTCGTACAAGCTTTTAGAGTTGCAAACCCTGTTAATATCGCAGGCTCAAGTTTATAAGCTCGCAATGGAGACGCTCGATGAACGCAATGTTGCATTGGGGCGCGCCAATTTAGAAATCAGCGCAAAAAATCAACAAATGTCTCAGTATTTGCAGCAGGTGAACGTGCTGACAGATGCAGCGGCGGCTGTTGAAAACGATGCCTTTGATGCGACGAGTTTAGACCAGGTTGCCGAACGTCCCGATGAGTTGGGGCATCTTGCCCGGGTGTTTAGCCAGATGATTCAAACGGTGCAGCTCCGCGAGCGCGAGTTAGAAGCAGCAAAAGACCAGCTCGAAGCAATTTTAAATGCTGTACCAGGAGCCATTTCGTGGATCGACTCAACCGGAATTTACCTCGGTGTGAATCGGCATCTCGCTGAAAATTGGCATCTTTCGCAAGAGGCTTTTATCGGTCAAGAAATTGGCTTTCTCAAAGGCAGTGCTCAGTTTGCTGAGTTTATGCGAGAGTTTATCGTTAGTCCGCAAGAGGCTGCTTCTCAAGTGATTGAAATTAGCGGGGGTGCCACAAAAAAGTACTTTCTGTTGGCTGCTCAAAAATATCAGCAAGGAGCTGCCACTGTATCGGTTGGCATTGATGTCACCGATCGCAAGCAAGCCGAAGAAGCCCTGCGCCAGAGTGAAGCTAGAAACCGCGCCTTTTTGAAGGCGATTCCCGATTTGATTTTGTGCCTGAGAAAAGACGGCATTTATCTCGATGTAGTTGAAGCAAAGCAAAACATCCTAAATGCAACTCGCGAAAACCGGATTGGGAAGAGTGTTTATGACATTTTGCCCGTCGAGGTGGCCCACAAGTATATGGAAGCGATTGAGCGGGCGATCGCAACGGGTGAAACACAGGCGATCGAGTATGAGTTTTCAGATGGCGCAAATGTCGCTGACTTTGAAGGTCGTGTGGTTCGTTGTGGCGACGATGAGGTGATCTTTATTGTTCGGGATATTACTGATCGCAAGCAAGCTGAAGAAGCCCTACGGATCGCCGAAGAAAACTACCGCAGCATTTTTGAAAACGCCCTAGAAGGCATTTTTCAATCTTCAACAGACGGGCGTTTTCTCAAGGTCAACCCGGCGTTGGCTCGCATCTATGGCTATGACTCACCCGAAGAGTTGGTGCAAAGCATTACGTCAATTGACACCCAGACATATGTAGATCCGAATGGGCGCAATGAGTTTAAGCGCGTGATGGAAGCCTCTAATGCGGTCAAAAACCGCGAGTATCAGATTTATCGCAAAGACGGCAGCATTATTTGGATCGAGGAAAATACCCGCGCGGTGCGAGATAAGGTTGGCAATTTGCTTTACTACGAGGGCATTGTTGAAGACATTACCGAACGGAAGCAACTCGAAGCCGACCTCAAGCAGCAGTTAGAAGAGTTGCAAATTGAGATTGACCAACAAAAACGCCAAAAAGATGTGGCGCAGATTACTCAAAGCGATTATTTCCAAGAGTTGAAGGATGAGTTAGCAGGGTTAGAGGTCGATGAGTTTTGGCGTTAGGCGCGGCTTTTCGCCCTGTGTTTACCACGTCTCACAGAAAAACATATCTTCCTCGGCTGCCTGAAACCAGGCAGGTTGTTGGGGCTGCTAATCGCACATAGATGCTCTGTAAGGGCGTTTGGCATCTAAAACCTTGGGCGGTGCTAATCGCATACAGATACTCGGTAAGGGCGTTTGGCCAAACGCCCCTACTGGGGAAATAACCCAAGGGCGTTTGGTATCCAGAACCTTGGGCGCTACTAATCGCATACAGATACTCGGTAAGGGCGTTTGGCCAAACGCCCCTACTGGGAAAATGCCCATCCGACAATCCTATCGCCCCTCAGCAACACCAGGAAATTGATACTGAGCTTGAATTTCGAGGCGCGATCGCGTCAGAATAAAGTTGTAACAAAACTTTGGCTTGCTAAACCTTACTCCATGCCTACTGCAACGCGCCAGCCCCAACTTAAAAGCTCAGTATCTGCCCTTCCCTCTTTTGATTACGACATCACAGTAGTGGGTGGTGGCCTGGTCGGGTTAACCTTCGCAACGGCGCTGAAGCAGTCAGGCTTGCGAGTGGCTGTGATTGAAGCTCGCGAAGCATCGATCGCGGCTTCAAAGGGGCAGGCATACCACGTAAATTTGTTGGCCAGTCGCATTTTTCAGGGCATTGGTGTCTGGGAGAAGATGCGCCCCCAGGTCAATCCCATTGAGCAGATTCGCCTGTCAGATGGGGCGTCACCGCAGGTCGTCTCATTTGTGCAGCCCGATTTGCAGACAGAGGCGCTTGGCTATGTTGCTAAACATGGGGTGCTGCTTTCGGCTCTGAGAGAGTTTTTACAAGAGTGTCCAAATGTGACTTACCTGTGTCCGGTGGAGCTGGTCGAAACCGATTATCAGGCCGATGCTGTTTATCTAACGGTTCGCCAAGACGGGCAACTCCAGCAAATTAAGACTCAGTTGTTGGTAGCAGCAGATGGGGCGCGATCGCCCATTCGCCACACTGCCGGAATTCGTACTGTAGGTTGGCAATATTGGCAAGCCTGTGTCGTGGCGTTTATTCGACCAGAGAAGTCGCACCAAAACACGGCCTACGAGCGCTTTCAACCGGAAGGTCCGTTTGCCATTTTGCCACTGCCTGACAACCTCTGCCGCATTGTTTGGACAGCCCCCAAAGCAGAAGCAGAAGCGATCTTGAACCTGGAACCAGAGCAATTTATGCAACGCTTGCAGCAGCGCTATGGCGATCAGATGGGAAACCTGGAATTGGTCGGCGATCGCTACGTTTTTCCAGTGCAGTTGCAGCATAGCCGCCAGTATGTGCAACCTCGACTGGCGCTGATTGGAGATGCCGCCCACTGTTGCCATCCGGTGGGGGGGCAAGGCGTGAATATGGGCTTTCGGGATGCGGCAGCGCTGGCAGAGGTGTTAGTGGCGGCTCACCAGCGCCAGGAAGATATTGGTTCACTGCGTGTGTTACGTCGCTACGAGCGCTGGCGGAATCTAGAAAACCTCACGATTTTGGGCTTCACAGATATTCTCAATCGCACCTTTTCAAATAACTGGTTGCCGTTGGTTGTCGCCCGTCGCATGGGTTTGTTTGTGATGCGGCACGTGCCGTTGATGAAGGTGTTGGCACTGAAGCTAATGGTCGGGCTGCTCGGTCGCAAACCGCTGTTGGCGCAAGTGGCGGCGCGATCGCAGCCGTAAGCTGGCTTCAGCTCAAATTGCCAACCCACTTATTCCAGCTAGCCAAAAGTTGGGAGTCTTATAAACCAGGATTGCTGGTAAAAAGGCTGAAATAGAAGCTGAGAACGCGATCGCCCCACAGTGCTGCCGCGATCGCGCCTAAAGCTAAAAACGGCCCAAACGGCATGGCTTGACGCCGCCGTAGCAGACCCAGCGTGATTGCGCCCACCCCAATCACTGCACCCAGCCCACAGGCCAGTAAGCCAGCCAGTAGCAGCAACTTCCAACCGAGCCAGGTGCCCATCATGGCAGCTAATTTGGCATCCCCAGCCCCCATCGCGGTTTGGCCCAGAGCGACGGAAGCGACGAGGGCGATCCCATCCAGCAGCCAGATGCCCAGCACCGCACCGATCACGCCTCCCACTAAATATTGGATGGCTCCCACCCAGCTCCCTGTGGTCTGCCAACCCGCGATCGCCTGGTAAGCCAAACCAACCACTAGCCCCGATTGGGTCAACGGATCCGGTAAGGTCATCGTGTCGAGGTCAATCAACGCGAGTGCGACCAGCCACGCAAAGAAAGTCCAGTAGCCAATGGTCTGCCAGGAAACGCCAAATAACCCAAACACCAGCACAAACAAAAGCCCCGTCACCGCCTCAACTGTTGGATAACGAGCCGAAATTTTGGTTTTGCAATGGGCACAACGGCCACGCAGCCAAAGCCAGCCCAAAACGGGCACATTTTCTCGCGCCCGGAGGGGGTGCAAACATTTAGGACAGCGGGAAGGCGGATAGAGTAGGGACAGGCCCGCAGGCAAACGATAGACCACTACATTTAAAAAGCTGCCGATCGCCGCGCCGAGGGCAAACACAATGACAGTGATGAAAAGAGTCAGAAAGGTTTCCATATAACCAGCAGCATACCCCAGCCAACGCGATCGCCATCACATCAGGTTCATTCTTTAATGGGGGTTGAAATGCCCACTTCTACCATCGGTTTTCTACCACGGTTTTGAGTAGGCGGCGATCGCTCCCCTACGGCAGACTGAAACAGAAGGTCGATGCTCGCAGGTTCGGTAACGATGGCACAGGCTCGACCCCGTTTTAGTCAGATTAGGAGTCTAAATCATGGTTGAGCGTTTATCCCAACTTGCGAATTCTTTTGGTAAATACTTTCAGCCCAAAACACCTGCTCAAAACCAGCCATCTACGGATAGACCAGAGGTTGATGAAGCGACCGTCGTGCGGGATGCTTCGGTGATCGATGCAGTTGCGACCTACACGTTGCCGCCGCTTGTCCATCAGTTGTCTACAAGAGCCGCTGTTACGCTGAGTGCTGACAACCAAGCGATTTTGCAGGAGTTGCGCCAGCAGGTTGCAAGCAAGCTGAAATCGACCCACACCGAAGTCGCTTTGACACTGGCTCAAGCCGACCCTAACCCATTGCACCTGCAAGCGTATAAAACTGAGATTTTGCGTCAGATGAATCAAGACGCTGACTTTGCCAACCAGGTGCAAAGGCTCGTCGAGCAACTGCATGAGAACCTCCCGGCCTTGCAAGTTGCCCTCAACGGCACAAAAACTCCTGCAACTGAGAAGCTGGTTGCAGATGCCGATCGCCTCTCAAACCAACTGTTTGCCTAGTCACACTCAACCCAAACTCCCGGTTGCTGACACACCAAAGCCACGCTCAACGAACTCAGCACCGGGAATAGAAATACCGACTTATAGCTGTCGCCAAGTGGCTTAGGAGATTGGCAGGATGGAGAGTGGAAGCGTGGAAGTGTAGGGGTTGAGACTCAGTTGAAGCCTCTGCACCCTGTCCTAACTAGGATGACTATGGCTTTGATTGGCGATCGCGACAGCCAAACCTCCCCCAAACTCCACCATCCCCCTAATCCCCTGCGGAGATGTACTCTCAACGTAGCATCAGGGGAGTGAGGCGGCTCGGTTCGGCGTGAGCTTTGTCGCTTTCTCAATTGAAACTGGTATAGCGTCTAGATTGGGTCTAGGTACCGGATATGCGAGTCACATACTCAACAGGTTGTGTCATCTCAGGCTCAACCGGAGTCGTCACCTCAGCCGGAGCCACTTCCGCTGCGGGCACAACTTCGCCCACAGCCACATCTGGCGTGACCGCAGGTGAACCATTTGATGCAGGCGGGCTGGCAGGTTGATAGGACTCAATCAGCTTAATCGCTCGACTAACACTTTCGGGTAAAACAACCACCAAGCTATTGAGCGAAGCTGACCCAAGCGCCGTTTGAACCGCAGTTGTCTCGTCTAAAACCACTTCATAGGGAAACTGACGATTGATCGATTCAATCCCTTCTGAAATGAGTCGTGCCGCATCTCCTCGGGTCCGACCGCGATTATCATCATCTTCCTTGACAATGATGCGGTCAAACATTTGGGCTGAGAGCTTACCCAAGGTGACAAAGTCTTCATCGCGGCGATCGCCTGGCCCCCCAACGACCCCAATCCGTTCACCCGGCCAGTTTCGCACAAATCCACCCAAAGCCTCGTAACTGTGGGGATTGTGCGCATAATCGACCAGCGCATGGAATTTACCCAGGTTGACCAGGTTCATCCGTCCGGGAGTTTGGTCGGTCGAGGCGCGGAAGGTGGCTAATGCCGCCCGAATATCTTCAATCCGCACACCGTGGGCAAACGCAGCTAAGCTTGCAGCCAGTGCATTCGCAATCATGAAAGGAGCGCGGCCTGCCATCGTGAGGGGCACATTTACCGCCTGCTCAATCCGCAGCGTCCAGTCGCCCTTTAAGATCGAGAGATAGCCACTCTCATACACCGCCGCTAGACCACCCTGCTTAGTGTGATTTTGAATCACAGGATTGTCAGGATTCATTGAGAAGTAGGCAATTTGAGCCTTAACGCGCTCTGCCATGTTGACCACTAACGGGTCATCCGCATTCAGCACAGCATACCCCTTGGGAAGTACGGCTTCAGCCACAACGCTTTTCACGCGGGCCATTTGCTCAATCGTATTGATATCGCCTAAACCCAGGTGATCAGCAGCCACATTTAAGACCACCCCAACATCACACGCGTCAAACGCCAGACCCGATCGCAAGATACCGCCTCTCGCACTTTCTAGCACCGCCACTTCAACGGTGGGGTCTTGCAAAATCAGGTTGGCACTTTGTGGCCCAGTGTTATCACCTGGCTCAACCAGGTAATCGCCAATGTAGGTGCCATCGGTGGTGGTGTAACCCACGATTTGCCCTGTTTGCTTGAAGATGTGGGCTACCAGGCGGGTAGTGGTGGTTTTGCCATTTGTCCCGGTCAGCGCAATGATCGGCACACGGCTAGCCGTTCCATGCGGAAACAGCATATCAATTACAGGTTCAGCCACATTACGAGGAATGCCCACGCTAGGGCTGACATGCATTCGGAATCCGGGAGCCGCATTTACTTCTACCACCACCCCATCGACTTCGCGGAGCGGCTTAGAAATATCTGTCGTGACAATATCAATACCCGCAATATCTAAGCCAATAATTTTAACGATCCGCTCCGCCAGCCAGACGTTTTCAGGGTGAATCTCATCCGTGCGATCGACCGCAATACCACCAGTGCTAAGGTTCGCTGTCGCCCGCAGGTAGCAAACTTGCCCTTCTGGCAGCACCGAATCAATCGTATAGCCTTGCTTCTCTAGCAATTGCCAACTGGTGCGATCCATCACGATTTTGGTCAGCACATTCGCGTGACCGTCACCGCGCCGTGGGTCTTGATTAGTTCGATCAATCAGTTCTTCAACCGTTGAGCGCCCATCCCCTACGACATGGGCAGGAACACGTTCGGCAACCGCAACAACTTTACCGTTCACAACCAAAACGCGGTGGTCACGGCCCCGGTAAAATCGCTCAACAATCACATCGCGAGACACTTCACGAGCCGCGTCATAAGCAGCCTCGGCCTCTTCCCATGTGTTGATGTCAATGGTGATGCCACGCCCATGATTGCCATCTAACGGTTTGATCACAATCGGGTAGCCACCGACATCCGCGATCGCCTCTTCTAACTCGTCGAGGTAGGCAATCACCGTGCCACGTGGTACGGGTACACCTGAGTCACCCAAAATACGTTTGGTGCCTTCTTTGTCGCACGCCAACTCCAGGGCCAAAATGCCTGTGTAGCTAGTTTGAGTCGCCTGCAACCGCTTTTGGTGGACCCCATAGCCCAATTGCAGCATCGAGCGGGCGCTGAGTTGAGTCCAGGGAATACCTCGTGCTTCCGCTTCTTTAACAATCGCCTCGGTACTTGGCCCCAGCGACGCATCGGCCCACATCTCGCGCAGATCTCGAATGTCTTGCTCAAGTTCTTCTTGTGGATAGCCGCCTGTGTCAATAACGCTCTGGCAGAGGCGAACAGCTGCACGCCCAGCGTAACGACCGGCTTGCTCATCCATATACTCGTAGACGACCTGATACACGCCTGAGTTTGCCGTTTCGCGGGTACGACCAAAGCCAGTTGGCATACCTGCCAGAGTTTGTAACTCTAGAGCGACATGCTCAACAATGTGACCCATCATCGTGCCTTCTTGCACCCGGCTCAAAAAACCGCCCCGGCACCCCGGAGAGCAATAATGCTCAACCAGGCTTGGCAATACTTGCTGCAACCCCTCGTAAAACCCGGCAATTTGGTCAGAGGGTTTCTCTGCCAACTCTTCCAGGTCTAACCGCATAACAATCAACTTGTGACGTCGAATGCTCCAGTAATTCGGGCCGCGCAATGTCTGAACTTTAAGTATTCTCATGATGCTATTCGAGAAAATCCGACCGAGAGTTACAGGTAGTGCTTGCCGACTTAATCTAAGGGTAAGGGGCTTAAGAAAAGCAACATCCTAGTTTCAAGCCCTAAATGCATCGCGAACTGTCCACAGTGAACAGTTTTGTTTGAGAGAGTTAGGCAAAACCTTGAAACTAGAAAGACTGAGTTGGGGCTAAAGCAGTAACCAGAGCTGAGATTGACGCACCAGTTAGGAAACCGTTTGGTTACCAACGAGTGGTTTTCGCTTACGAAGATCATAGCGACCTCCGTGACATAAAATATGTAACTTGAGGCTACAAATGCTAATCGGGTCAGACGGACCTGTTTCAGCATAATTACTGTGAGACATTTGAGCCGGGTCTACAACGGTCACTGAGCCTCTGCCGATGACTTCAAACGAGCCATCGCCTTCAAACAAGGCACAGGTGTCTTCATCAATGCCCAGCCCAACCCGGTCGGGATGTGCCGCGATCGCACTGAGGAGCCGCGCCATTCGATTGCGGTTGTGAAAATGCTGGTCAACGACTAATTCTGGAATAATGCCTAAGCCCGTTGTGATGTCAACCAAGGACCGATTGGGAGATTCGCCACTCCCCCCTCCGGCAATCATGTAATAGCCCATCACGGCAGCACCCGCACTCGTTCCGGCTAGCGTAATCTCACCCCGTTGCGCCCGTTCTCGAATTTTGTTCATGATGGGGGTATCTGCCAATAAGCTACACAACCGGAGTTGGTCACCTCCCGTCATAAAGACGCCCGTGCAATTTTCGACATAACTCTGCATGAGCGCATCATTGCACTGCTCACGGTCTTGAATGTCAAGCACCTCAATGCCTTTAGCGCCCATGTCTTCAAAGATCGTGCGGTAGCGATCGCCGATAATGGCAGGCTCCCGGGAAGCAGAAGGGATAATGGCAATGCGTGCGTCTGTCGAACCCGAACGGACGAAGAAATTGTGCAAAATCTCCCGCCCATGCACCTTGTCTTCCGCACCCCCAATAATCAGAATGGCGGTTTTTGTTGACTGGGGCATTTTCTCTCCAAAAAGCTGACTCTCTAAGCTAGGCGGTGCCGTTTTCCCATCGCTCGGAACATGCAAAAGGCGCTCCAGCCAGCGAATGACCGAAGTGGGGACACTACTCCTGTTCATGTGTGCACCTGACCACTGCATTGAATGGGATAAAAATTAAGCAGAGGCATAAGCAAGCAGACGAGCAAAGGGGGTAGACGTTATAACAACTTCGCACACGCCCGAATAATTATATAGTCAGAGGCTGTCATTCTAGACAATACCCTTGTCTTGATCATCTCAGATTCCCTCAAAGAACCTTTGCTTAATTGTAAAAAATCCTAATCCCTTTTTCTTCCATGCGCTTCGATATTGTCACGCTCTTTCCCGATTTTTTTACGTCACCTTTGCAGTCTGGTTTGCTGGGTAAAGCCCTGGCAAAAGCGATTGCCAGCGTCCATTTAACAAACCCGCGTGACTTCACCACAGACAAGCACCATCGAGTTGACGACGAGCCGTATGGCGGCGGTGTCGGCATGTTGATCAAGCCAGAACCGATCTTTGCAGCCGTGGAATCCTTACCCGTTTTGCCCCGTCGAGAAGTGATTTTAACAACCCCGCAAGGGGAGACGATGCACCAAAAAATGTTCCAACAATTTGCTGAGAATTGTGAGCAATTGGTGATTATATGTGGACATTATGAAGGAGTTGATGAACGAGTTTTAAATCTGGTAACGCGTGAGATTTCGTTAGGGGATTTTGTTCTCACTTGTGGCGAAATTCCGGCGTTAACGCTGATTAATGGCGTCACCCGCCTCTTACCGGGCACTGTGGGGAAAGAAGCCTCACTCAAGCTAGAAAGTTTTGAAGAAGGGCTACTCGACTATCCGCAATACACCCGTCCGCCTGAATTTCGCGGGTTTGAGGTGCCGCCTGTGCTGCTATCGGGCAATCATGCCGCGATCGCTCAATGGCGTTTAGAGCAGCAGATTCAACGGACGCGCGATCGCCGCCCAGATCTGTACGCCAAGTGGCAACTCGAAATGGATCCCTCCCAAGCAACAGAAACGTCAAGAGATTGACAACCCTGGATAGAATGGGGGCAACCGATACAGAAATAAAGTCGAGCCTGTCGCGTGCGTTGTCGTCAAGAACTTATGAGAAACACCGTGATTCGTTTGGGCGCGATCGCCCTCAGCACCTTGCTGGCCAGCACTTTGAGTGTGCGGCTGCCAACTTCCCCAGCGGCTTTCACCTCAACTCGCCTGACCTGGGGGGCTGACGCTTTCGCGCAACGCAGTGGTGGACGAGCAGGAGGCGGTTCGTTTCGTTCGTCGCCGCGCAGTTCGTCGCCCAGTCGGCCTTCATCGGGGGGTGGATCCTCTCGTCCCAGCGGGGGATACTCAGGGGGTTATTCGTCGCCCAGTCGGCCTTACGGGGGTGGCGGCCCAGTGATTGTGCCCGTCCCGGCAGGGCCACCACCAGTTTATTATCCACCTGGTGGTTATGGCGGTTATGGCTCTCCCTATCCAACCACCACTGTTACGAGCGGCGGCAGCTGGATTGTCGGGCTGATTATCCTTTTTCTCTTAGGTTCGGTCGGGTTGCCGATGATCTTTGCTTTTATTCATGCCTTGACCCAAGGCTCTAGAGCGGGGATCCAGCGGGGTGACCAGGAGCTTTTCAATGACATCTTCACAGTGAGCAAAGTGCAAGTGGCGCTATTGGCTCAAGCACGCTCCATTCAAGATGATTTGAATCAGATGGCGGAGGCGATCGACACCAGCACTGAGACTGGGCTATTGCAGCTCATGCAAGAATCGGTACTGGCTCTGCTGCGTAGCCCTGAAAACTGGTCGCACGCGTTGGTCAGCTCTGAAACAGTGAATGGTTTTGAGAAAGCCGATTCGCTATTCTCAACCCTTTCTTTACAAGAACGGACAAAATACAGTGTTGAAACCTTGACCAATGTGGGTGGCCGCCGCAGTAGTAAAACTTTTACGGTCAATCCTGACAAAGGCCCTGCCTCTTATATTTTGATCACGCTCTTGGTCGGCAGCGCCCACGACCAACCGCTCTTCCCAGCCGTTCATAGCGTGCAGGAGTTACAGCTTGCACTGCAAAAGCTGGCTTCGATGCCTGCTGAGTACGTCAAAGTATTTGAAATAATTTGGACACCGCAAGACCCCGGCGACGTTTTAACCTATGACGAATTGCTGACTCAGTACCCCGATATGGTGCAGTTATAGGCAAGCGATCGCCCATCCTAGCAGGAGCTGAGCATGACAGAGTCAGACCAGGTTACGCCAACGACTGTCTCAGATGAGCTGAGCAATGACGTGATGACCGTGACGCGATTGCAAGTTGCGATCGCAGCGGCAGAGAGTCCTGCGCAATCTGCCCTGACCAAACTCACGTTGGAGACGGATACCAGCACACCTGCGGGTTTGTTTGACCTGTTGCAACAGGTGACACAACTTTTGTTAGAGCAGCGAGACACTTGGACTCACTTTGGCGCAAGTTCCGAGTCGTTTGAGGCGATCGCGGCTGCCGAGGAAAGATTTAATCAACTCTCACTGCAAGAACGGGCTAAGTTTAGTGCTGAAACACTCACGAACGTGGATGGTGTTGTGCGCCAGAAAACGGAGCAGGCGGAGCCAAAAACAGAGACGGATGGTTACCTGGTGGTGACGCTGCTGCTCGGCACGGCCCATGATGCCCCGCTCTTCACTGAAGTCACCCAGGTTGACCAGATGCGCGATCGCCTGCAAACCATCCTCATGCTAGATCCGGCTTATCTGCTCGTGCTGGAAGTGTTATGGACTCCGCAACAAACCGATGAAGTGCTGAGTGCTGCCGAGTTAGAAACTTACTTTGGCGATTTAGGGGCGATCGCTTAGGCGAAGGCACAATTTGCACAGCATCCATGTAGTGTGGAAATGATGCGTGTTGAGAGGCGGTATGAGCGCAATTCGGATTGGTAATGGCTACGATATTCATCGTTTAGTACCCGAACGGCCCCTGATTTTAGGAGGGATCCACATTCCCCATGAGTTGGGGCTGCTGGGGCATAGTGATGCCGATGTGCTGACCCACGCGATTATGGATGCTATGTTAGGCGCGCTCAGTTTGGGTGATATTGGTCTGTATTTTCCGCCAAGTGACCCGCAGTGGGCTGGGGCTGACAGTCTCAAGCTGCTAGAGCAAGTCGATCAGTTGGTGCAAAACAAGGGCTGGCAAATTGGCAATATTGATTCGGTGGTGGTGGCCGAGCGTCCAAAGTTGAAACCTCATATTCCAGCGATGCGCGATCGCTTGGCTAAAGTTTTAAACCTTGCGCCGGATCAGGTTGGGGTGAAAGCAACCACAAATGAAAAGCTTGATGCAACCGGACGTGAAGAAGGAATTGCGGCTTACGCGGTTGTGCTACTTACTCAGGTAACGGGTTAGGTAAGGGCGATCGCGTCTTGGTTGGAATGGGGTGTCGCGGAGATTTGGGGGCGGCGGCGCCGCAAGACGGGGGTCTTCCCCCCGCACCCCCGCTCGTAGGGGCCTCACTCCCCTACAACCCCCGAAAGGTGGTGTCGGTGGGTGTTGAATGGCTAGCTAGCTAAACGGTACGGGTTGTAAGCTTGACACTTCGATCGCTGACCGAAAGTACGGGTGACGTGAGGCGGAGTTTACAAGAGAGATCGCCCTTGCAGAAGCTGTTTAGACTGCCGAATCGCTTTTTGTGTAGAAGGCAAAATGTCGCTTAAGCCTGCGAAGCAGGGTTCCCACTCCACCCGCAACCCCTTTTGTCAAACACTGGAACTAGCAACACCTTCCGCAGGGGAGGCGAGGGGAGGCGGTTCGGCCCCTCGCGGGGGTTTGGGGGCAATGCCCCCAAGGTTTGCTGGCTCGAAATGGATTGCTCTAAAAATAAACTTTTTGATGGGAGTGAAGGGATAGAAATCATTGGTTTGAGCGTCGCCCCATTCCACTATTTTCGATCTTCTAAACCACTAGCTAGCTCTACCAGAGCACAACTTTAGACTTGCTGCAGTATTAGGGCAACTTAGCGGTGCATTCTAACAACCAGCGCTGATTTTCAATTGAAAATGGCTGAATCTCTAAGGCTCGTTTAAAGGCTTGTAAAGCAATGCGGTAGTTGCCCAAAGCAACATAGCAAAGCCCTAACCCGTGTAGTGCCCCAAAGTGAACGGGGTTTAGCTCAATCACCTTCTCACAATCGGCGATCGCCTTTGGGTAATCTTGCAGCAGGTAGTAGAGCACGGCTCGCCGATTCCAGGCTTCAGCAAAATCGGGTTGTGCTCCAATCAAGTCGGTGAGTGCGGCTTCTGCTCCAGAGGTATCACCGCCTTCCAACATCATCTGGGCCCGGCGAATCATTTCTAAACCCAGCACCCCTTTTTGCTCAAACCACGCCCGCCAAAGCTCCTGCGTGGCACGTTCGCGTACGGCACCATCAGAATTTTTCAAATCTTTAAGTAGCTTTTGGGTCACCCTCTCGTCCATCACGGTTCAAAATCACCCACTACAAAATAATGTCTTTATGATCATTCTCAGCTGAAACACGGATGAAAGCTAGACACTTTACTGAAGCCTTGCGTAAAACACCGAATGGTTCACGTTAACTTTGTTTAGACCGATCCTTCCCGGGAGTGGCTTCAGTAAATGTACTGAGCCAGCGATCAATATCCGCTAAAACCTGATCCGGAATTTCCCAGGGAAAAAGATGAGCGGTTTCGTCATAACATCGCCATTCTGAACGAGAAAGTTTCGCGGCAGTTTCCTGGCTAGCCGCACAAGCAATATGGCGATCGCCCGCACCCGCCAAGACAAGCGCCGGACATTGAATCTGGTGTAAATCTGGCAAACGGTTATAGCCCTGCCCAATCGCCCGATACAGCGCTCTGGTTGCCTGGGGCGAGGTCTGTAAAAAAGCAGGCACCGCTTCTGATGCTAAAAATTGGTAGGTAGCTGGAGTGTGTTGCTGCACCAAGTAGCGAAACAGCGATCGCTTACCCAGCGTTTCAATATTCCACTGCCAGCCCGGTCTGACCCAGTTCACCAATCCAGCAGCCCCCGTAAGCGCGTTATCTAACCATGAAATAGAGGGGTGGTTGCCCCAGGGACGGGCAGCAGTTGCCACTAAAATTAAGCCACTCACGCGCTCTGGGCTGCGTAGGGCTAGCTCCATCGCCAAAATCCCACCCAGCGACCAACCCAACACCAGACATTGTTGAATCTTGAGGCGATCGAGCAGGGCTTCCAAATCGGTCAGGTGAGCCAGCATCTCAAAGTTCGCGGTTGTGCGACTCTGCCCATAGCCCCGTAAGTCGGGGGCGATCGTCCAGTAGCGTTGTGATAAATGCTTTGTAAAGACCGACATACTACTACCGCGCCCTGGATGCCCATGTAAACAGAGGATTGGGTACCCCTTACCTGCGGTTATCGTATGAAGCGCGATCGCTGCTGAGTCTGTCATAAGTCAACCTGGTTTCCTGTTTGGGGGGGTACTAATGAGCAATGGGAATTCAATCAACGCGATGTTTGGCAGGGTCGGGGGTTACCGTCAAATCCATTGCAGGGTGCAGCTAAGTCTGCTAAACCCACCCGTACAGTTTGCGGATTGATTAAATTCGCGACCCCAAAATCATGCCAGCCAGGAGTAAGAACCCAACCCACACATTTTGACGAAAGAAACGCCCGTAGGTTTCAGCGGGCAGGTTCGATCGCCGCAAGCGGTAGTATTGCCACCCCCAAACGCCTGTCGCCGCAATCAACGTGATCCAATAAAAGCCGTTGAGCTTCATCGCTCCGCCCAACTGCGCCAACAAAATGACGGTTGCCGTAAAGAACACCGCGATCGCTTCCGGCGCATAGTCACCAAAAAACAAGGCACTGGAGTTTACGCCCAACCGTCGATCGTCTTCGCGATCGGGCATGGCGTAGATCGTGTCAAACCCCAGCGTCCACAATAAGGTCGCGCCCCATAAAAGCCAGGTTTCATAACCGAGGCAAGTGGTTGCTGCGGTCAATGCACCACAACTGACGGCACTCCAGCTGATCAGCACAGCAAAGCCCCAGGCGATCGCCAACACTAACTGCGGCACTGGAAACACGCGCTTAGCGAGAGGATAAAGCACAATCACGGGCACTGCTGCAACACACAGCCAAAACGTGAGCGGATTCAAATAGAGCGCCAGCACGTAGGCACAGAAAAACGCCAGAATTGCCACTACAATCCCCACTCGCACCGATAAGGCGCGAGCCGCTAAGGGCCGATTTTGAGTTCGTTTCACTTGGGGGTCGATGTTGCGATCCCACAGGTCATTCACGACACACCCGGCGGCGCTGGTGACCAGGCTACCAAGAATGATCACGCCGACGAGCGGTAAGGGCGGGTTGCCACGGGCTGCTAAAAATACCGCCCACAAAGCAGGGATCATCAGAATCAACCGTCCCTCTGGTTTATCCCATCGGAGCAGGCGCACAATGGTTCGCCAGGTTGGTTCTAACGGCTGAGACGGCATCGACATAAATCTTCAAACAAGTAACGCTGCTCTCGATCATACGGCGACTTGTTCGCAGATCTGGCAGGCGATCGCTGAAAAATTCTGTAGCGTTGAGCCACCCCAGTTCCAGAATTGCGCTTGCTGCTATATGGCTGTCGCCAGTTGGTTTAGGACATTGATAATCAAAGGGGGTGGCACCCCTGCACCCCGTCCTAACCTGGATGACTCCCGCTATAACTTGCCAGATTCTGAGGGGGCTTGCCTTTGCGCTGCAAAGTCTTGTTGTTGCTTGCGTGTCAGCAATAGGCGATCGCGCATATCACTCCAGATTTGAGCCAGACTAACCCGCAACGATAGCCGTGTGCCATCTAGAGAGGTTTTGAGCGAATATTTTTTGATGTCGGAGGGGGGCACCAGTTCGGTTGGTAAGTGCTGGTCGTACAAGTCGTCATAGAGCCACGCCGCATGAATCTGCTTGTACTGGAGATAGGTCTTCCATAGTCGCAATGCCGTCTCGTGGTCGGTCATGGTTTGCGTCAGCGAATTATATAAAGGATGCGATTTGGCGTGAGGATGACGGGCAAAATCTTTTAATTGCTGGTCAAGACCTTGCACCAGCTTTTCATATTGCTCGTAACTAATGCCCACATCGGCTCTGCCAGCAACAGAAATGGGCGCTTCTGCCGACTGGGCCAACAAATTTGCTTTTGTAAAAAACTCTTGCAAGGATGCCGATGCTGTTTCCTCCGTTTTAACCCGTTGTTGAATTTCCTGATAATTGGCGCGATAGGTTTTCAAACTCTGTTGGGCTTTTGCGGCTAGTGTCGTCGTTTGCGGAATTGCTTCTAACCGATCGATCGCGGTCTGCCATTGACTTTCTGCCGACTGCCAGACTCCTAGTGGGTGGGGTGGATCTTGCACCAGCACAGCTGCATTCCAGGCGTTACGCTGAGCAAATTTGAAATTTTGAGTTGCTTTTTTCTCGCGTTTCAGGCGATCGCTAATTTCGGCATAGTTTGCCCGGTAGACAGCCAGTTTTTGCTTGGCTTGATCTGCTAGTTCACTATCTGCCGGAATCGCCTCTAACAGCTCAATCGCTTCTTTCCAATGGAGGCGAGCATTGCGCCAGGTAGCGACAGGATGCGGCGGGTTTTGGACTAAAACGGCTGCTTCCCAGGCGAGGGCTTCTGCATCAGCGAGTGCATTTCGCGACGTAGGGGACTGAACTGTGGCGCTCAGCTGGCGCACTACGGGCTGATCAGAGCGCGACGCACCAAACCCTTGATTAATCAGCGGCGCGATCAATGAAACGGCTCCAGCGGAGAGCGTCGTAGCTAAAAGCAAATGTCGCATAGTCAATGAGTAGATGCCTTACCTACTCAGTAGTATTACAGAGGGATTTTGATTTGCGATAGATGACGCTGATACCGTTTGACACTATTTTAGTGCCTGCTTTTTACCATATTCAACTAACGCAAGTTGAGCAACAGCAGTTCTTCTGAGGATTATGATCGACTTTAAAATTCCAAAAAAGAAAAATGTGCCAGGTATTCTCTGAAAAAACAAAATCCATCGGGTAAGCGATAGGGACGAAAGCCGACAAAGTAAGGTTTGCCAAAAGAAAAACAATGGTCTAAGCGATTTCCCAACACGATTCTAGGCCGTAATTTCTCAAGCCAGTAGTTTTACTGAAATTTTGCTCCCAAACTGGGGCGTAGACTCCAGCGTTAAGCCCTGAACAACCCAAAAGTGAAAATAGGTTCACGGCCAATTTGCAACCGACCCAATTCGATTTAAGATTGCGATCGCCATTATGTCAGCGTGATTGTGCCAATCTCACGGGTGCTAGCAGCCTACCTATCTACGATTGCCGTGCTGCTAGCCTATGATCGATTGGTGAGGCTATGTTTTTTGCGATCGCTGCTTCCCTGTTCTTTTTCTCAATCTGATGAGTTCAGCTATGACTAACCGCCAACAAGTTTACGAAGGAAAGGCTAAAATCCTCTACACAACAGAAGATCCGGATATTTTTCTGTCCTACTTCAAAGACGATGCAACCGCCTTTAATGCGAAAAAGAAGGGCAGCATTGCCAAAAAAGGAGAAATGAATTGCGCGATCGCCAGTCATCTCTTTCGGCAGCTTGAAGCTCGTGGCATTCCCACCCACTTCATTGACCAGCCCAGTGCAAACGAGATGCGGGTTAAGGCCGTCAAAATTGTGCCTTTAGAAGTGGTCGTCAGGAACATTGCGGCGGGTAGTCTCTGTCAACAAACAGGGATTCCGCTGGGAACCTTGCTCAAGCAACCGTTGGTTGAGTTCTACTACAAAAACGATGCGCTGGGTGATCCACTCTTGACCCGCGATCGCCTGTTGTTGTTAGAGCTGGCCACTCCTGAGCAACTGGCTCAACTCGATCAAATGGCTCGTGAGATCAATACTCTGTTGCAAGAGTTTTTTGATCAATGTGGTATCACGCTCGTTGACTTTAAGTTGGAGTTTGGGCTTGATCGCGATCAGCGTTTAGTTCTGGCAGACGAAATTAGCCCTGACACCTGCCGCCTGTGGAACCAGGCAGAAACAGACCCAACTCGCCGCGTGATGGACAAAGACCGTTTTCGTCATGATTTAGGAGAGGTCGAAGCTGCCTATGATCAAGTAATGCAACGGGTACTCGCCCATCAATTGTGATGTTTTAGGAGGGACAAAGCGCATCTGCTTTGTTTGACCATTGCGATTGAGGCTAGACTCAATGATTCCAATTTTTGTCAGATGGCTTCAGCGCAGTGCAGCGCCTGGTCTGAGGAGAGCGGTGCGTTACAGCGATCGCCGGACATACCGACGAAATACGGTTTTGTTGAATTCGTCTTCTCTGCTTTTGTGCTTCTCCAGCGAACGTGCATGTGTTTGGTTTTTGCAGAGAAAAACGTTTTTCTGAGTCTTTCCGAAAAGCGTTAAGTAGTGGTACCTATCAATAAGGTAAAATTTTGCAGTTTGGCTTGCATGCACGTTCGATTGATCGATTTTCCGAGAGTGGTGTGTGGATTTGTTGGGTAATTAAGTTATGCAATTTTCTCCAGTATTGGTGGCTTTTCTAGCGGCGACCGCGACAGTTGGTGTTTCCAGTTCTGCCAGAGGGGAATCGACTGAATCTTTACCTTCTCCCAAGCCAGCGACTTCAAGCGTCTACTCTAGTGTGCAGACCCAGAAGCCTGCGGGTATCCTGCTCGCAAGTGAGGTTTCAGCTCCTGAAGTAATGCGATTGCAGCCGCGGGCGATCGCGCAGGTTATCTCGCAGCAAGACACCGTGCCCGATGAGCCTTCGGTGCCTATTTTTGAGCTGCCGACCACGCCTCAGCCTAACGTGCCATCGACGCCAACACCTGAGACGCCTGTCGAGCCAGCCCCGCCAACAGTTGAGCCTTTGACGCCACAACCCGTCGAGCCAGTGCCCCCTACCGATGAGGCACCCACTGCCCCGGCTGAAGAGACGCCCACCACGCCAACGGATGAGGCTCCGGCAGAAGAAAGTCCCACAGCCCCAACAGATGAGGCTCCGGCAGAAGAAAGTCCCACAGCTCCAACAGATGAAACGCCCACTGCCCCCACAGATGGGACGCCTACCGAAGAAACTCCCGCTGAGGAGCAGCCACCCCAGGCTGAAGAACCGCGCGTACTGGTGGCGGAGGTTGTGGTTGAAGACCCTGACGGCAAGCTGACTGATCAGTTGCGGGATGAGGTTTATCGCGTGATTCAAACCCGTCCGGGGCAAGTCACCACGCGATCGCAGTTACAGGAAGATATCAACGCGGTTTTCAAGACGGGCTATTTCTTCAACGTAGAAGCCCAGCCCGAAGACACGCCTCTGGGTGTGCGCGTCACGTTTCAGGTGAGGGTTAACCCGGTTCTGCAAAAGGTTGAGTTGCGCGGCACCAAAGTCTTACCCGAAAGTGTTGTGCAAGAAGCATTTGGCTCTCAATATGGCAGTGTGCTGAACCTCAATACCCTGGATGAAGGGATTAAGCGAATCAACAAGTGGTATCAAGACAACGGTTATGTATTGGCTCAGGTGCTTGATTCGCCGCAGGTTTCTCCAGAAGGTGTTGTCATCCTTGAAGTAGCGGAAGGGGAAATCGAAGATATCGAGGTGCGCTTCCTCAACAAAGAAGGTGAGACTACGGATGACAAGGGAAATCCGATTCGAGGCCGCACTCGTAACTTCATCGTTACCCGTGAGTTTCAACAGAAGCCAGGTGACGTATTCAACCGAAATGTGGCAGAACGCGACCTGCAACGCGCGTTTGGACTCAATATTTTTGAAGACATTCGGCTGTCGCTCAACCCCGGTAAAGACCCGCGTAAAGTGGTCGTGGTGGCTAACGTCGTTGAGCGAAACACTGGCAACATTGCCCTTGGTGCGGGGATTAGCTCGGCCAGCGGTTTGTTTGGTACGGTCAGCTATCAGCAGCAAAACTTTGGTGGTAATAACCAGCGGCTAGGGGTTGAGTTTCAGCTGGGTGAACGGGATCTGCTGTTTGACCTCAGCTTTACTGACCCGTGGATTGCGGGTGACCCGTTCCGCACCTCCTACACGGTTAACTTCTTCAAACGCCGCAGTATCTCGCTCATCTTTGATGGGGGTGATCCTGAAATTACCCTGCCTGACCCCGATGAACCGGGCGATTTAAATGCAGGCGATCGCCCACGGGTTCACCGTACAGGTGGTTCACTCACCTTCTCGCGTCCACTGACCAACGATGTCTTTTCACGCCCAGAATGGACGGCTTCTTTGGGCTTGCAATATCAACGGGTTGCGATTCGTGATGATGATGGCGATGTCGCGCCTTTGGATGCGGCAGGCAACGACTTGTCATTTAGCGGCGAAGGGAAAGACGATCTGCTCAGCGTTCAGTTTGGTATCGTTCAAGATCGGCGCGATAACCCGTTGCGACCGACCTCTGGTTCATTGCTGCGGCTTGGCACTGAGCAAACGATTCCGATTGGTTTGGGCAACGTCTTCTTTAACCGACTGCGGGCAAGCTACAGTTTCTACCTGCCGGCTCGGTTCATCAACTTCACCAGAGAATGCCGCGATCCAAAGGCAACAGGTGCGCAATGTCCGCAGGCGTTTGCTTTTAACGTGCAAGCGGGTACGGTTTTGGGTGACTTGCCGCCTTACGAAGCCTTCTCATTGGGTGGAAGTAACTCGGTACGGGGCTATGATGATGGGGATCTGGCTGCGGCTCGTAGTTATGTGCAGGCCACGATTGAATATCGTTTCCCTGTCTTCTCGTTTATTTCGGGAGCTTTGTTTGTTGATGCGGCCACCGATTTTGGTAGCCAGGACAGCGTTACAGGTGAGCCAGGTAGTGCCCGTAATAAGCCAGGTAGTGGTTTTGGTTATGGAATCGGGGTGCGGATTCAATCTCCGGTTGGTCCCATTCGGATCGACTACGGCTTTAACGATGAGGGTGATAGCCGCTTACACTTCGGCATCGGAGAACGCTTCTAATGCAGGTTAAAGCATCGCCTCTCGCTTTAGACTCTTCCCCTATATCAACGCCCCAGCGCAGTTTGCAGACTACTGTTAGTCGCGCTGGGGTTGGCTTGCACACCGGGGCAACTGTCAATGTCACGCTTGAGCCTGCCCCTGCTAATTTTGGTCGCGTTTTTGTGCGACAGGACTTGGCAGGTCAGCCTGAGATTCCGGCGCGGGTTGAGTCAGTGCGGCAAACTCTGTTATCAACCGAATTGGTGCAAGGTGAGGCGCAAATTCGCACGGTGGAGCATTTGCTCGCGGCGCTGGTCGGCATGGGGGTTGACAACGTGCGTCTAGTCGTCGATGGGCCTGAAGTACCTCTACTGGATGGCTCAGCGCGGGAGTGGGTGGAGGCGATCGCGCAGGCTGGAGTGGTCACGCAATCCGCGCCGCGCATTATGCGGCAGGTCACAGAACCTGTCTGGATTCGGGACGGCGATGCGTTTGTGGCGGCGATTCCTGCGAGTGAGTTGCGGTTTACCTATGGCATTGACTTTAAATTGCCAGCAATCGGCAATCAGTGGCATAGCTGGGCACCCACACCTGAAGCCGAAACGTCGGAGCTAGCGTTTCAAACCGCGATCGCCCCCGCTCGTACATTCGGACTTTTGCACCAGATTGACGCACTCCGTGAAAAAGGGTTAATCAAAGGCGGTAGTCTAGAGAATGCTCTTGTCTGCGGTCCTGAAGGTTGGGTTAACCCGCCTCTACGATTTGCAAATGAGCCAGCACGTCATAAACTTTTAGACTTAGTAGGTGATTTAAGTTTATTGGGAGTGATTCCAACTGCCCATTATCTCGCTTACAAAGCCAGTCATAGCCTGCACACTCAATTGGCGCGATCGCTCAGTTAGGTGTTGACCTTCTGGCTTTTTCCAAGAAAGCCAATTTTGTAAGACAATACATCTTTCAAAACGTTTATCAAGTTCCTATCCTTAACCAATCCCTGCCCATGTCGATTCTCACCCACGCTAACCCTGCTGATGCCGTTTCAGACTCGGTTGAGTCTCCTTCTGAGTCAGATGTTAACGCCGAAACTGAAGGAGCCACGCTAATCCCTGTTGAAGAGATTCACAAGCTCTTACCCCATCGTTACCCGTTTTCGTTGGTCGATCGCATCATCAAGTATATTCCCGGCAAAGTAGCGGTTGGCTTAAAGAACGTTACAATCAACGAACCTCATTTTCAGGGACATTTTCCAGGTCGCCCGATCATGCCTGGTGTGTTAATTGTTGAGGCAATGGCACAAGTGGGTGGTGTGGTTTTGAGCCAGATGGAAGAGATGCCCGATGGCCTCTTTATGTTTGCAGGCATTGATAAGGTTCGGTTTCGGCGGCCCGTTGTCCCTGGTGACCAACTCATCATGACCGTGGAACTGTTGTGTACCAAGCGTCGTCGTTTTGGTTGGATGCAAGGACGTGCCGAAGTCGATGGTCAACTGGTTGCTGAAGGCGAGCTAATGTTCTCCCTGGTTGACTAAACCGCTTTTCTTTCGTCTCGTTTGGTGCAATACAACCCAGGCAGGAAGCCCAATTTCACCTCTTATCCTCCTGACTCTATCTCCAACTCCTATGCCAACCCTGATTCATCCTACGGCTGTTATCGCTCCCGGTGCAGAACTTCATCCCACAGTTCAAGTCGGAGCTTATGCCGTAATTGGGGCTAAGGTTGTGGTTGGGGCGGGAACGGTGATTGGTTCTCACGCGATCTTAGATGGGTCAACCCAAATTGGGGCGCGAAATCAGATTTTTCCCGGAGCGGTGATTGGGGTTGAGCCGCAAGACATGAAATACGACGGAGCCGATACGCGGGTTGTGATTGGCGACGATAATTGCATTCGTGAATATGTCACAATTCACCGGGCAACCGGAGAAGGTGAAGTGACCTCGATTGGCAACAACAATTTGCTGATGGCCTACACCCACGTTGGGCACAACTGCGTCATCGAAGACCATGTGATCATCACGAACTCAGTTGCGTTGGCGGGTCATATTCACATTGAGTCGCGGGCGCGTATTGGCGGGGTTGTTGGGGTTCACCAATTCGTCCATATTGGGCGACACTCGATGATCGGCGGCATGAGTCGGATCGATCGCGATGTGCCACCTTACATGCTGATTGAGGGGAACCCGTCGCGGGTGCGATCGCTGAATGCAGTGGGTCTGAAGCGGGCTGGGCTAGCGGAGCCTGCCAGTGGCAACGCCTATCAACTGCTGAAGAAAGCCTTTCGGATTCTGTATCGGTCGGGTTTGACCTTAAACGAGGCGATCGATCAGATTGCCCTGCTGCCTGAGAATGAGCATATTCGTCATCTTCAGGCGTTTATGCGGCAAACCCAACAGCCTGGGCGACGGGGGGCGATTCCGGTGAAGCTCCGCGGCACCCGCAGCGAAGACTAATGAATCGGGGCTTGGCATTGCTAAGCCCTGCAACGGTTTTGGAAGTGTTGGATGGAGACAACCCAGTTGAAAAAGCGGATTTTCATCAGCACAGGCGAAGTATCGGGGGATCTACAAGGCTCTTTGTTAATCGAGGCGTTGCAGCGTCGCGCTGATTCACTCGGGTTAGAGTTAGAGATCTTAGCCCTGGGGGGCGATCGCATGGCCGCAGCGGGAGCCAAACTGTTAGGTCATACCAGCGCGATCGGCTCAATGGGCATTTTTGAATCGTTGCCCTATGTGCTGCCAACTATCCGCGTGCAACGGCAAGCAAAACGTCACCTCAAGCAGTACCCACCAGATGTGGTGGTTTTAATTGATTACATGGGACCCAACCTTGCGATGTGCAACTATCTGCCCAAGCATCTCCCTGGTGTTCCCGTGATCTACTACATTGCGCCTCAGGAGTGGGTCTGGGCGGTCAATTCCTACAACACCGATCGCATCATTGAAGCGACCGACAGAATTCTCGCAATTTTCCCGGCGGAGGCTGACTACTTTCAGCGTAAGGGTGGCAACGTGAGTTGGGTGGGGCATCCGCTGGTGGATCGTCTGCAATCCGCTCCAGATCGTGCCACCGCTCGCCATAGGTTAGGCATCTCGCCCGACCAAACGGTGATTACCCTGCTCCCTGCTTCTCGCCAGCAGGAGCTGAAATACCTGATGCCAACGATTTTCGAGGCGGCGCAGACGATTCAGGCGAAAATTCCCGATGTGCAGTTTCTCATCCCCCTGGCGCTTGAGAAATATCGCCAACCGATTGAGCAAGCGATTCAAGCTTACGGTCTACAAGCACGACTGCTGACCGATACCGTTCGCAAACCCGAACCAGAGGAATCCGTTGCACTGCGGGCGATCGCAGCTGCTGACCTAGCAATCACGAAGTCGGGTACGGTCAACCTTGAGATTGCCCTACTCAACGTGCCCCAGGTCGTACTCTATAAGCTCAATCCCCTGACTGGGTGGATTGCTCACCGCATCCTGAAATTTGCGGCTCCCTATGTTTCGCCACCCAACCTGGTGATGATGAAGCCGATTGTGCGTGAGTTTCTGCAATTTCAGGCAACACCAGAGGCGATCGCGCAAGAATCGCTCGATTTGCTGCTGAATCCCCAGCGGCAACACACGATGATGCAAGACTATGCCGAAATGCGGCAGGCAGTTGGTCAACCAGGTGTGTGCGATCGCGCTGCTCAGGAAGTTCTGGCGATCGCTCTGGGTGAAACACCCTAGCCTCGCGAATTTAATCAATCCGTAACTGTACAGGTAGGTTTAACAGATTTATCTGCACCCTGCCTGGATTAAACGGCAAAACCCACCCCTACCCAACGTCGAACTGATTTCAGCTCCATTCCTTCGCCCCTAGCGGCAAAACTCTCTGACTAACTCGGCTAATTCTGCCGCGTGCGTTTGGGGATAGTTGTGTTCGGCATTGGGCACAACAACCAGCCGCGCATTCGGAATCTCGCGGGCGTAAGTTTCACTGTGCCAGAGCGGAATCGTCTCATCGCGATCGCCCGTCACAACCAGGGTTGGCACCTGAATCTGATGCACGAATCGCTCAACCGTGTCGATCGCATCTTCAGGGCGTAGGCGATCGACCAAAAAGGAATAGGCGGCTGGATTTGCCAACAACTCTTGGCGGATTAAGCGAAACTTTTGAAGCTCCTTAGCCGCTGAAAACGGTCGAATCAGTTGTTGAAAGCCATTTAACACCCAATCAACAACCGGAGTCTTCCACAACAATGGGCGCAGGTGATCGTAACGTCCACAAAAGCTGTCATCTCGAATCCCAGCCGGAGCCACCAGCACCAACCCCTTCACCGCTTCGGGAAAAGCCAGAGTATAAGCTGCTGCAACCCACCCGCCAAACGAGTAACCCAATAAATAACAAGGTTCTGCTGCATTCGCCTCAATAAATTGCCGCACAAACGCAACTTCGGTGGCAATGTCATAGCGGATATTAGGTTTTGAGGAGTCTCCAAACCCCAACAGATCCAAACCAATGCAGCGAAACTGATCCTGTAGCGGTTCCATTACGGGGAGCCAGTTAGTCCCATTACCCAGAAAACCGTGGAGAAATAGAAACGGTGAGCCGTTCCCTAACTCGATCGCGGCGGCTGTGCAAGCAAGCGATCGCTCTGCGAGGGGCAGGTTGAGGAGTTGAGTCTGTTTAGTCATCACAAACGTGGGTTGAGACAAGTGAGATACCTGGTTCAAACAACTGCATAATCAGATCTACCAAACTAACGTGTTTCCAACGGGGACGTCAGTTGGAACCCTGGTTAGCAAGCAACAAGCAGCTCAAGCCAAAATCACCTTTTTGGGGGTAGCCAATGTCACGAGTCAAAGGTTACTAAACTTTAATATTCCTGCATCTGGAATTTTGCTTACTGTTGCTGAATCTACTTGTGCCAATTTTTTTGTTTTCCCTCTAGACAATTCATGCTACAAAATGTAGCATTCTAATACTGCAAATTTTTATCCATTAGCCATGAAACGGATCTCTCTATCAACATTGCTAGGCATGACGCGACGCCAGCCCATAGGGTTAGCGGGCGCAGCAGCTTGGCTATGCGTTGATGGTTTTGATGGATCCTACGGCAACAGCGATCGCAAATCGGTTGGCGAGCGACCACAAGTGCTTCTCATTCATGGCATTAATTTCCGAATTCGATTCATTCTAGTCCGATTGTTCCAAGGCGGGAGGTATTGGCATAGCGCCATACCCACATAGGCAACCTATTACGAGTTGACCAACCCCCCGCTCTGGAATTCCAGCAGCGGGGGTTGTTGTTTTGAGGGCAAAAATCGATGAAAACCAAAGAACTGCTAGCCATTCTGCAACACGTCGTTGCGGTGCTTTCAAAAATTGACCTACAAAAGCAATCCATCCCACTAATCAACCCATCAACGACTCTTTTAATGCCTCAAGCCCATTTCTAAATCCACGCTTGAGCCGTCAACGGAGCTAGAGCAAATAGCATGCTAATTCCCTCAGAGATACAGAAGTTTCGCCCTCTGCTGGCCTTTCATCACTTTGCTGTTACTCACTGTTTACCTCCCTTTTTTCCCCCATCCCTCCCGGAGATCGACTTATGCTGAAGCTTACCTACACTGATGTTGGCTTGCATCTGGAGCGAGTCCCAACCCCATTAGAAGCAACGGTTGCTTTGCGTGTCATTTTGGCAATGCGTACGGGTAGCAGCCTCTATGCTGAGCCAGGCCGTGCATCCTTCTTGCTGCCAGCCGACCTACCCGAACTCAACCACCTAAAAGCGGCTTTGAGTCTGGAACCCAGCCAAACCATCGAAATCGATCGCGTTGATCAAGACTACGTTGAGATCAGCTTGAGCGGTTACTGGTTAGCAAACAATGTGGATGCCCATGAAGGAATGTTCGTGACGGTGTTGTCTACCCGCGCCGAGTACTTTGTGGCTCAACTGTGGGAAGCCACTCAAATGCGAGTTTCCTCAACCTTAAGTGGATAAACCCTTTTACCTAGAAAATAGGGACTTTGAATTTAGAGTCCCTATTTCTGATATCGCTCTGCAATTCCCCAATCGCGTTAAACTAATAAGCATTAAAGACTTGTCCACCGGACTTTCAGATTTTTATGCCACGGACTCAGCGCAACGATAACTTCATCGATAAAAGCTTTACCGTTATGGCAGACTTGATTCTCAAGGTACTGCCGACTAATCGTAAATCAAAGGTTGCTTTTGCCTACTACCGCGACGGCATGGCGGCTCAAGCAGATGGCGAATATGCCGAAGCCCTCGAAAACTACCATGAAGCGTTGACGTTAGAAGAAGACCCGAACGATCGCAGCTACATTCTCTACAACATCGGGTTGATTCACACGAGCAACGGTGAGCATGAGCCAGCGCTGAAGTATTACGAGCAGGCGTTAGAACTCAACCCCCGCTTGCCCCAGGCACTCAACAACATCGCTGTGATTTACCACTATCAGGGCGAGCAAGCCAAAGAAGCGGGTAAAAACGAAGAAGCCGAAGCGCTGTATGATCAGGCGGCTGAATATTGGAAGCGGGCGATTCGGATTGCTCCCAATAACTACATTGAGGCGCAAAACTGGCTCAAGACGACTGGGCGATCGCAGTTAGATATCTACTTCTAACGCAGCACTGGCAGGTTGTGCGATTTCACTATCCGTTAATTTTCAGGCAATAACCTGAGTTTGTTTGACCACCTTTGATCCATCTCTGCTTTTATGATTGACCGCGAACAGGTACAAAAAGTCGCGCTACTGGCGCGACTCGCTCTCGAAGACGCTGAAATTGACACGTTCACAACGCAGTTAAACGACATTTTGGGCTATTTTGAGCAATTGGGGGAGCTAGACACAACAGACGTAGAGCCAACAACCCGAGCGATCGAGGTGGTGAATATCACACGGCACGACCAACGTGTTTCGATGAGCGATCGCGAGGAGATTTTGCAGGGGGCACCCGATCGGGATGGTGACTTTTTTAAGGTGCCAAAGATTATCAACGAGTAGGCGATTTTAGCTGCTTGAGAAAATATTAGTAGTCGCAGGATTGGTTTTGATCCTGCGATTATTTTTTGGCTATGAACCGTTTCCCTACTTATAACGCTACGCATAGAAGTTGGTACAAGAGGATGTGGGAGCTGCGCTCCCAGCCAGGGGTTTCACCCCTGCACCCCGTCCTAACATTTTCCAGTACTAGCTATATAGCGATCGCCAGTTGGTTTAGGACATTGCAACTAAAGGAGTGTGGGGGCTGAGCCCCCAGCCAGGAGTTCCACCCCTGCACCCCATCCTAACCTGGCTGACTACCGCTATAGAAACACGTACGAGTATTTACTGAACAAAATTCATTTCGGTTACAAAACGAACAATTTAGCAATTTGTTTTATTTAGAAATAATTAAATTTTTAAGTCTCACCGAAAAATATACGGAATAATACTTAGACAATTAACAACGATTCTATGAAGTTTCAAAAAACTTTCTATAGATCGTCATCCTTAATGATCGTCTTTTTCTTTAGAAGCAGTAGCTTTCATCCACCCCTTCACTCTTAGAGAGATTTCCTGCTCTAGAGCGGTATGGGTAAAGCATTTTCAATGCCTTTGCCCTGAGAGGGGCTTTGGTAAATTGGCAGTCTTTTTTGAAATGGAGCTTTTCAACCTATGAAACGAATGACATTCACCGGAATTGTGGGTGCTGCTTCGGCAACACTGCTCGCTGTTGCTCCCGCAACAATCGCTCAAACTCCAAACGAAATGCTTAAGAAAGCGGAAACATCTTGTATCCAAAAAGCTGAAGCAGATGGTTATAGACTCAATCAGGTTGTGACGGCTGAAGAAACTGCAAATGGTGGTGCGAAGATAGTTCTCGACCTGACTAAAGTATCAGATGGGACTAAAGCACCTTTAACTTGTAACTTGACCAAAGATGGCACTGTTTCTTTCGGTGAGGCGGGGTCAACCACCGCTGAGACGGTTCGCACTCCTGGTATTGCTCCCTGGTTATGGGCACTGCTACCTCTAATTGGTCTACCCCTGCTGTTGGCATGGGCACGGGGTCGCCGCACCGAAGAAGCCGTTGCTGCCACTCGTCGTTATGTCCCCGCTGGAGCCAGTGAGCGCATCTATGAGCGGCATGAGGCAACCATTCGCTCGAATAGCGATAACCTCGATGTTTACTCAGGTCCCGGAACAGCCTATCGCGTCACTGACAGTGTACGCAATGGTCAGCGCGTCACGCTTACCGGTCGTTATGACAACAACTGGGCTGAGTTAGAGAATGGTGGCTGGATCCCCGCTGAGTACATCACCGCTGCGACTCGTTTGGTTCGCTAATCGGTCAGCGCTGCCTTGATCTGCTTGTGAAATGACAAAAGGGTAGGTGTTGAGCCGACCCTTTTTGCTGTCTTGTCAACCTTTATAGCTGTCGCCAAGTGGTTGAGGAAAAGGAAGTGGGGGGGGCTGTGCCCCCAGCCAGGGGTTCTACCCTGCACCCCGTCCTAACCGAGGTGTACCGCTATAGAAATCACCGCGATCGCCCCTACGCATCTAACCAGCGAGCAATATCTTTAGCGTGGTAAGTGAGGATCAAATCAGCACCAGATCGTTTGAAGCTAGTCATCGTTTCTAGCACGACCTTTTGCTCATCGATCCAGCCGTTGAGGGCAGCCGCTTTCACCATCGAATATTCACCCGACACGTTGTAAGCGGCAACAGGCAGATTCGAGGCTTCTTTAACGCGCCAAATGATGTCCATATAAGCCAGAGCTGGCTTCACCATGAGCATATCGGCACCTTCGGCGATGTCTAGCTCAATTTCTTTGAGGGCTTCTCTCGCGTTGCCAGGATCCATCTGGTAGGTGCGGCGATCGCCATACTGAGGAGTTGACTCTGCTGCATCCCGGAAGGGGCCATAGTAGGCCGAGGCATACTTCGCCGCGTAAGAGAGAATCGGCGTGTCTTCAAATCCGGCGGCATCCAGCCCTTCCCGAATCGCTTTGACAAAACCATCCATCATGCCAGAGGGCGCAATAATATCAGCCCCAGCTTTTGCTTGCGATACGGCTGTTTTCTTGAGCAGTTCGAGGGTGGGGTCATTCAGCACCTTGCCCACTAAGTCGCCTGCCCCTAAGTAACCGCAGTGACCGTGGGAAGTGTATTCGCACAGGCAAGTGTCGGCAATCACGATCAAGTCAGGCACCGCTTCTTTGACCGCTGTGGCTGCTTTTTGCACAATGCCGCAGTCGTGCCAGGCTCCGGTTGCATCTAAGTCTTTGTCTGCCGGGATGCCAAATAAGATGATTGCCGGAATGCCAAGATCGTAGACTTCTTTTGCTTCTTCAACGATTTTGTCGATGGAAAGCTGATACACACCAGGCATTGATCGCACTTCTTTGGCGAAACCCTCACCTGGCACTGCAAACAGGGGATAGATCAAATCATCGGTTGTTAAAACGGTTTCACGCACCATGCGGCGCAGAGTTGCCGAAGTACGCAAACGACGTGGGCGCTGAACTGGAAACATAGGGCACTAAACAAAGATAAAAGGGATTAAACGCAACCTGTTGAATCAGAGTCGATAGGTATCTCTACCGCAGATAGGATTGGGCAGAAATCCCAGCTCAAACTAAAGCACTCAGCGATCGCGATCGCAACACGAACGAATCGCCACCCTGCTCTCCTGCTGATCACGCGCAAGACGGTCACAAGAAATTTACAAGATATTTGTTAAGTCTAGGACGTTCTGCTGCCCAGTCGGGCATTACAGACGTTACAAACTATTGCGAAAGGTCAGTATTTGTTGGAAACAAAAGTGCGATCGCCCAAACCGAGCGATCGCACTTTATAGCTAGCACATATCGGCTAGGTGCTAATTTCGCACCAGCCACTTTTGGGCGTTCAGGCGTTGTAAGGTGCGATCAAGCATTAAAACCAGATCGACTTTACGCTCATCAATCAAAAAAGACTCAAGCGTGCTGGGCTTGCCGCCACCTTCGGTAAACGAGAAGCCTTTCTTACCTTTGATATCGCCATCAAAGAAATAGAGGCTAAAGTCTCGTGGCTGACGACCATCAGCAACCCAGTGCCCAACCACTTGCCAACACGCCGGAGCTTGGGCGTAACCCAAAACAGGAATTTTACGTTCTTCAAACACCAGCTCAAGGTTAGCGACCCCCTGTTCCTCTAATGCCTTTCTTAAACCGGGCATGTAGTGTTGCTGGATAAACTCTGCAAACGGTTTATCTTCCAGAGCGGGTGGCTTTTCTTTTTTAGCAGCTGGTTTTGCGGCAGGCTTAGCCGCAGCTTTAGTGTCAGCTTCAGGCTTAGGAGCGTCTGAAGCAGCGTCAGGGGCGGAGTTAGAAGTGTTTTCTTCTGCCATGCCGGGTATGATCCTTTAGGGCTAATCGACGGGTAAATCCTCGTGTTCATCTTAGTCGAAGCTGGAAATTGAGGCTAGAGGCTAAAGATAATCGCTGCACCCCGTCCCAACTTTTTCCAGTACAGCCATAATCCCCATTCCTTAAACAGTTGTTAAGCCCAGCACAGAGCAACCGTAAAGATTTACCGTGCCAAAATCAGAAAACCCTACGCTGGCAAAACCCCTGCTATAGTTTAATTCCTTATTTTTGTCTGGCCAGAGCGTATCTAAGGCTACAGTTTACTCCCCCTTTCCCTCGTATTAGATGAAGAGAAATGCGGAGATGAGTAAAAGACGGTGCAGTTTTCCGAATACGACCCCGAAGATTTTTTTGATGAGCTGTTTACTCGCAAAGGCGAACCACGAGCCGAAGCTCTGCCCCTCGTCGAGCGGATCGACGCGCTGACACTGCCAGAGGTGCAACGCCGCCATAAAGCAGCCCAGATTGCCTTGTTTAAGCTTGGTGTCACCTTTAACGTGTACAGCGACAATCAAGGCACTGAGCGGATTTTGCCGTTTGACATCATTCCCCGCATTATCGCCGCCGCCGAGTGGGAAGAACTCGAAAAGGGCCTGAAGCAGCGCATCCACGCGTTGAACTTATTTTTATCAGATATTTATAGTGAGCAAAAAATTCTGAATGATGGGGTAATTCCCACTGAGATTGTTTTCTCTGCCAGTGGTTACCTCAAACCATGTATGGGCTTAAAGCCACCCAAGGGGATCTGGTGTCACATTACTGGAACGGATCTGGTGCGCGATCGCGATGGTCGCTGGTACGTGCTGGAGGATAATCTGCGCTGCCCGTCGGGGGTTTCCTACGTGTTAGAAAACCGTCGGATCATGAAAAGCACGTTTCCGCTGGTCTTCAACAACATGAAGATTCGCCCGGTCGAAGAATATTCGAGCTATTTACTCGAAACACTGCTCAATCTAGCTCCAGAAAATATTCTGAACCCAACAGTAGCGGTGTTGACCCCTGGCATTTTCAACTCTGCCTATTTTGAGCATTCCTATCTGGCGCAGCAGATGGGAGTCGAACTGGTTGAGGGACGCGATCTGACGGTTGCTGATGGCTTTCTGCAAATGCGAACCACGAAAGGGTTACAGCGCATTGATGTGCTGTATCGTCGGATTGATGACATCTTCATTGATCCGCTGGCGTTTCGGCCTGACTCGCTGCTGGGCATTCCCGGTTTGATGGAGGTCTATCAAGCGGGACGAGTCGCGATCGCCAACGCGCTGGGCACTGGGGTAGCTGATGACAAGGTGATTTACTCCTACGTGCCGGAAATGATTCGCTACTATCTGAATGAAGACCCCATTCTCAACAACGTCCCGACGTTTCTTTGCTGGGAACCCGCTCAACTTCAGCATGTGCTTACCAATCTCGACAAATTAGTGGTTAAATCAGCCGACGAATCGGGCGGATATGGCATGTTGGTCGGTCCGAAAGCAACCCAAGCCGAGCGCGAGGCGTTTGCCGAAAAGATTAAGGCCAATCCCCGTAATTACATTGCACAGCCAACCCTATCGCTGTCACGAGTGCCAACCTTGATTGAAGACCAGATTGAAGGGCGACACGTTGATTTGCGGCCCTACATTCTCTACGGCAAAGAGATTTTTATTAATCCCGGTGGGTTAACTCGCGTTGCCTTGCGCAAGGGTTCCTTAGTGGTCAACTCCTCCCAAGGGGGCGGCAGTAAGGATACCTGGGTGGTTGGCACTTGAGCGATCGCCTGAAACCCCTCTTTCGTCTGATTTCTCTCATTTCCTTCTCGTTGTACCGTTGCCTATGCTCAGTCGTGTTGCCGATTCAATCTACTGGCTCAACCGTTACGTCGAACGGGCCGAAAACGTTTCGCGCTTTGTGGATGTCAACCTAAACCTGTTGCTCGACTCTCCAGAGGGCATTCAGCAGCAGTGGCAACCCATTATTTTGACAACGGGCGATATCCCCTTGTTTAAAGAGCGATATGGAGAAGTGACCGCTGAAAATGTGCTGCGCTTTCTCACCTTTGACGCCAATTACCCCAACTCGATTTTGTCGTGCCTGCGATCGGCGCGGGAGAATGCTCGCTCCGTTCGAGAAGTGATTTCGTCGGAGATGTGGCAGCAGGTAAATGCGTTTTATTTGATGGTGACGGATGCCGCGAAGGATTTGCCCCTCACTGATACCGCCGCCTTATTCCAATTTTTTGAGGAGGTCAAACTCGCCAGTCATCTGTTTGCCGGAATTATGGATGCCACAATGACCCACAATGAGGGCTGGCACTTTGGGCAGATCGGTCGTTACCTGGAACGGGCCGACAAAACCGTGCGAATTCTGGATGTGAAGTATTTCATTCTCTTGCCGTCGGTCAAAGACGTAGGCACAACGCTGGATGAATTACAGTGGATGGCGTTGTTGAAGTCCGCCAGTGCTTATGAGATGTACCGTAAACGCGGGTTACACCGAATCTCGCCGCGATCAGTTGCCGAATTTCTGATCTTAGACGAAGAGTTTCCGCGATCGATGCGGTTTTGTGTGTGCGCCGCTGAGCAATCACTACACCTGATCACGGGGACGCCACTTGGCTCCTGGCGATCGCCTGTCGAGCGAGCAATGGGCCGCCTCCGCACCGATTTGGAATACATCACGATTGACGAAATCATTCAAGCTGGGATGCATGAAACGTTGGATGATTTGCAACTGCGGATGAATGACATTGGTGAGAAGATTTTTGAGACATTTTTTGCGCTAGAACCGATCTCTGATTTGGCAAGTTAACCCAATGCGTTATCGAGTGAGTCACACCACAACTTACACCTACAGTGCATCGGTGCGTCTGCATCCGCATGTGGTGCGTCTGTTGCCCCGCAGTGATAGTTGGCAAACCCTCACCTCTTACTCGCTCTTGGTGAAGCCTATGCCCCAGCAGCAGTCGCACTATACCGACCTGGATGGCAACCACCTGGTCAAACTCTGGTTTCCGCCGGACTTGCAGACCGACACCCTGACTGTTCAATTGCTGTCTCAGGTCGAGACTCACAAAGACAATCCCTTTGATTATCTGTTAGAAGCCTGGGCACTGCATCTGCCAATCGATTATCCAAGCTCGTTGTTGCAGCAACTCCAGCCTTACCTAAACGGGCAGCACATCGGCTTTTCAGGCAGTCTTGACCCGCTTGCCATTCAATTCGCACAAGAGCTTTGGCGTGCCAGTGCGGGTGACACCACTCAGTTTTTGTGGGAACTCAATCAACGGATTTACAAAGAATGTAATTATCTCACTCGTGAAACTGGTGTTCCTCAGTTACCTGGCATTACCTGGTCTAGCAAGTCGGGTTCTTGCCGAGACTACGCGGTTTTGTTTGCCGAAGTGTGTCGGGCGATCGGGCTAGCAGCGCGGTTTGTGAGTGGTTATCAAGAAGGCGACCCCAGCAGCACGGAATATCACTTACATGCCTGGGTCGAGGTTTATTTGCCAGGGGCTGGTTGGCGCGGTTATGACCCGACGCACGGTTTAGTCGTGAGCGATCGCCATATTGCCCTTGTCGCCAGTGCCGATCACCGTTACGCCGCTCCGCTCAGTGGCACGGTTGCGCCTGCCAATGTCCAAGCTGAGTTAACCTATCAACTCCTCATTCAAGGGCAACCCTCGAATGTCATTGGCGTGCCTGCTCAAACTCAGCAACTCTCTAGCGACTCGGTTTGATTGGTTGTGATCGTCATTTATCACTTGGCATAGAGTGTAGCTCCTGGCAAAGGGCGAAGAACCACCGACCATCTACCTCCCTGCCCGAATCGACGCCACGGCTCATGAACTACCAGATCCAGGGCAGCAATCGCTTGCTTGTTTGTTGATAAGCGGCAAAGTCATCATACTTCGCAGTCATCGCTTGCTCTTTTTCGTTTATCCGCTGTAAGTACAGAAGAAAAATCACACCTGGCAATAGAAAAGCCCAGAGCGATCCAGCAAGAATGCTGAAACTGGTGTATCGCATCAGATCACCAAAGTAGTTGACATGCCGCAGCGATCGCCAAATTCCGTCTTTTACAAGGCTTGCGCCCATACTCTTAGCCGTCATTTTTTGCACATCGGCAGCTGTATTAATTAGACTGCCAAAAATGTAGAGGGGCAGGGCGACTGCAACTGTAGAGTAACTGATAGGGGTGAGATTAGTAAATGCAAAATAACCAGGTAACGCGTAAAATACGCCGACAAATGAGAGAATGCCGAGAACGGCGAACAATCCCAGCTTGCCAGTAAAAAGTTGCTGTTGTCGGAGCGGAAATAGCCATTGCTCCAGCAACCACCAGGCACAGTAACTTACATGCAGACAGAGATAAAGGATCTGTCGTAGATCATGAATTCCATAGATCAATGCGAACAAGAATAAGCAGACAATCGTAATCACCTTAGCAACATTAATGGCTGTCAGTTCGGTGACTTGAAAGTTAAGGAACGGTGTTGATGTTTGCATACATGAATTGTGATCTAGCAGTGGTTACTTAGAAGGAATATCGTTTCGCGCAACTTTCAGGTCAGGAATAGGCACGCCTCCCTCAAAGTTAAATGTTCCTGGCAGTTGAATTTCGTTCTCTTTCTGTAAAAATGGTGCGCCCAGCAGTTTAAGGCTACCATTGCCTTTGATCTTGCTGAGGTAAAGCTTTTGGATGCGTGCGTTTTGAATCTCTAAGATGGCTCCATTGACAAGAAATTCGGCATCGATTTCTAGCTCTAAGTTGCCGCATGACTTGCTAAAAAGCGTCATCTCCAACGCGGGTTTGTGGCTACTGGTCAGCGTATGATCCACCAGTGGCAGCAGCGTCGCCTCTGCGGGAGGATGTTTTTCAGGGTCGCGATATTCTTGCAGCGTTTGGTGTTTGCTCCATGCCGTTGCCAGCACATCCTTGGGGATATCGATCGCCAACAACTCATCCAGCTTATCAATCATCATGTTGAATAGCGCTTCATAAAAGTCTTCAGGCAGTTGAACCCCTTGCGCTTCAGTGGTTAGCTTCTGTTTGATGGCTTGAAATAGGGAGCTAGTTTTCAGCCTTGCGGTTTGACTGGCACTGGTGGTCTTGAGGCCAAAAAACTGGCTAAAGGTAAATGAGCGATCGTTCATAAAGGAAGCTCCATCGAAGCAAATACAACGGGACGAAATGCAATGCATTGAGCTGGCTAGAGGTCTAGAACGTTTGCAGAACCGTCTATTGCAGGTGGAAAAAACCAACTCATAGAGAATACGGCAAGGCTTAAGTGCTGGAAACGGGTGGTTCTGTCCGATCGCCAGTTGAAGCTACCGGATTAGTTTTGGTCGCGATCGTGACCCGACTGTTGGGATCTGGGCGCAGTTTGACAGCTACGTTGACTGAGATCTTGCACCAGTTTCAACAAGGGGTTGCCAAAGAAGGAAAAATCTGAAAGAAAGGGCGTAATCAAAATTTAACTGAACGGTTATGGAAACCATTGTTCAACACGCCCAAGGATTAGTGTATAGCCTGCTTT
>DVDV01000303.1 GCA_015296075.1 Leptolyngbyaceae cyanobacterium M33_DOE_097 | reverse complement strand
TTGAAACATTTGTACTGTAGCCAGAGTGTCTAAAGACTTGTGCACTCAATGTTATAAACGGCAGAATGCGGGTTTCAGCCATTCATAAACGTTAAAACCGGACGTTTTTATGAGAATCATTCTCATATCGAGAATTGCTGAGGTTAAGACGGGGTGCAGGGGTGGAACCCCTGGCTGCGGGCACAGCCCTCACACCCCCCTTTATTTTCAATGTCCTAAACCAACTGGCGACAGCTATAACTTCGATACCTGGTTGAATGGGCGCTAGCGTAGCCATACGTAAGGCTTTGCCAAAGGCTATTTTTGAATAAAACCAATTCTTCAAAACTGGGCTACAGAAGATTATCTGTAAGGGCGTTGCCTCCGATGGAGACGCTAAGCGAACGCGAACCGCCCCCACGAGGATCTGTAAATGGGATTTAGAGAATTGGTATAGTGTCCGCCTGTCCGTCCCCTTTAGACAGCAAAATATTTGATTTTACTTAATCCTTGGACTTTAGACTAAACGCGATTTTCCACTATATGTAAGGGCGAACAGCCGTTCGCCCCTCCTAAATATGGTGTATTTTTTGAATTAGTCCAAACTCCAGTTAATCCTTGACCCTAACCTTCTCCTGTCTGCAACTCCACCAGCATCTTTCGCAAGCTTGCGCGCCAGTGCGGAGGACAATGACCCAGCAGAGAGGCAGTCTTCTTCAACGAAAGAACTGAGAAAGCAGGACGCTGAGCCGGAGTGGGGTACTCGGCAGTGGTAATCGGCACAACTTGCTCAATCTTTAACGGAAAGCCAAGGGCCTCAGCCTCTTCAAAAATGGCAACTGCAAAGTCATACCAGCTTGCAACACCGCTATTGGTGTAGTGATACAGGCCAGCTGTTTCAGGCGTGAACTTGGGAATCATTTGCGCGATCGCGAGGGCCAGATCCTTAGCCCAAGTCGGCGAACCAATTTGATCCCCCACAACCCGCAACTCTGAGCGATCGGCTCCTAAGCGCAGCATCGTTTTAACAAAATTGGCCTTACCCAAAGCACCATAGACCCAGGCAGTGCGAATAATCATGTGCATCGGTAACGCAGCTTGAATCGCCTCTTCTCCAGCGAGTTTGGTACGTCCGTAGACACCTTTAGGATTGGTGGAGCCCGTCTCTTGATAGGCAACGCCTTGAGTGCCGTCAAAGACATAATCCGTTGAGATGTGAATCAAGCCTGCTCCGATTGAACTGGCCGCTTTTGCCATCATTTCGGGGGTCGTGCCGTTGACTGCCATAGCCAAATCAGGCTCACTTTCGGCTTTATCGACCGCTGTGTAGGCGGCTGCATTCACAATCACGTTGGGCGCTGTCTCAACGACCAAGGCATACGCGGCTTCAGGGTTCGCCAAATCAAGCTGATCACGTGCCACAGCAATGACTTCTCCCAGAGGTAGCAGAGTCTGCTGCAATTCGCGTCCAACCTGCCCGTTTGCACCGATCAACAGAATTTTGGTCATGGTTGCTGAATGTTTATGGAAAGTATATGACGTGCGATCGCCGCATCCAGTTCGGTCTAATCATACCCAAAAGCTTTTCACTTTCAGGGAGAAACGTCGCGTCCTTCATAAACAAAACGCCAAAGTGGGTGACTTTTGCCTTGCTGAGCAATCTTACAAACTTGAAGCTCCAGGCGTTTTTGCTCAGGCTCAGATAGGCCAAACAAAATATTTCGACTTTGCCATAACAACACACCTACAGTTAACCCGACGCAAATAGCCAAACCCAACGCCGGAATTGGGTTAAACACGAGAGTATATTTCAAAGCAGCCCAGGTGAAATAGTCCAGCATTAAGGAAATGCCATCTCGCATCATCCAAAGGCTCAGCCAACCAATCGTCAACCACAAACCGCTGATGAGCAACCAGCGCCCATACACTGTGAGACGGTGTAACTTAGCAACCCGTTGTTGAAACACAGGGTCACGCTCATAGTCTTGTGGGTTTGGCTCGAAAGAAGAGGAAAGACCCATAATGCTTTGCTGGAATGGGTTACTGATGAAAGTTTAGTTTCAAGCGTCGAACCATCGTCTTACCCCAGTGAATTCTGAGGTGATTCACTCCATAAGCGCTAGGGAGTATCGTCTACTTGCTGCGCGATCGCACCATCGGGGGAAACCGCATAGGCTTTGCCTTGTCGCTTTCGCCACCAGGCCAACATCGTACTGGCGATAAAAATACTGGAGTAAGCACCTGCGATGAAACCGATGATCAGCGCCAAAGCAAAGTACTTCAGAGTTTCACCACCAAACAGAAAGATAGCCACGAGAGACAGCAGCGTAGTCAGGGTTGTGTTGATGGAGCGAGTCAAAGTTTGGTTAACTGCCAGATCAACAACATCGTCAATCGACTGATTTGGGTTAACCTCCAAAACTTCGCGCACACGGTCATAAATCACCACCGTGTCATTCACCGAGAAACCGACAATTGTGAGCAGAGCCACAATAAATAAGCTGTCTACCTCGACTCCCAGCACCAGACCCAAGATGGCAAAAATCCCAACAGCAATTAGCACATCATGGAAAAGCGCCACTAGCGCAAAAATGGCATAGTCCAACTTAAACCGCAAACTGAGATAGATCGTGATCCCCACAAAGGAAACCAGCAATGCCAAAAGCCCCGAAGACAAGAGCTGCTGACCGATCGCAGGGCCAACCGTATCAATCTGGGTCTTCGCCGGGTCAAACTTCCCAATCTTCTTACTAAGGTTATCAACCAGCCGCGATCGCTGCTCTGGAGCCAGAGTTGAAGTCCGAATTGATAGACCATTCGTATCAACAACTTGAATCGTGCTATTGCCTAAGCCTTCTTGAGCCAAAATATCGCGCACATCTGTCAGGCTAATGGGCTGCTGACAGGCATTCGGTTGAGTACAATCGCGCTCAATTTGCAGGCGGGTTCCCCCCACAAAGTCGAGACTGGGCTTTAACGGCGAACCATACTTTTGCCAGCTTAAGCCCATGCCAATAATCCCAGCTAGGATTAGCAATGCCGAGATAGCCCACCAGATACCACGCTGGCGAATGACCTGAAGCTTCATGAGCTAGCCTCCGATTGAGGTTGGGAAGTAGAAGAAAGATTGGGGACATACAGCGAGAGCTTTCGCAAATTTGGGAAACCGATCGCCGCTAGCAAAAGAGTGCGGGTGCAGGTCAGCGCCGTAAACATGCTGATTGCAACCCCGATCGCCAGCGTGAGCGCAAACCCCTTCACCAGACCAGCTCCCAGCCAAAATAGCGCCCCACAAGCAATTAAGGTGGTGACGTTGCTATCTAAAATGCTAGAAAATGCTCGGTAAAAGCCAGCCTCAATCGAACGATAGAGCGACTTACCCGCTCGTAGTTCTTCGCGCGTACGTTCAAAAATGAGGACATTCGCATCAACCGCCATCCCAATACTGAGAATAAACCCAGCAATACCGGGCAATGTCAGCGTTACGCCCAGCAGGTTAAAGGCAGCAAACGTCAGCAGCGCGTAGACAACCAGCGCAATGTCAGCAATCAGACCCGGTAAGCGGTAGTACCACACCATAAAGATCAGCACTAAAGCCAACCCAGCGAGAGCGGCATAAACGCTTCGCTGAATACTGTCACGCCCCAACGTTGCCCCAACGGTGCGGTTTTCGACAATTTCAATCGGCACAGGCAACGAACCACCTCGAAGCTGCAACTCTAAATCCGTCGCTGATTGTTGGTTAAAGCCACCGCTAATGGTTGCATTGCCACCCGTAATGCCCGTATCGCGGTACTGAGCATCCACACCCGGCGCACTCACAAGCTGATCATCCAGGAAAATTCCCAGTCGGCTACCAGTCTGAGCCGCCTTCTTAGTAAGGTCTGCAAACAGCTTCGCGCCTGTCTCATCAAATTTAATATCAACGATCCACTGGTTACCAATCGACTCAGGGCGAGCAAGCGCGTCTTTGAGATTCTTACCGCTTAAACCAGTCGTCTCAAACACATCTTTAAGAGCGGTGTTGACTTGTTTCTCTTTTTCAGCAATTTGGGTGTTGAGCTGCTCTACCTGCTTGGCATCAGCTTGCTCACCTTTGGCTTGTTCTTGAGCCAGTTGACCCTGCAACTCTGTTAACTCTTTCTGCCGCACATCCAAAACAGCACTTTTCTCAGTGCTTTGTAGGCGAAAGTCAAGCTGGGCCGTACCACCTAAAACACGCTCGGCTTGTTTGGGGTCATCCACACCAGGTAGTTGCACCAAAATTTGGTCTTGTCCTGACGTTTGCACAACGGACTCTGACACACCTAACGCATTGACCCGACCCTCAAGCACCTTACGAACGGCCTCAAGCTCACGCTCAGTAATATTCTTGACTTCGTCATTAGTTTTGACTTGGATCGTCAATTGGGAACCGCCTCGCAGGTCAAGCCCCAAGCGAGTTGGAAGAGTGACGATGACCACAATGGCCGCGATCGCCAACACCAAAATTAAAAGTAAAAGAGAACGCTGTCTGCCCATACCGTATCCTGTGCGACAACCGCTATGATAACGCTTTCACCGTTTTTGTTTGTGAATTTGCCTAAAGTTGCACTTTTTCTGACCCGTCCGCAAGCAATCGGCAGGTTACCCGTGTCCCCCTTGCGATCGCTGATTATATAGACTGAGCCGAAACAACTCACGCCTTAAACAGTAGGTCACTCAAATCGCCAAAAAGTTCCCTGCAAGAAAAGTCGCAACGAGCGATCGCCTTGCAGGTGATAGAAGCGCCTTGAGCGTCAGAGCTTAGATTTTGCCATCAACTAGCTTTTTCACCGCTTCAACAATCTGAGCGGGTTGCACAATCGTCAAATTCTCCAGCATGCCGTTATAAGGCGTTGGAATATCCTGTGACGAGAGACGAATCACAGGCGCATCTAACTCATCAAAGAAGCGATCGTTAATCGAGGCAATCAGCTCGGCTGCGATACCACCTGTTCGCATACATTCTTCGACAATAACGACCTTGTGCGTCTTACGAATGGAAGCCCCAATCGTTTCGTAATCAATCGGCTTCAGAGAAATCAAGTCAATCAACTCAGGGTCGTAGCCCTCTTTTTCGAGAGTTGCCATTGCTTGAGTGCAGTGATGCCGCATCCGTGAGTAAGTCAGAACGGTGACATCCTTACCGGGACGCACCACCTCAGCCTTGTCAAGCGGCAGGTAATATTCTTCTTCGGGCAGGTTTTCTTTGAGGTTGTAGAGCAACACATGCTCAAAGAATAGGACAGGGTTATTGTCACGAATGGCAGACTTGAGCAAACCCTTGGCGTTATAGGGGGTTGAGCAAGCTACGATTTTGATCCCAGGGACAGCCTGGAAGTAAGCTTCTAAACGCTGCGAGTGTTCTGCCCCAAGCTGACGACCCACACCCCCTGGCCCCCGAATCACAATCGGGATCTTAAAGTTGCCACCGGAGGTATAACGCAGCATTCCAGCATTATTGGCAATCTGGTTAAAGGCGAGGAGCAAAAAGCCCATGTTCATCCCTTCAATAATGGGACGCAGACCCGTCATTGCGGCACCAACCGCCATTCCAGTGAAGCTATTTTCAGCAATCGGCGTGTCAAGTAAGCGCCATTCGCCATACTTCTTATAAAGGTCTTTCGTCACCTTGTAGGAACCGCCATAGTGCCCTACGTCTTCACCCATCACCAAAACGGTGGAGTCTTTTGCCATCTCTTCGTCGATCGCCTCACGCAGGGCGTTAAACAGTAGGGTTTCTGCCATAGGTTTGTCTCACGTTAAGCCGTTTTTTATTTTATAAGCAGGCGATCGCTTAGGAAAGTGCCTCAAGCTGCGAATTCTATCTTCTGTCCGGAGCGCAGTCTTCCAAATGAAGGATTAAACGGTCGTTAATCCGAATTACCTTTAAAGCTAAGGGGGGGTTCCACCGGTGTTTTATAGCATACATGGAATTACGTACAGCAGTCGCTAGGATGTTTTGCGAGAGGATCTCGGTTATTCAGGGGGAAATGGATATGGTTGACGCTCACAAATCTGTCAGAAAAACAGCACAATCGCTGCAACAGACCTGCACCAAACAATTTCCTCTGGTAATTGCCAGCATCGGCATTCTATCTTTGGGTCTGCTCAGCAGTCGGGCGATCGCCGCTCCGAGACAATACGTTTCCACCGTCAACGTGAGCAGTTCGCAGCAGCCCTACGATGCTTTGGTGCGGCAGGCTGAAGCTCAAGCTCAACAAATCATTCGCTCGGCATTTGCTCAAAACCCAGGTTTGACAGAAGCTTCGGTCACTGTTTTGGGCAGACGCAACTATCAAGAAATTCCATTATTGGTGGTAACAGTTTCACGGGCCGATTGGCAGCGATCGCCTAATATCCGCACGTGGGCCAACTACGCTGGTTACTCTGCCAAAGTCTTACTAGGCTACGTTGAACCGACTCAACCGACAAATCCAGCTGCCTCTGCCCCTGTGAGCGGCACACCCAACAATGCGACCCAGCCTGATGCTGTTTTTGTTAGCCCTGCCCCATCCTCAGGTCAAACGTCAGGTACAACGGGAACCAGCGGCACAGGTCAAACCGCCCCTGCAGGTGGCAATGCCCAATCAACTCCTTCTAACCCCAGCTCTGGTGGCGGTTTTGGTCAACCCGTAGGAAGCCCACAAACCACCCCGAATGGAGGCAATGCCCAGTCTGTTCCGGCTAGCCCCAGTGCAGGTAGTAGCGTTGGTCAACCCGTTACCAGCCCGCAGTCTGCGCCAAATGGAGGCAATGCCCAGTCTGTTCCGTCTAACCCCAGCTCTGGTGGGAACGTCGGTCAACCCGTAAGCGCCCCCCAAGTCGCACCGAACGGAGGCAATGCTCAACCCATCCCCGCAAGTCCCAGCGCTGGGTCAGGGGTTGGCAACACCAACACGCCTCAATCAATTCAAGATGACCCAGGTTTTCGCGATGATTAAACTAGAACCGTCAGCAGTCCCAAAAATCAATCTATGTTATGGATCCCTTGCAGCCGCACAGCAAGGGATTTTTTGTAAGGTTTAGGACAGGCCACCCAGCGATCGCCCAGACCTCTTAACAGAAGTTAACAAATCTTCTACTTTTCACACTTCAAACAAAAGTTTCAACAAAAAATTAATATCTCTTCCCGCAGAAAATATTCTGACGCCTTTTTTATTTTTTGTTTACATACCTAAAAGCCTGACAGATAAGGGGGTTGAGCTACTCTGCTGGGCCTGATTTTGATTGCTCGCACCAATCTTTAAACAGATTGAGTCACCCATTACAAAGAGATGCGGTAGGAGAACATTTTGTGCCTGCCCAAAACCGTCGTCTAAGCGAATGCAATTGCGCGATCGCCTGTCAATTCGCCTTTTTCAAGCTTCGAGAGCAAAGAACACCCAAGCCTCAACAAACCCTCTCAAACAGAGGCATGGTCTAAGGCTAAAGATAGATAAAGTTCTAAGCAGAAGTCTTTCTACATCAATTTGAATTTTGATTCGAAATACGTTATGCTTCCGCCACGTAATTTTGTATACGAGAACACATTTTGTCGCGAGGCATCCTCCTAATATCGGCTAGTTGTAAAGACAAGTAGCCCTTATCTCCTCACATTGCCCGTTGCATTAAGAGTTCTAGTAGTTTTAGTTTGTAGTGTGAAAAGCTCATGACAAAGCAATTTGGTCGGCGTGAATTCCTGTATCTTGGCTCTGCCACCGCAGGCACGCTTCTTCTTAAGGCCTGTACTCCAACAACAACTACCAGTAGCCCAGAAGCTTCCCCCGCTGCTTCTGCCGCTGGTGACGTAATTAAAGTCGGTATTTTGCACTCTCTAAGCGGCACGATGGCAATCAGCGAAAAGAGTGTCGTCGATGCTGAGCAGCTAGCGATCGAAGAAATCAACGCTGCGGGTGGAGTGCTAGGAAAGAAAATCGAGGCTGTCGTAGAAGATGGCGCATCCGATTGGCCCACCTTTAACGAGAAAGCAAAGAAATTAATCGACCAGGACAAGGTTGCAACGGTATTTGGCTGCTGGACTTCGGCAAGCCGTAAAGCGGTACTGCCAACATTTGAATCGAAAAACCACATGCTGTGGTACCCCGTGCAATACGAAGGTCAAGAATGTTCTAAGAACATCTTCTACACAGGTGCTGCACCTAACCAGCAGATTGAACCCTCGGTTGACTGGTTACTGCAAAAGTACAAAGGCCAGCCCTTCTTCCTTGTCGGTTCTGACTACGTTTTCCCCCGTACCGCTAACACCATTATCAAAGCGCAGTTGGCTGCTAAAGGTGGCAAGGTCGTGGGTGAAGACTACATCCCCCTCGGTGGTACTGAAGTTACCCCTATCATCTCCAAGATCAAAGCAGCCATGCCTAATGGTGGCGTGATTTACAACAGCTTGAACGGTGACAGCAACGTGGCATTCTTTAAGCAGTTGCAAGGTGCGGGGATGGGGCCTGACAAGTATCCTTCGATGTCAGTCAGTATCGCTGAAGAAGAAGTGAAAGCGATCGGGGTGGAATACCTCAAGGATCACTACGCCGCTTGGAACTACTTCCAAACCGTTGACACCCCTGAAAGCAAAAAGTTCGTCGAAGCCTTCAAGAAGAAGTATGGCGACGATCGCGTGGTCAACGACCCAATGGAAGCGGCTTACATCATGGTTTACCTGTGGAAGCAAGCCGTCGAGAAGGCAGGCACTTTTGAGGATCTCGAAAAAGTCCGGGCGGCTGCCTACGGTCAGAAGTTTGCGGCTCCTGAAGGGGAAGTGACCTTAGAACCGAACCACCACCTGGCGAAAGTCGTGCGGATTGGTCAGGTGCGTGATGACGGTCTGTTTAACGTGGTTTACGACACCAAGACAGCCGTTAAACCTGTGCCTTGGAACCAATTTGTGACTGAAACGAAAGGATACGCTTGCGATTGGTCAGACGCAACTAAGGGTGGTCGATACAAAGTAAGCTAGAGCTTATCTGAGTGACGGGGTTGGTACAAGAATTCTAACTTTGCCAACCCTTTAGCCACTTACTTGATGTTATCTGCTTGATTGATTAAGTAGAGCAATGCTACTTTTCACAGGGTTTCTTTTAGACTTTTTTACGCTCTCTTGAAGATCGTTTTAATCATTGCTTAGAGGCGGATAACCAGCCTTTTCTTCAGACTGAACGATCCACTCCCCAAGATTTAGAAATCAGCGGGGCACTCTCAGAGGATGCTTGAAAGGTTCGTTTGCAAGTAGCAACAGATATGATTTCCTCAATCTTTCTAAAATCCAACGGGGATGCGCCTGCAGTGCAGAAAAAGGGGGACTTTGACACTGGTTTCCCTCCTTATTAACGAGGACTAAGAGGGATCTTTGAGTGTTCAACATCACAGCTAATACCTTTTCAACTATTCCTCGATTGTTTGCCCAACTTTGGCAAAATCTGCAGCTCAGGCTTTATTAGTCTTTCGTTTGCCGCTTCTGAAACATTTGTTACGGTTTTGTGTCGTTTCAAGGCGGCACAATCAAGCCACATCACCCTCAAGGAAACGAACGTTGACACCAATACTCGAATCACTATTTGGCGGTTTAAGCATTGCCTCCGTTTTGCTGCTAGCTGCATTGGGTCTAGCTATCATTTTTGGCTTAATGGGCGTGATCAATATGGCTCATGGCGAATTCATGATGCTAGGAGCTTACACAACTTTCGTTGTCCAAAATGCCCTTAAGAAAACGCCGCTGTCAGACATTTATATTCTGTTTGCTCTAATTGCTGCGTTTATCGTGACAGCGCTTTTAGGGTTGATTTTAGAGCGAGGGGTCGTGCGGTATCTCTACGGTAGGCCGCTAGAAACTTTGCTGGCAACTTGGGGTGTGAGCTTGATTTTGCAGCAATTTATTCGCAGTGTGAGCTGGCAGTTGATGCTTGGCATCGCGATCTTTAGTGCCCTATTTTTTGGCGCACTTTGGTTTGCTGGCAAGCGGCTTGACTTTGAGCGAATCCGAAGTTGGTTAATCGCGATCGCCATCCCGATTTCAGCCGCGATCGCCTGGTTTGTATGCGATATCCTAGCCAAGATCTACAAGCTGCCTTTCACAAAGCCCTGGTTTGGGACGCAGGGTGTGGATGTCACCGCCCCCAGATGGCTGCGTGGTGGCTTGCCCATTGTTGAAGGTTATCAGCTACCTTACACCCGCCTGTTCATCATCTTCTTAACGGTAGTGTGCATTGCAGGCATCTACTGGTTCTTAAACAACACACCTTGGGGTTTGAGAATTCGAGCAGTGACGCAAAACCGTAACATGAGCGCGTGTTTGGGGATCCCGACGCAGAAAGTGGATGCATTGACCTTTGCGATCGGTTCGGGGCTAGCTGGGATTGCAGGCTGTGCCGTCAGTTTGCTGGGTTCCGTCAGTTCCAATATTGGTCAGCAGTACATCGTTGACACCTTTATGGTCGTGGTTGTGGGAGGAGTCGGTAAGCTCGTCGGCAGTATCGTGGCGGCAATTAGCATCGGTTTGTTGAACTATGTAGTTGCCTCTAACGCATTGAAACCGCTGATTAGCTTTAGTCCCCAACTCACCGCGATCGCAGACTTTTTTGCGAGCGGCCCAATGGCAAAAGTGGTTGTGTTTGCGTTAATTGTTTTATTTCTTCAAATCCGCCCAGCGGGGTTATTTCCTCAGAAGGGGCGCACAGTCGATGCATAAGATTGGTCAAGCTCAAGTTGGTGTAAGCGAAGGAAACCGAGGCACATGGTAGAAACCCTGGAACCCGCTGTTGAACCCCGTAAAGGGGTTAAAGCACGCAAGCGACGTGCGTTTGTCATGGAAGTGGCAATTGTTGCTGTCATTGCGTTGCTTTTGTTAATCGTCATTCCACCTTTGTTATCTGCTCTAGGCCAAGGCGTGCGGGTGAACCAGTTAGGCCGTTATCTGGCGCTGGCGATCGCGGCTTTAGGCATTGATTTAATTTGGGGTTACACCGGGCTACTGAGCTTAGGACATGGCATTTTCTTCGCGTTGGGTGGTTATGCCCTAGGCATGTATTTGCAGTTACAACTTCCAGCCGGACAAATTCCTGACTTCTTCTCGCTCTATGGGGTCAGTGAGCTGCCAGCCTTTTGGCAACCGTTCTACTCGTTTCCATTTACGTTGCTGGCAATCTGGCTGATTCCCACCCTGGTTGCGGCAGCCCTGGGTTATCTAGTCTTCCGAAACCGGATTCGAGGCGTTTACTTCTCGATCCTGACGCAAGCGGCATTGATCGTTTTCTTCAACTTCTTCAACGGTCAGCAAAAATTGATCAATGGTACGAACGGCTTGAAGACAGATACTTCCACCATTTTTGGAATGCAGGCCAGTGACCCCAGGATCCAAACCATCTTTTATGTGTTGAGTGTCTTATTACTGGTTGCTGGTTATGCTCTGTGTCGCTGGTTGACCAGTGGGCGGATGGGCCGTATGTTGGTGGCAATTCGAGATGATGAACCGCGTGTGCGCTTTTCGGGCTATAACCCAACTGGTTTTAAGGTCTTTGTCTTTGCAATTTCAGCCGCCCTCGCAGGCATTGCGGGAGCCTTATACACTGTGCAATCGGGCATTATTACGCCTAGCTCTGCGTTAAGTACCGCTTTCTCAATTGAGATGGTGATCTGGGTTGCGGTGGGTGGTCGAGCGACACTTGTCGGCGCTATTTTTGGAACTCTGCTGGTGAACTTTGCCAAGACCCTGCTGAGTGAACAGTTTCCGGAAATTTGGCTGTTCTTCCAGGGGGCGTTGTTCCTCGCGGTGGTGACAATTCTGCCCAATGGCATTATTGGTTGGCTCCGTACCGATGGCTGGTTCTGGCTGAAATCAGTGTTAGGGCGCGATCGCCTGTCTACATACCCAAGTCTTGAAACTGACCCTGAGGTGGAATATGAACGAGAAAATTCTGGAGATTGAGAATCTAACTGTTAGTTTCAGCGGTTTTAAGGCGATCAACAACCTCAACTTCAGCATGGATGCGGGGGAATTACGCGTGGTGATTGGCCCCAACGGGGCAGGCAAGACCACCTTTATGGATGTCATCACTGGCAAGACCAAGCCCCAAGAAGGCAATGTCCGCTTCAAAGGTCGCAACATTTTGCCCTACAAAGAGCACGAAATTGCTTGTATGGGCATTGGGCGCAAGTTTCAAACACCGCGTGTCTACCTCAAGCTGACACCCCGCGAAAATTTGGAACTTTCCTGCGCTGCTCAAAAGAATGTCTTTGCTGCTTTGTTTGGTAAGCCTTCTGGGTCAGAGCGCCGCACAGTCAACGGCTTATTGGAAACGATTGGCTTAGCGAATAAAGCCGACATTCCAGCAGAACTGCTCTCTCACGGGGAGAAGCAACGGCTCGAAATTGGCATGTTAGTGGCTCAGTCGCCCGACCTCTTGCTGGTCGATGAACCCGTCGCTGGCTTGACCGATGAAGAGACAGAAGCCGTCGGCAACCTGCTGCTTGCTCTGGCTGAAAGCCATTCCATTATGGTGATTGAGCATGACATGGAATTTGTCCGTCAGATTGCTCGCAAAGTGACAGTGCTGCATCAAGGCACAGTACTTTGTGAAGGCTCGATGGATGAAGTCCAAAATGATCCACGTGTGATTGAGGTTTACCTGGGCAGCCAGGATGAAGCCGATCACTGAAGCCTCTGGTGCAGCTTCCTCAGATACCATTCGTGTCTATCTTTTTTTGATTTACGGATCCAACTCTTAAAGCGTCAACTTTTAAGGCCAAACTGCCATGACTCAAACAAACGGGGCGATCGCCGATTTTCCTGCGAATACAGATGGACATTCCATGCTGGATATCAGCAACTTGAATGTCTACTACGGCGAAAGTCATATCCTACGTAACGTCGATATGAGCATTGAGCCGGGAAAAATGGTGTGCTTGATTGGACGCAATGGCGTTGGCAAAACCACTCTGATGAAAACAATCATGGGGCTACTGGTGCCCCGAAGTGGAAGTATTCGTCTGCAAGGCAAAGAGCTTCGAGGTCTGCCCCCCGATCGCCGCGCCAAATTAGGGATTGGTTATGTTCCCCAGGGGCGTGAGGTCATTCCCCGTCTGACGATCAAAGAGAATCTTTTGCTGGGCTTGGAAGCGCTTCCAAAGGGGGCTGCCAAGGCCAAAGAGATCCCCGAAGATATTTTTGAGCTGTTTCCCGTGTTGAAGACCATGCTTAACCGCATGGGCGGTGACTTGAGCGGTGGACAACAACAACAACTGGCGATCGCTCGTGCAATTATGGGTCGTCCGCGTCTACTGGTACTCGACGAACCGACAGAGGGAATTCAACCCTCAATTATTCTTGAGATTGAAGCCGCCGTTAAAAAGATCGTGCGCGAAACGGGAATTTCAGTCTTACTCGTAGAGCAACATCTGCACTTTGTGCGGCAGGCAGACTGGTATTACGCCATGCAAAAAGGCAGCATCGTTGCATCTGGGGCAACTAGCGGCCTGAGCAAGGATGTAATTCAAGAGTTCTTAGCAGTCTAACCTTGGCCTAGGTTTGGGTTAGCCACGCCTCGTTCGCTGAAATCCATATCCAACGCGGCTGACAACGTGAAATAAAACGTCGAGCCAGCATCCGGTTGTGACTCAACCCAAATTCGTCCGTTGTGTAACTCAACAACCTTCTGGCAAATCGCCAGTCCAATTCCTGTGCCGGGATATTCTGCTTCGGTGTGCAGTCGTTGGAACATGCCAAAAATTGATTCAAAATTTTGTGAGCCAATTCCAATTCCATTGTCATGAATTTCAAATAGCCACTCGTGATTCTGCTTGCTGGCCATAACATGCACCAGGGGCGATCGCTCAGGTGGAACAAACTTGATGGCATTAGTCAGCAAATTTTGAAAGAGTTGGCTCAACTGACTTTCATTAGCGATCACGGTGGGCAGGGTCGCAACCGTAATGTTGGCGTTTTTTTCAGAAATAGCTGCTTGTAGATTATCTAAAACCTGTTTGAGTAATTGATTGCAGTCAACTAACCCAAACCCTGAGTTTTGCTGCTCAACTTGGGCATAGCTCAGCAAGTTTTGAATTAATTGATAGGCGCGATCGCCCGACTGCACAATATTTTGTAAGTATTCATAGGAAGTTCGATCAAGATCAGCTTGATGCTTCATGAGCAGTAATTTGGCAAACCCAACCATACTTTGTAATGGCTGTTGCAAGTCATGCGAAACAGCATAGGCAAATTGTTCTAACTCTCGGTTTGAGCGTCTCAACTCAGAGTTGCGTTGAATCAACTGACGCTGTAGCTTTTGCAGCCGCAACTGAGTTTCGACCCTAGCTAACACCTCTGCTTCGTGAAAAGGCTTGGTAATGTAGTCGATGCCACCCGATTCAAACGCTTTTAACTTATCTGAAACATCGTTGAGAGCGCTAATAAAAATAATTGGAATCTGACTTGTGGTGGGATCAGACTTCAAGATCTGGCAAATCTCATAGCCGTTTAGCTCTGAGAGTCGGATATCAAGCAAGATAATATCAGGTGGAATCGCTCTTGCCGATGCGATCGCATTACTGCCAGTGAGGGCTTTGCGTACCTTAAACCCTCGATTTGTCAACATTGTAGATAGAACACGCAAATTAGCAGGTGCATCATCCACAACAAGAACATCACCTAGAGAAATAGAGATTTGACTTTGACTCATCCTGCGACCTTTTCGTGCGAAGCCTCGCTTCTCCAATACATCACCGCCTCGATTAGCCGAGATACTTTCTAATCACAAGCATGATAGATGTCCCAATTCCTTAAAAAGCAACTTTAACGAGTTGCACAATATTTGGTTGCTGGCAATTGAGTTAGGCACCTAGCGCGATCAAGGGTGCATCTGCTGTTCGACTAGGATAACCAAACTTTTTAGTTGCTTAAAGAATTTAGCGGACTTGCATAGACACCTTTACTAAATCTTTAACTGCTCATTCATTTGGCAATTGCTGAATCATGGGGCGAGTGAGTTGAACGATCTGGTCAAACCGGAAGTTCGTTGCCCAATGGGTGAGAGCGTCTGCAAGGGGTGCGCTGCTAGTTGGAATCTGCTCAATCAATTGAAAAATCCCGTTATCGAATCCCTCAATAGCCGCCTTGTGCAGGTTTTCGACCCACACAATTGGCATAGAAGTTAAGTGAACATCTAAATTCTCTACCTGAACCATTAGTTCTTGCCTATATCTTTCGGTAGATTCATAGATATAGTGAACGTCTAGATGTTCAGCAATTTTGGCAAGCAACAAATTCTGTTGAAAAGGTTTACGAATAAAATCATGGCAACCAGCGGCTAGCGCAAGTACCCGAGTTTCTTCAAAGACATCGGCTGTCAAGGCAATGATTTTTGTTGGGATACAAGTTAGCGAGTTCTCTCCGAAGCTCATTTCTTGCTGCAAAGCTGCAATTTGTCGAATCGCCTCAAACCCATCCATCACTGGCATCCGCAAATCCATCAAAATGAGATGGGGGTGCCAACTTGACCAAAGGGCGATCGCTTTTTGACCGCTATCTGCTTCACACACATCAAACCCAATGGCAGACAATAGTTCTAGTAACAACTGACGACTCTGCCACTGATCATCCACAATTAAGATGCGGTAAGCGGGCTGATTGGGCACTAAGGTCAGTACCCGCTGAGTGTTTAAGTGATCCGGCAGCTCAACGCGATCAGCAAGATAGACTGAAATATCAAACGCAAAGGTACTACCCTGCCCCAATGTACTTTTTACAGTAATGTCACCTCCCAACAAGTTAACAAAGTGACGACTAATCGTTAGCCCCAGCCCTGTCCCTTCACTGGCTTGTTGCGTCGTTTGCACCTGAACAAATGCATTAAACAGGTTTTTAACATCATCGGGAGCGATACCACAGCCTGTATCAAGCACTTCAAAATGTAACCTGACCCGCTTGGCATCATCACCCAACGGCATCAATACCTCACGGTCTGCACTCGGAGATCCGTTTCTAGTGGCGACAGGTTCTTTATCAGCAGAAGTAGTAATACGTAAAATAACACCACCGCGATCAGTAAATTTGATCGCATTACTGAGCAAATTCAGTAGAATCTGTCCTAGCTTTCCATGATCCGCCAGGATAAATTGCGGTATATCTAAAGCCCGTTCAAAACTAAGGTGTAGACGTTTCTCGCTTGCTTTCAGTTGAAGCATTTGTTCTAGATTATCAAGCAAATGATAAAAATCAAACACGCTTTCATTTAGTTTGACTTTTCCAGCTTCGATCTTTGATACTTCGAGAATGTCATTAATTAAGTTGAGCAGGTGTTCTCCACTGTTATTGATAATGCCGAGCTGCTGTTGATGTTCTTGACTGAGAGATGAATCACGGGATAGCAATTGGCTGAAGCCTAAGATCGCATTGAGCGGGGTACGCAGTTCGTGGCTCATGTTAGCAAGAAAAGTGCTTTTAGCCTGATTTGCTGCTTCTGCTGCCTCTTTAGCCTGTTGTAACTCTAGCTGAGCCTGCTTACGGTCTGAAATATCTCGACAAATGCAAAACCGAACAATTTGCCCATCCCGGTAAACGCTATTGGAACTAATTTCGACATCATAACGAGAACCATCTTTGCGGCGATGTCGTGTCTCAAAGGTATTGCTACACAGTTGTACTTTAACTGAGATCTTGCACCAGTGTCAGTAAGGGGTTGCCAAAGAAGGAAAAATCTGAAAGAAAGGGCGTAATCAAAATTCAATTGAACGGTTATGGAAACCATTGTTCAACACGCCCAAGGATTAGTGTATAGCCTGCTTT
>DVDV01000013.1 GCA_015296075.1 Leptolyngbyaceae cyanobacterium M33_DOE_097 | reverse complement strand
TTGAAACATTTGTACTGTAGCCAGAGTGTCTAAAGACTTGTGCACTCAATGTTATAAACGGCAGAATGCGGGTTTCAGCCATTCATAAACGTTAAAACCGGACGTTTTTATGAGAATCATTCTCATATCGAGAATTGCTGAAAATTGTGAAATAGGCTAGACAAGCAGTGAATATCGTGTATACTAACTATTGTGTGAGGAGCAAATCGAGCAAAAGAGCCTCTGGGGTCGAAACACGGCAAGACTCCCAGGGGTTTCTTTTTTGTCTTAAAAATCCTCACCTTGTTTGCCTCATTAACCGGGTGTAATCGCAAGAATGAATTACCTCGTGGCGGTCTTAGACGATCGCATCAAAGCCGAAGCAGCCTACTCTGCTCTCGAAAAAAACGGCTTACCCATGAATAAGGTGGCTATTTTAGGTCAAGGCTACCAAAGCATCGACGAGTATGGCCTCCTCGACCCTAAAGAACAAACCATCAAACAAACCCGCCTCATGGCGTTATGGCTTGTACCCTTTGGCTTCATTGGGGGCACTATTTTCAGCGTGATTACACAACTTGACACCTTTGCCTGGGCAGGAGAACTCGGAAATCACGTGATTGGGGGGCTATTGGGCGCTGTCTCAGGTGCAATGGGTAGCCTGACGATGAGTGGGGGTCTCAGCATCCTGTTTGGCGGTGAAAATGCTGTGCCTTACCGCAAACGCTTGGAGCAAGGCAAGTATCTGCTTGTGGTCAAGGGTTCCGAAAACCTCACCCGACAAGCCGATCGCAATCTGCAAAAAATTGATGTCGAAAATATACAGGTCTATCCCGACCCCTCAGACGTTCAATTTTGACCCATGGTTGGCATTTAGCGATCGCCCCCGCCTGGAAGTAATCCATAAACAACAAAACTGCCAAAACCGCCGCTCATTCAAGCGTCAGGATTGGCAGTCGAAAGAAGGGAATTAAATTACCAAGTGGACAGCTTGAAACTACATCAAGCCCCAGAAGTGAAGCACACCTTGGTTAGAAAACAACTCAGTCAGAATTGCAGCAATAAAACCGATCATTGCAAAGCGACCATTCCAGATCTCGGCTTGGGGAGTGAAACCAAACTTCCAAGCGTTACGGTCTTCTATAACAGGTGCAGTCTTAGTTGCGTCTTGCATGATAGGACTCCTAGTAGATTAGGTTGACAACGACAGAAGAACTGAACAAAGGCTTTCACACCTTTAATTAAGCTTTGTTAAGCTATGTAAAACAATATAACAACTATTCTTGCAGATGGGTATCTATCAAGATGCACAAAGTCTTGATCTTGCTGCTCTCTCTCCATAGAAAGAGTTTGATGGCTCCAAAGGGATAGCCCAACCCATCCCAGTTAGGACAAAGTGCAGGAACTCTCCCACTCCCTACTCTCCCACTCCCTACTGCCCCACTCCCCCACTCCTAAGTTCCCCCGTAATATCCAAATACTTCGTCCCAAGCAACTAACGTCGCCGCTCCTGAAGTTTGCGATAGACATCACGCAACTCAACCTGGTGGTAAGCCATAGCAACTAGCGAGTGATAGAGCAAGTCAGCGACTTCTCCAGCGATCGCGTCTTTGTCGTCGTCTTTACAGGCCATCACCACTTCTGCTGCCTCTTCTCCAATCTTTTTGAGAATCTTGTTGTCACCGCCTGCCAACAACTTGCACGTATACGATTCAGGCGTGGGATTGTCGCGGCGATCGCGCACAACGGCATACACTTGCGACAACATATCCGCTGGGGGTGGGGTGATCGTGCCGTCTACCTGATGGAAGCAGCTCCGCTCGCCAGTGTGACAGGCAATGTCGCCAATCTGCTCAACCCCGACCAGCAGACAATCAGAGTCACAGTCATAGCGAATCGACTGCACCTTTTGTAAATGTCCCGAAGTCGCACCTTTGTGCCAGAGTTCCTGACGAGAACGACTCCAAAACCAGGTATCGCCTGTTTCTAGGGTCTTCTGGAGCGATTCTCGATTCATCCACGCCATCATTAACACGGTGCCATCCAGATGGTCTTGCACGATCGCAGGCACCAAGCCTTGATCGTCGTAGCGAATGGCATCTAACGGGACGGCATGTTCTAAAGGCATGACTGTTCTTTCCTTAGCGTGGCGTTTTCGATTGTACCGAAGCGAGGATGTCGCTGAACCAGGCTTCGAGGCGATCGCCCATGGCAGCTAGGGAATATTCTGCTTCGGCACTGGCTCGACAAGCCGCCCGATCCAATTGATCGACTTTACCAACGGCTTCCACGAGTTGATCGATCCGGTCGGGTTCCACGAGCCAGCCAGTTTTGCCGTCTTGAATAATTTCACTGGGGCCACCGCGATCGTAGGCAATGACTGGAACCCCGCAGGCCAAGGCTTCGATCGCCACGTTGCCAAATGCCTCAACCCACTTGGGAGTCATTAGTAAAGCTCGACATTGCCCCAATTCTTGCTGCAACTCATGGGTGGGCAAAAATCCGGCGTACTCAATCGGCGCGTCAGGGTGTTGATCGCAGATGTCATGCCAGTAAGGCACATCAGGCATGGCTCCCCAAATCTTGAGCGGAATGCCTGTTTTTTCGGCAACTTTGACTGCATCTTCTAAGCCCTTCTCAGGAGCAAGTCGCCCGACCCAACCGAGTTGGCGCTGCGGCTCCGCCCAAAATTGATAAATCGAGAGGTCAAAGCCATTGCCTAAGATGCGGCAGGCATCCGCAAAGGCAAACGTTTCAGCCTGAGCACGGCTGTGCATCCCAATCGTGCCGGGAAAGCGAGTCACTGTCTGCCCAATCACCTGATCCATTGCATTTGTCAGAGAACCCATACTGACCAGGTGCGCGATCGGGATTTCAAAGAACGGCGTCAGATAAAAAGGCAACCAATCATACGCAAAGTTGAAAATCAAATCATAGTTGCCCTGCTGCTGCCGTGCGACCTCCCACATCTCCGCCAGGGCAGAGTCTTCCGGCAGATAAATCCAGGCTTCTCGCCCTTCGTTTTGAGCTGTTACCTGCAAATTGCCAGCGACTTCCATCACTTTGAACGGCTCACAAATCGAACCGGCTGGCGCAATGATAGTGATGTGATGCCCCCGATCGCTCAACGTCTGCGCACAATTCTTTAGGGTTAGCTCCACACCGCCCCCCAGACCTGAACCCAGCGGCCCTACCGGAGTGGAGAGAAACAGTAACCGTAGCGATCGATGTGCATTCATTTCAGACACTCTTACCATGACTCATTCGCCCATTTGCTCAAACAATAGCCATCCGCGATCGCAGTTTATATTAAGGAGATGCGAAGAAACGTAAAGAAGCTTAACGTGACTGGCGTGTTGATTCTTCCCTTCTCATTCTCTCAGTTCCCGGTCTAATTCCCCTTTCAGGCTGAATCTGACCTCTGATCAACACATCGTTCAGCAGCGAATAAATTACGACTTTCCCCGGCCTCCCCCTTTCGCCGAGTCCCCTTCAGTCGTTAAACTACAAGTTGATATCCGCAAACAGCCATAATTATGAGTGTAGTTAGCCAAGTCATCCTTAAAGCCGACGACGAACTGCGTTATCCCACTTCTGGTGAGCTGCAGAGCATTGAAACCTTTTTGAAAACAGGTGAACAGCGCACTCGCATCGCTGAGACGCTCACCACCAATGAAAAGAAGATTGTGCAACAAGCCACGAAAGAACTCTGGAAGCGTCGCCCAGATTTCATTGCCCCCGGTGGAAATGCTTACGGTCAACGCGAGCGTTCCCAGTGTATCCGTGATTTTGGTTGGTATCTCCGCCTTGTAACCTACGGGGTACTCTCTGGCGAAACCGAACCCATTGAGCAAATTGGTATCATTGGTGCCCGTGAAATGTACAACGCTTTGGGCGTGCCTATGCCAGGTATGGTCGAAGCAATGCGCTGCCTCAAGGGAGCCGCACTTGAGTTGTTGTCTGAAGGGGATGCTGCAGAAACTGCACCCTACTTTGACTACATCATTCAAGCAATGGCACAAAGCTAGTCTAGCTATTCTGAATCATTTAATTTTCCCCGGTGTTATGGGTAGATGGCGTTTTACACGTCGCTTGTCATAACAGCGGGGAAAATTTTTTGGCAACGAAATCCCTCAAAAAGGTTAGGAAATCCAAAGAAACGGCTTTGTAGCATCACAATAGCGAAGGCTGCCTTCCACATCGACTTCTCCTCAATCATCTTTGTAGACCTGCTATGTATGCACACGTTATTGCTAGCCAACTTCCTGGTGAATACCCACCCCATTACTCCTACTGGCTCAATCGAGCGGTTCACAATTCAAACCACAGCATCCCCGGCAAATCAGTCAGGCAAGGCAGTTTAGGACAGGAAACAGACTTGAGTGAGGTCAACCTCGATGGATGTGTATCGACTTGTTTGTAAAGCAATCCATTCAGGCTCAGATCGCATCGGATGCAGCACTCAACCATTTAATCGGTATCCAAATGCCTGTGACTTCTTATCAGCCCGATGACATCATTCAGTTTTGGTTCGATCGCCCCCCCAATGAAGCGGGTACTGCATCTTACCGGAAGGTTTGGTTCGCGAAAAATGCCGACTTTGACCAGGCAGTAAAGCAACAGTTTGCATATGTCTATGCTGCTGGTCTGGCGGGTCAACTCGAACCCTGGCGCACAACCCCAACTGGCACTCTGGCCTTGATTTTGTTGTTTGACCAGTTTCCGCGCAATATGTTTCGCGACACGCCCGCAGCCTTTGCCGCAGATGCCAAAGCCTTAGCGTTAGCCAAAAGCGCGATCGCCCAGGGTTTTGACCAGCAGCTACCACCGATTCAACGCTGGTTTGTTTACCTGCCCTTTATGCATAGCGAACACTTGAATGATCAGCAGCGAGCAGTTGAGTTATTTGAAACATTGCGTTCTAATCCCGAAATTGCGTCAGCCTACGACTATGCGCTGAAACATCAAGCGGTGATTGAGCGGTTTGGCCGCTTTCCCCACCGCAATGCCATTTTAGGTCGAACTTCAACCCCAACCGAGCTGGAGTTTCTCACCCAACCCGGTTCATCTTTTTAAGCAAAGCCAATTTATTTTCTCTGATATTTTCGGGATGTCGCCTTGCTGGCTCTTCTCAAATTGAATCTGCTTTTTCCCTAACCGATGCTTCACAGTCCACCCCCAGTCACTCAGGAGAATACATTGATGACCCCCGTCACCCCAACTGCTGCCCAGATTGACCAAACTAAGCAGGCGATCGCTGCCTACATCCACAGCATTGATAGTCACCCCGAACGACGAGAAGGCGCTTACCCCTATTACCTGTTTCATGAACCCGGTCAAACCATTCGTGGCACCGTGATGATTTTTCATGGGTTTAGTGCCAAACCCCACCAGATGTGGCGCTTAGCCGACTATCTCTTTCGCAATGGGTTCAATGTCTATCAACCCGCGATCGCTGGTCACTCCTTCATTAATCCGGCTAAAAACTGGCCGCAAGTAGACCTCAAACCCGAAATTGCCCAGCCCTTAAAGGCGAAGGCGATGAAAGACCCGGTGCTGCAAAACTACCTCAGCAACGTTGCCAATAGCTCTAGCGGGTTTTCTCATCCCAATGCGATTCAACGAACGGCGATCGTCGCGCGCTTGTTACGGCTCGAACCTCGCCTGTTAGATATCATTAAAGCGATTCAAACCCCAGATGATCCTAAATTTGATACCTACTTTGACTCGACCCATCGCGAGTTTCTGACCCATGCTGAGGCGCGCCTGAATGAATTAGCGGCTCTACCTGGTGATGTTTACACTGTCGGACTTTCAGTTGGAGGCGCTGTCGCGATCGGGCTTGCAGCCGCCCGTCCAGATCGGGTCAAAAAGGTCGTTGCCTATGCCCCGTTGCTACAAATTCATGGCGAAGACAACCTGCTGTATGTCAATCTGGCTGGTCCACTGGATCTGAAAGAGTCAGGTTGGGATCCTAATCTTCAGTTTCCAGTGGGATGTCTGACCGCCGCCAATCGGTTTGGCAGCAGTGACGTGATGAGCCAGTCTTCTATCCAGTCGTTGCACAACACCCCTACGTTCTTAGTGCTGACCGCTAACGAAGATGCCGCCGACATTGGCACAAGTCAACGCTTTTTTGATCGCATTGGTGGCAGTGCGCGCGGGCACCACTCCTACTTTTACGAAAAGGATATGTTGGTGCCTCACCCGATGGTTGACCCAACAGAAGTGAGCCAAAACATGAGCAACCGCTACTGGAAGAGCCTGTACCAGGAAACCCTGCGATTTTTGACTGTAGGGTCGGTTGACGCAAGCAATCTAAATAGCTACGAAGAAAACGCCGATATGCCTTCAGTGCCGTCTGTGTAAGCCCTACCGCCTCAAGTTGGGAGCAAGACGCGAGATCAGCCGGTTGCTTGCGATATTCTTGCTCTATAGAATTTCTTGCGGTTTGCAGCTAGTTTCAAAGTGGTTGAGCATCGCTGAGTAAGTCTGCAACTTTCGTGATTGCCCATTGCCAACTGTTAAGAATCTTGAGGAAACAAAAAGCGTATCCCCGCTTCGCAGTAGAGTCACAATTGGAATCATCCATACTGAAATAGGAAAAATCCGTTATGACTGGTTCATACGCAGCTTCTTTTTTACCCTGGATCTTAATTCCCGTTGTGACCTGGTTGTTCCCAGCTGTCACGATGGGTCTGCTGTTCCTTTATATCGAGCGTGAAGATCCCAACGGCATTTAGTTGTGCGCGTGGTGCTGCGTCTGATTTTGTAAAACCGGTACCACTTCAAAAAATGCCTAGTGAAAAAGCCGCCCAATTGGGCGGCTTTCTTATTGATTTTGAGGGTTGCTTAGATAGAAGAACCCAAGCCAGCGTAAGCGCCGTAGAAGAACAAACCTAAAACAGAAAGCGCGCCCAAACCAGCAATTGTTGCAACGATCCACAGAGGAATCCGCCCAGAACTCAGCATCAGTGTTACCTCCAATAAAAAGTCAGAATGTTAAATTGACTCGCAACCAAACCAGCTACTTAGTTGAAGAAGTAGCTAGAGAATAGAATACCCAGTACAAACACAAGCAAAAGACCAAGGTACAGGGAAGTACGGTTCAGCTCAACTGGCTGACGGTTGGGGTTAGAGTTTCTTTCCACAGCTTTTCCTTAGCGTTGAATAAATTGCATGGCGGCGATCGCGCCTAAGAAGAAAACAGTGGGCACAGCCAGCGTGTGAACCGCTAGCCAGCGTACTGTAAAAATGGGATAAACAATTGGCTCGTTGGGGTTATTAGTAGTCATAGCGCCTGGATTAGTCAAAACTATCGGGAAACAAAATCTTCGATCTGCTGCTTCGAGTCAAAGCGATCGCTCACAATTGGCAGCTCTTGCTTAGCCGTTGGGTAGTACTCGTTAGGGCGAGGCGTACCAAACACGTCATAAGCCAGACCTGTTTGCACAAACAACCAACCTGCAATGAACAGAGCAGGAATTGTGATGCTATGAATCACCCAATACCGAATACTCGTTACGATGTCGCCAAAGGGGCGCTCACCAGTAGTTCCAGCCATTAATGTCCTCCGCTGACAAATAAAATGAGAAAACGATTCAAATCTTTAACTTCTATCATACGGGAGAGAGGAGACGAGGTATAGGGCTTTTGGCTAAGCTGCTTCGTCGTATCGCAAAAGAATGCCCCGCTCGCCTAGAATATAGCCCTGCTCAGGTGAGAAGAACTTGATCTGGTAAAGGTTGCTCGGCACTTTTTCTAGTTCCCGATCTTTTGACCAGGTCTCTCCCCCGTCATAGGAAACCAGCAGATTGCCACTACCACCAGTCACCCAGAGTTCTTTGGGCGTGCGATAACCCAAATCTAACAAGCCCCAGCTTGTCGCAAATTCTGGATTGATTGGCTCACTCCAGGTTTCGGGATTTCCTTCACTAAACTGCATCTGCCCACCCCGTGCCAGCAGCCACAGGCGACCATCTTTGGTAAAACCCATATTCTGCAAGCGCCGTGAGCTGGTGCGGTTATAGGGCTGCCAAGCTGATTGACCAGGCTCCCAAGTAGAGAAGAAGTTGCCTCGCGAAGAAACCGCAACATACTTGCCATCGGGCGATCGCTGAATGTTGCGAATCACACCTACAGCTTGCTCTACCATTGCCTTCCAGTTTTTACCGCCATCGGTCGTGCGATAAATGGCACCAACAGTGGTGGTCATTTCCGCGGTGTTAGCCGCCAGCGCTTTGACTGTATTTGGTAAACCAGGTAACTTCTCACTCAAAGGCACGCGAGACCAGGACTGACCACCATCGGTAGTATGCAGGAGCAGCGAGGGTTGCCCCGCGATCCAACCTTCCTTACCCGTAAAGTCAACTGAAGTCAGGCGATAAAGCTGGTCTAACTCAAGCTCACGCTGATTCCAAGTCAAGCCCCCGTCTGTTGTTTCGAGCAGGGTCGAGCTAGTGCCAACTAACCAGCCATGCTTGGGTGACTCAGCAAAGCTGATATCAAGCAAGTTCGACTCAGTTGGCAAACTAATTACCTGCCAGGGGTGGGTACCCGTGTCTGGCAAATAGGCATTGGCGCAACCCACACAAAAAATGGCGATCGCCACCACACCAATCATGCGCTTAAATAATCGTGCAACAAACTGCATCACCATGAATCTCAACTCTCAAACAAACGTTAAACCGACTATTACTGAAGCCCGTACAAGCTCAGGAAGAACAAAAACGCGAGGGCTAAACCACCAAAAATGAGAAGATTTTTTTGACCGGGTGTTAGCGTGTTGACCCCAAGACCATATTTCAGGTTTTCTTTGAAACCCGACGGGGCACCAACCGCCCCAATATTTTGAAATCGGTTTTGAGGAGCATTACAAACGGGACACTTCCACCCCTGTGGCAACTCTTCAAACGGAGTTCCAGCGGCGATTTGGCTTCGGTCATCGCCCTTGGCTGGCTCGTAGATATAACCACAGGTTCCACATTCGTAGCGATCGAGGGTTTTTGGATCAACGACAGCATCAACGACTTCGACACTGGGATTTACTTGATCCGCCCCATTCTCAGAATTTTGACCGACAGTATCCGGTGTAGTCATGGCTTGGAAGGCGAACGTGATAAGAATTGGCGATTCTAAAATCTCTGTTAAAGATTATGACACGATACGGCGATCGCTTTAAGGGAACAAGTCTGGGAGCAATTGACGATTGGGGCACATTTGCGCAGATCGCCTGATCTATGCTGGTTACTGAGCATTTCTATACACCTTGGGCGATCCATCACTCCTATAATATGAAGGACGGTTAACACAATTTCGTCTGCTGATTCCAGAGAGGATGCACTGTGTTTGTTTTGAGTGGTTATGAATACCTTCTGGGTTTTTTGCTGATCTGCAGTCTGGTGCCAATCCTGGCGTTGACGGCTGCTAAGCTTGTGCGCCCCAGTCGCCGTGGGCCTGAGCGTCGGACAACTTACGAATCGGGTATGGAGCCAATTGGCGGTGCCTGGATTCAGTTCAATATTCGGTATTACATGTTTGCCCTGGTGTTCGTCATTTTTGACGTTGAAACAGTTTTTCTTTACCCCTGGGCTGTCACCTTTAACCAGCTTGGCTTATTGGCATTTATCGAAGCCTTGATTTTCATCGCCATTCTGGTAGTAGGTCTGGTATATGCATGGCGCAAAGGAGCACTGGAATGGTCTTAAGTCGAAATGATCAGGCGAATCCTTCTTTCTTGGGTCAGGCAGAGTCTCTGCTCAACCCGATTGAGCGTCCTGCTGTGACGCAAGAATTATCTGAGAACGTGATTCTCACAACGGTCGATGATCTATACAACTGGGCGCGACTCTCTAGTTTGTGGCCGATGCTGTATGGCACAGCCTGTTGTTTTATTGAATTTGCGGCGCTGATTGGCTCACGCTTTGACTTTGATCGCTTTGGGCTAGTGCCCCGGTCAACGCCCCGTCAAGCTGACTTAATCATCACAGCTGGCACCATCACAATGAAAATGGCTCCTGCCCTCGTACGTTTGTATGAGCAAATGCCCGACCCTAAATATGTGATTGCGATGGGTGCTTGCACCATTACAGGTGGCATGTTTAGCGTTGACTCCCCTTCTGCGGTGCGTGGCGTTGATAAACTCATCCCCGTCGATATTTACCTGCCAGGGTGTCCGCCGCGACCAGAAGCCATCATTGATGCGATCATCAAGCTGCGGAAAAAGATTTCTAACGAGTCGCTGCAAGAGCGCTCTTTGCTCAAGCAAACAAACCGCTACTACAGCACAACCCACAGCATGACTACGGTTGAGCCGATTCTCACGGGCAAGTATCTCAACACTGATGAGCGTGAAGCGCCACCGAAGGAACTGATGGAAGCAATGGGAATGCCCGTACCACCTGCTCTGCTGACTGCACAAAAGGAGGAACAAGCGCGTGGCTGAAGAAGACGTTAAAGCAAGTGAAGGGGCGATCGCTCCTGCTGAAGCGCCGGCACTCGCCCCTGGCACTGTCTCTACGTGGCTGTCTGAGAATGGTTTTGAGCATGAGTATCTGGGTAAAGATGCCTCTGGCGTTGAAATTTTGAAAGTCGCCCCAGAGTTTCTTATCCCTTTTTCCACAGCGCTCTACGCCTATGGCTTCAACTGCTTACAGTGCCAGGGTGCCTATGATGATGGGCCAGGTAAAGACCTGGTCAGCTTCTACCATTTGATCAAGATTAGCGACAACGCCGATCGCCCACCCGAAGTGCGTGTCAAGGTGTTTTTGCCCCGTGAAAATCCGAGGGTATCGTCGGTCTATTGGATCTGGAAAACAGCAGACTGGCAAGAGCGTGAGTCTTACGACATGTATGGCATCGTCTATGAAGGGCACCCTAACCTCAAGCGCATTTTGATGCCTGAAGATTGGCTGGGTTGGCCACTCCGGAAAGATTACATCTCGCCAGACTTCTACGAGTTGCAAGACGCTTATTAACGATCGCAACCTCAGAAGGAAATAGCCCCATTGAGACCCGGTTAACAGCCGGGTTTTTTCTTATAGCCATAGTCATCTTAGTTAGGACACGGTGCCAGGGCTTCGACTGAGCCTCACACCCCACACCTCAGCACTCCCACACTCCTACACCCTATCCTTCCAATGGCCCAAGCACTTAGCGACAGCTATACTCGTTTGGCTCAACGATCTCATTATGAGACTGTGCCGCCAGATCAGATGCACTAGATCGATCAGCTATACTTATGGATCCATATCTGGGGTTTTCCACAGGTAGTTGGTACAGCCGATCTTTTTTAAATTCGGCCTTTCCGCATGTTTTTAAAGATTTATAAAAAAACTGCACCCCTAAATCTGGGGATAAGCCAGGTTGCCTGTGGAAAACTATGCCTTTTTCTGTGGAAAGTGGGTGGATTATCTGTCTAAAACCTCAAGCCTTCCCTGGAAAACTTCTCTAGGTATAAATACTCTGTTAGATAAGTTGCTAGTTTTCCCCAGGTTTTCCACAGGCGATCGCAGGATTAAAAAGCCGATGATTCAATAACTTGACGATCTTTTCCACATTTTCCCCAAGCTCTACTACTACTGTTTAAATAAGATTTTCTTAAGTCAGAAACCGTTTAAACAAGTTGGCAAGGGGTGAGCTAGCTTCTTGGTTGCAAGGGTGCTAACATCTTCAGGCATCAACCCAATCTGGCTCTCAGAACCCGTTTGATCCGGCTGATTCTCTGGCTAATGCCGTTCTTAGAATTCTTCACTGACTCCTGAACACTATGAAACTGGTTTGCTCTCAAAGTAGTCTCAGCACCCATCTCTCCCTGGTGAATCGCGCCGTCTCATCACGCCCGTCGCACCCAGTCTTAGCGAATGTGCTCTTAGTTGCTGATGAAGCCACGCAGCAAGTCAGTCTCAGCGCCTTTGACATGAGTTTAGGCATTCAGACCAGCTTCCCAGCCCGCGTTGAAGAAGGAGGGAAATTAACCCTGCCAGCGAAGCTCCTCAGTGACATTGTGACGCGTCTACCCGATGGCGACATTTTATTAGATGAAGGATCCGAACAGGAGACTAATTACCTGACCACCCTCACCTGTGCATCAGGTCGCTATCAAGTGCGAGGTATGGGTGCAGAAGAATTTCCAGAGTTACCGCAAATTGAAGACGGTGAAGCGGTGGATTTGTCAGTCGATGCGTTGTCAAAAGGATTGCAGGGTACTTTGTTTGCAGCCAGTAGTGATGAAACCAAGCAGGTGCTGACCGGACTGCATTTGATTATTCAAGCCGATGGTTTAGAGTTTGCCGCTACCGATGGCCACCGTCTATCCGTTGTGCAAACGGCAGAAGAAGAGGAGTCTCCTGCGAAGAAAGACGCAGACTCGTCTGGCCTCAGCGTCACAATTCCGGCGAGAGCGTTGCAAGAGTTGGCAAAAATGCTCGATCGCCAGGCTGAGACAAAAATCCAAGTCCAATTTGATGAAACGCAAGCCGTGTTTCAATGGCCTGATCATCGCCTCACCAGCCGTCTGTTAGATGGGCAGTATCCCAATTATCAACAGTTGGTGCCGCGCCAGTTTGTGCGGCAATTGACCGTTGAACGACGCTTGTTTCTGTCGGCGCTAGAGCGAATTGCAGTCTTAGCGGATCAAAAGAATAATATTGTCAAACTGAGCCTTAACAGCACCGACCAGGAATTGACCCTATCTGTTGATGCGCAAGATGTGGGCAGTGGGCGCGAGGTGTTTCCTGCACAAATTACGGGCGAAGATCTGGATATTGCCTTTAACGTCAAATACTTGATGGATGGCTTAAAGGTGCTGAACACCGCCGAAGTTCAGATTCAGATGAATACGGCAACTAGCCCAGCGGTGATGTCTCCCGTCGGCGGCATGAAGATGACTTACCTGGTTATGCCTGTCCAGATCCGTAGTTGAAATCTATCTGTATTCTATGTAAACAACAACAACAAAATTAGTTTTGAGCTTCTTTGTAGACAGAGTGAAGCGTAACTAATCCTCGACGTATTCTATGTACACAAGGTTATACGTACATGGGTCAGCAAAAATGCCCATGTCTATTTTTTTGTAGTACAATAATTAAAACGTTTGTACTGTTTATTGCATGAAAACTCAGCGCGTTCGGTTTCCGGATGGCAAGACAAGCTGGGTTGTGCTTGATGATAAGTATCAGCCAATTCAGCCTATAACGCAGTACATCCGGTATTTACAAAACTTAGAGCGTTCGCCCAATACTGTGTCCAGCTATGCGAGTCACATGAAGCTGTATTGGGAATTTTTGCAGGATGCTTGTTTGGACTGGACTCATGTGAACCTTGAAAAACTTGCCGATTTCGTTTTGTGGTTACGAGAGCCAGGTCCAGGGACAATCTCAATTCAATCGCAAGAAGCAAGACGATCAGAACGAACAATTAACAAAATTTTGTCTGCTATTTATGGCTTTTATGAGTTCCACTACCGAATCGGCAATGTTGAAGATTTGAAAGCCTACGGCTATCAGTTCCTTAAAAATAGACGCTACAAGCCTTTTCTTCAACACATCACAAAGAGCAGAGCGACCCGGACTTGTCTCCTCAAGCTGAAAGAGCCGAAACGGAAAGTTCAAACGTTCACCCAGGAACAGATCAAACAACTGATCGATTCTTGTTACACAACCAGGGATAAGTTTTTGCTCTGCCTGCTTCTTGAAAGTGGAATTCGTATTGGTCAGGCGTTGGGATTAAGGCATGAAGATATTCGATCGTGGGATAACGAAATCGACATCGTACCTCGTAAGAACAACGCTAATGGAGCTAGATCTAAATCGCTAGAATCGAACACCATCCACGTCTCTCAAGAACTAATGGGGCTCTACTCGCAATATCTCATAACAGAATACCCCGAAGACCTGAACTCTGATTATGTGTTTGTCAATTTATGGGGTGGTGAAATTGGAAAGGCTTTGACTTACAACGCGGTTAATCAATTATTTCGCCGCTTAAGCGAAAAAACAGGCATTCCAGCCCACGCTCATATATTCAGGCATACTCATGCGACGGATCTTATCCGTGAAGGGTGGGATTCTGCCCTTATTCAGAAGCGACTTGGACACGCCAATGTCCAAACCACTATCAATACTTATACGCATCTCAATGATGCGGATATGAAAGCTGCTTATCAGGAGTACTGGCAGAAAAAACAGAAAGAACGTCAAAAAAAGGATGGTCAATGAGTCTAGCTGATTTAGATTTGAACATTCCCTGTCCTAGTTGTGGAAGCAGTAATGTCTACTGGTGGCGCACCTACAAGCGACGACATCGATACGTCTGTCGAGCTTGCGATCATCGGTTTTTTGCCGATAACAAACTGCTGGACATTGTAGATACTCCAGAGACCGAGTACGAGAAAGACGTTTGGGACATTCGTAATTTACAGCAATTCTCAGTATGAGAATAATTCTCACAAAAATATTCATTTTGAACAGCTATCAATGGCTGGAATACCCATTCTGCCGTTCATAAAATTGAGCGCACAAGCCTTTAGAGGCTCTGACTTCAGTACAAATGTTT
>DVDV01000034.1 GCA_015296075.1 Leptolyngbyaceae cyanobacterium M33_DOE_097 | reverse complement strand
ACAAAGCAGGCTATACACTAATCCTTGGGCGTGTTGAACAATGGTTTCCATAACCGTTCAATTGAATTTTGATTACGCCCTTTCTTTCAGATTTTTCCTTCTTTGGCAACCCCTTACTGACACTGGTGCAAGATCTCAGGTGAGTTTAGAGATTTCCATCTGTTTGGGGTGATTGACCAACTCAACCGATAGCGTAATTTTCTCGTCAGGCGGCGTGTATTTGCAGGCATTATTGAGGAGTTCGGCCAAAATCCGATTGAGTGAGGTTGGGTCAGTTGTTAGCCCAGGCAAGTTGGGGCAAAGGCTGATTTGCAAGACTTGTTGACGTGCTTGAGTGCGCTCTCGAAACGGTTCGGTGATTTGAGGTAGCCAGTCTTGCAAATCAATCGTTTCCGGTTCAAGAATTTTGGTGCCTGAAGCCAATCGTTGCAGATCTAACAAGTCGTTAATCAGGTCAGATTCACGGTTGCATTCTGCCTGCAAAATCTTGATATAGCGATCGCGCCGTTCCTCGTCACCCATCATTAACTGCAACATGTGAATCGCCATCTTCATGTTTGAGATGGGCGTACGCAGCTCGTGAGAGACGGTGCTGAGAAAGTCATCTTTTAGCTGGTTTAACTCCTCCAAGGCTTTTACCTGGCCCTGAGCCGCTTGATATAAGCGGGCCTGCCGAATTGCGATCGCGCACTGGTTGGCTACCTGCAACGCTAATCGAACTTCTGATTCGCTAAACGTTTCTGCTTTTGAACGAAATAACCGCAAAGCCCCCAGCACTACTTCCTGATCGTTAATTATGGGGCAGGCAAAAATGGTTCGCGGCTGCCAAACGGGAGCCATAACGCTGGGTGCATATTCACAAAACTGAAGACTCTCACCCTCTAAGAGTTGAGGGCAGCTCTCTAAAAATTCGTCTGTCAGCTTGACTTCGGGATGGGCTGCGAGGCTTCCTGCCGTGTAGGTGTGTGAGATGGACAGAGTCGCGCGTTCTAAATCAAACAAAGCCATATCACAACTGTAAACTCCCAAACCTTGCACTAATTCTTCTACAGCCGTTTGCAAGATCTGGTTTTCGTCCAGGCTATCTCGCACTTTGTCGGTAATTCGCTTCAGCATGGCCTCATACTGCAATGCCTGTTGCAGTTGAGCTGTACGTTCTTCTACTTGCTGCTCCAAAATTAAGTTGAGTCGCTGTTCGTGGCGGTAGAGTTCTGATTGGTGAATTGCGATCGCGGCTTGAATCGCTAACTGTTTAAGAAAGTCGATTTCTGAAGGTTGCCACACTCGCGAGGTCTGACAGTGCTGGACAATCAACAGCCCCCACTGACTATCGCCCTGCCAAATGGGAACCACTAGATTAGCCCGTACTTGCAGGCAGGCAAGTAACTCAAGCTGAAAGTTGCTGAACCCTGCCGTATAAATGTCGTCTGTTGCTTGTACTTGCTCTTGCCAAGCCGCTTTTTGTCTAGACTTAGTAAAGCACGTGTCTGAGATGTGCCAACCTAAAATTGATTGGTACCCTGCAGCAACAGACTCAACAAGCACAACTCCACTTTGCTTTGACCGCAATTGGTAGACAAACACGCGATCGGTCTGTAGAAATTGGCGCACTTCGGCTACTGCTGTACCCAAAATCTGCTCTAACTCTAGGGACTGGTGCATGTTGAGCGCAATTTCACTCAGTACCCGCTCCCGCTCTGCCTGTTGGCGCATGACTTTTTCGGTTGCCACCCGCTCACTAACATCTCGCAAAATCACCAGATATTTGAGATCTGCTTCTTCCTGCTCCGAGATTGAAACCTCTAGCGTTTTAACGATCGCCTGCCCGTGAAAACGTTGCGTACTGCGCTGAAGCCAGGTTTGTAGCAAGCCCAGCAAGCCTTTCAGTTTATTTTGCAAGGGATACCCCAGTAAGTCCTGGGGACTTCCTTCAAACAGTTGAGCTGCCGCCGGATTGATGTGTTGAATCAGACCGTATTGATTTAGCACCACGATGCCATCTTGAGCAATCGTAAATAAATGCTCAGCTTGTTGTCTGGCTTCTGCAATGGCGGTTATTTGGGGCAGGCTTGTCCAGGCTGCGATCGCCACCCCAACAAAAGCAACAATCAGCACCAAAACCCCCAGTAGTTCGCTCCCTGCGGCTGGTTTTTGATGCGCCAAAAACTCTCTGATCTGCCAGCCTGCGATCGTTGCCCCAATCAACAAGAAAATCAAAACAATCAGCTGAACGGCAAGAAAATCTTTGAGTTGGTTCTGTGTTTTAAATTCTTTGCGTTGCTGCCACCACCAGGGTTGAAAAACAGGCAGAGAAAGCCACCGAATTACTCGATCTGCTACTAAAAGAGCCGCAGGAACACCAAGACCGATTAAAAAATCTTGAATTCCCAGTGCCAGACCACCCACAATTAGGACAACAACTTCTAACAAAAAACAGAATAGTGACCAATGCGGCCAGCGGATTTCGGGTCGCGTGCGGTTTAACCAACAACCCCAGTGGAAAGTGGCGATCGCCACAAGATAACCAACATTTGCAATCTCGACGAGCCGGGAGAGGTTTCCCCACGCTAAGCAACCTAAACTCAATAACACCGTCACAATCAGAGCGGGCGACATCACTCCTTGCCGAGAGATGACCCCAAACACAGGCGAAAGATAACTATCTAACGCGAGTTGATATAAGATTCGCTCTACAACGGCAACGGTAGTTGTGGTTGCTAACAGTGCAGCAGAGGCAATCAGCAATGTGACAAGGGCTGTGGCAGATTTCCCCCAAAAAGGAAAAGCAGCTCCAGCCAGTGTGAGAAATGCATCGCCTGTTATATCGGGTGATAAACGAGCCACCACCCAGGAGCCGCCGACATAAACCAGTGGGATCAAACATGCCGTGATGGACAAACCGCGCAAGGCCGCTTTGGGCATTCGACTATCGGCAATAAATGCACTACCACCCTCACCGATATAGACCGTAAAGCTGGCTACGAAAAACCATCTTATCCAGTCTTGTAAACTCAAACTGGGAAAGCCCACGTCGAATAAACCGGGGCTATCAGGTGAAAACGCCAACCAACCCAGTCCTTGCAGGGTGAATATTAGCACGAAGCCGATCGCGGGCAGCATGAAAACCATGTGCAGCAAAGCGAGAGCACGAGTCCCAGTAAAAGCCAAAATGAAGGGCAATAGCGTCAGGCTAACCTTGAAAAATGTTTCGGGGCAAGGCAACCCCAAGGCAACCATATGCGTGTTGATTAAGCTTGTCAGTATTAATGCATTGGCTGTAATGCCTGCGACCCAACTGATGTAGTAGCCGATCGCCGCATAAGTTCCAACTAGGGGGTAGCGGGCCAGCAATCGAGCTGTGTAGTTAGCGGTACCACCCGATACATCAGGAAAGTAGTTGCCATAGTGTTTGACTTGCAGTGTTAGTGTTACCGCAATCACGACTCCGGGCAGCCATACCCAAATGGCAGATGCTCCCAAAGCTGAATTCACAAATCCGACGGTTAGCTGCCAAACTAGCACTCCGGTTAGACAAAATGCCAAGCTTTCTAAGGAGCTTAACTCACGAGGCAGCGCTCTCCGTGGCTGAAAATTCGGTCGCATAAACTGTAGAAACGGTATTTATAACAGGATTGTGTTAATAAAAGTGACTTCAACTAATGATGAAGCATTTTTTGTTCAGCGTAAAATTCAAACTTTAAAGTTAGGTTCTATTTTAAGCTCTATACCCGCTATCCTTAAATTCGCAACCTTGTCTTGGGGGTTGGATGAATGGCACGCTATCCACACGTCGTTTCGGAATTACCCTGAAATGGCTAGGTTGTGTTGAATACTGGCTGGAGAGCAATGTAGTAGTTTACCAGGCTGCGCGTTGAAACAAGGGCGATACCAGTAAAGTCTTTGGGTTTAACAGCTCTGATAGTGATTTTTGAATAACGAGAAGCTATTATTTTGTTGTCGTGGAATAATAACCCCCAAAATGATGCTTCGGCTCAATGTATTCAGGGGTGTTGGCCTTTAAACAATTGTGCGCGATCGCAAACTATAGCAGGACTGGAAAAAGTTAGGGCGGGGTGCAGGGGCGCAAGCCCATGCTGGGGCCGCGGCTCCCACATTCTCTTCAAACTTTGCGCGTGACATTGTAAATGGATCTGAATACTCAATAGTAGTCAGAGGTTTTGATGCAAGTTATGTTGGTGAGTAGATGCTGGTGATCTGAGAAAGGTAGATGGAATATATGGATAATTTATTGATTAGATCCTGAACTAGATTTGATTTCAATAATCAGCCGACTCACTGACGTCAAGATGAAACGTTTCTCAGGGAATGTTAGAGAAGTCATAGAGAGAGGCTGCTTGATCTCCTGAATCTGCCCAAAATAAGCAATTTTGGCTTTGGGACTTTCCATTTCGTCGTAGAGGGTTTCGTTTGAGGTCAAGGTGTTTGGCATTGAAAGCATCCTTTTACCTTAAGAGGCTTGACGATGGCTGATCGCTCCTCTCCTTTGTTAGAAAACAAGTGCGGTTGTCTAGGCTGAACTGATTGCTCAACTCCTTTTGGTACTGGCAATATGTATCAAGTTGCTAGCTGAGTCAGGTCATATCTCACTCTATGACCGGCGGATAGGGGCTTGAGGGATATGAACACTAACCGTAGAGAAATTTGCCTTTCTCTCTTTAGACGGATCCTTAGTTTGGGAGATGCAGTTACGCTCCAGAAGGAGGTAATTTTTGGAGTTGTTAACTAATGTCAACCGCTTGATGAGCTTCAATTCTGAAGTTGTTGAAAGCGTACTCTGAGCAGTCTTTCTGTTTCTCATATTCACTTAGAAGCTGTGTTTAAGTATTTGCCCCCGCTCAATGAGCATAATTTGCCATACCCAGATACTATCCATCCAATCGTGGTGCATTTTGTCATCGCGATGGTCTTATTTGCTGTGTTTTGTGATGTGATTGCTTATTTCACAAAAAAAACTAAGTTGTATGAAGTGAGCTGGTGGAACCTCTCATTTGCAACAATTTCAATCTTTATTGCTGTTATTTTTGGACAAATTGAGGCGGGTCTAGCAGAGCCTTATGCAGCTTCAGTCTCGGCACTGAATGCCCATACGGTTTTGGGGTGGTCGCTCTCGGTGGTGCTGGCAGGCGTTACCGCATGGCGTTATGTGATTCGGTTGCAGGAGCGTTCGCAATTGCCGATCGCTTATTTGGCAGCAAGCGTTGTGCTGGTTGGGTTGGTTTTCGTGCAGACGTACTTGGGTACTTTGCTTGTCTGGGTCTATGGCTTGCACACTGTTCCTGTGGTTGATGCAATCAGAGGAGGGCTGACATGAATCCAGATCTGCTTGAGCAATGGGGCGATCGCTTGGGGGTAAATGGGTTGCCCTATTTGGTTCCGATCCATCCTCAACTGGTACATTTGACTTTAGGTTTATTTATCGTTGCGATCGCTTTTGATATTGTTGCTGCCCTATTTCCGCTTGATCAGCAAGTCTTTAAGTTTTTAGCGATTCCAGTCACGCGATCGTCGTTATTCGATGTGGGTTGGTATAACCTTTTGGCAGCGGCAGTGATTACCTTTTTTACAGTCATGGCAGGTCTGTTTGAAGTATCGCTTGCCGTGCCATTAGCCGATGTCAAAAGCGCCTGGGGATTTCAGGCTCTGGAAACCATGATCTTGCATGGTGTCGGTGGTGTATTGATCTTGACCTTGATTGTGGCAATGGCGGTTTGGCGAGGCTTCCAGCGTTATCGTTGGCGCAGAGATATGGCAAGGCAAGTTCAGTGGAGTTACCTGGCTGCGGGTTTATTTGTTTTTGCTTTGATGTTTGCTCAGGGAACTTTGGGTGCGCATCTAGGAGCTGAATTTGGCGTCCACGTTACGGCTGATCAACTTTTGCACTTAGGTGAAAATCCCAATCAATTGTAGTAGAGAGCCATGATAAAACTCCGCGCAATTCTAACGATGACGATTTATGCCATTCTGGTGACATTTGCCAGTATTTGGATGGCAAAACAATCTTATTCCTGGTTTCCACCCGAAGCATCTGCCGAATCAAAACTGTTGGATGATTTGTTTAGTCTCTTTACTGGCTTGGGCACATTCATTTATTTGGGTGTGATTGGGCCTTTTCTCTACTCGTTGATCTTCCATCGAGCCGCCAAGTACGACAGGAGTGATGCGCCACCGATCGAAGGAAATACTTGGCTAGAAGTGACGTGGACGGCCGTTCCTTTAGTTCTGGTGTTAACCCTCTCGTTTGTGAGTTACCGCACCTACGAAAAGATGTCGATTCGAGGTCCAATGGAACTCGTGCATCTCCATACACCCCAGATGATGGAATCGGCCTACGCTGAACCGTTTGATAGCACCCCTCAACGAGAGATCCAGAATGCAGTGGAAACTGCGCCAGTTGAGCAGATTGATGTGATTGCAAGGCAGTGGGCCTGGGTGTTTCACTATCCCGAACAGGATGTGACCAGTACCGAGTTACATTTGCCCGTCGATCGCCGGATTCGGTTCACCTTGCGATCGCAGGATGTCTTGCATGGGTTTTATATTCCGGCGTTTCGATTGAGTCAATATGTCGTTCCTCATAAAGACATTAACATCGAAATGACCCCCATTAAGACAGGCACGTTCCGCTTACGCGACTCGATGTATAGCGGCACGTACTTTGCGGCTAATCAGACAGATGTTGTGGTGCAATCACCCGGTGATTATCAACAATGGTTAGCCAGTGCAGCCGCTCAAACGCCCAGTCCAGCCTTTAACCAGGCTATCTACGAATATAACCAGAGTTCGGAACCGGGAGCGGGTTCGACTAAAGATAAGGTTGCTGTTCGAGGATGGGCAACAATTCCCCCGGCAGCGCCGCCTGTTGTGAACTATGCCCCAAAGCATGAACCCAAAAGTCCACCTGTTTAATTCGGGTTGATCAGATTGCGCGATTAATGCAAAGCCCCCAGAGCTGCTTAAGGATAAGCAAAGGATAGTTTTATGGCAAACATTTCGATTGAGGCTCCTGAAGTTGTGAGAGGACAGCCTTACCCCGGTGCGCCTGACAACTGGAAGCGATTTTTTACCTTTAGCACCGATCACAAAGTGATTGGAATTCAGTACATTGTCACGTCCTTTTTCTTTTTTCTGATCGGTGGGCTGTTTGCCATGATTATGCGGGGTGAGTTGATTACTCCAGAAGCAGATCTGGTCGATCGCACCGTTTATAACGCTCTGTTCACTATGCATGGCTCGGTCATGCTGTTTTTCTGGACGTTCCCGGTGCTGGTTGGGTTGGGTAATTACCTGGTGCCACTGATGATTGGGGCACGCGACATGGCGTTTCCCCGACTCAATGCCGTCTCGTTTTGGATGATTCCCGTAGCGGGCATCTTAATGATGTCGAGCTTTTTGGTTCCAGGAGGGCCGTCTCAGTCGGGTTGGTGGGCCTATCCACCTGTCAGCTTGCAGAATCCCACCGGAAATTTAATCAATGGACAAGTTCTGTGGATCTTATCGGTGGCGATCTCTGGTGTCTCTTCAATTATGGGGGCTGTCAACTTCGTCACGACAATTTTTAGAATGCGTGCGCCAGGGATGACCTGGTTTAGAACGCCTGCGTTTGTCTGGGCGGTCTTGGGGGCACAGTTGATTCAGCTCTATGGTCTGCCTGCGCTCACAGGTGGCGCAATTATGCTCTTGCTTGACCTGACGATTGGCACCAGTTTCTTCGCGCCAGAACGGGGCGGAAATCCAGTTCTATACCAGCACTTTTTCTGGTTTTACTCCCATCCAGCCGTGTATGTAATGGTGCTACCCGTTTTTGGTATTTTCTCAGAAGTGTTGCCCGTTCACGCTCGCAAGCCGTTGTTTGGCTACCGGGTGATTGCCGCATCGTCCCTCGTTATTACGGTCATCAGCAGTGCGGTTTGGGTACATCATATGTTTGCCAGTGCTACCCCTGGTTGGATGCGAATGTTTTTTATGGTGACAACCATGCTGGTGGCGATTCCCTCTGGCATTAAGGTGTTTGGCTGGGTCGCAACGGTATGGGGTGGCAAAATTCGGTTCACAACGCCGATGCTGTTTGCCCTGGGTGGCATTAGTAACTGGCTGTTTGCTGGCATCACTGGGATTTTTCTAGGCTCTGTGCCGATTGACCTGCACGTTCACAACACTTATTTTGTTGTGGGTCACTTTCACTATGTCTTGTATGGGGCGATCGTGATGGGCATTTATGCAGGTATCTATCACTGGTTCCCCAAAATGACGGGACGCATGTATTACGAAGGGTTAGGTAAATTGCACTTTGCGCTGACTTACATTGGCACGGCCCTCATCTTTTTACCGATGCATCCCCTGGGATTGATGGGGATGCCCCGTCGAGTTGCGTCCTACGATCCAGAGTTTGCTTACTGGAATGTGGTAGCCAGCATTGGCGGCTTCTTGCTAGGACTTTCAACCTTGCCCTTTATTCTCAATATGGTGAGTGCCTGGATTCGAGGTGAGAAAGCGGGTAACAATCCCTGGCGAGCCTATGGTTTAGAGTGGCTGACTTCTTCCCCTCCTTCCGTTGAAAACTACGAGGCAACGCCAGTCGTTGTTTCTGGTCCCTATGGTTATGGCAAAAATGAGCCGTTAGTGGCAAATACCCCCAACCCTGGTTTGACCGAATTTCCTGAATCTTTTACCCAGAAGCCAACATCATGACAGCAGAAAGAGCCATTTCCCAAGCGATCGAAGCGGACATTCGAGAACATCAAGAGCATGATGAGGCAGGCAATAGCAAGTTTGGCTTTATTGTGTTTCTGCTGTCTGAAAGTGTCATTTTCTTGAGCTTTTTTGTTGGTTATGCGATTTTCAAAACAACGACTCCTACCTGGTATCCACCTGGTGTGGCAGGTCTAGAAACACGAGAGCCATTGATCAATACCATCGTGTTAGTATCCAGTAGCTTTGTTATCTACGTTGCTGAGCGGTATTTGCACGACAAAAAACTCTGGGGCTTTCGGATATTTTTATTAGCTACGATGTTGATGGGAGCCTACTTCCTGTTTGGGCAAGCGGTGGAATGGCGTGGCTTACCCTTTAACTACCAGTCGGGTGCATTTGGCAGCACCTTCTTTCTCCTGACTGGCTTTCATGGCCTGCACGTTCTGACGGGAATTGTGCTGCAAACCTTAATGCTGGGGCGATCGTTTATTCCAGGTAATTACGACAATGGCTTTTTTGGGGTCGAAGCAACTTCTTTGTTTTGGCATTTTGTCGATGTGATTTGGATTGTGCTGTACATCCTAATTTATGTTTGGCAATGAAAAAGTGGCGGGTGCGCCAGGAAGATCGGATGAGTGAGTTGGTGCTTTGGGATAAAGATTAAAGCAAAATTGAACTGTTAACTGAGATCTTGCACCAGTTTCAACAAGGGGTTGCCAAAGAAGGAAAAATCTGAAAGAAAGGGCGTAATCAAAATTTAACTGAACGGTTATGGAAACCATTGTTCAACACGCCCAAGGATTAGTGTATAGCCTGCTTT
>DVDV01000273.1 GCA_015296075.1 Leptolyngbyaceae cyanobacterium M33_DOE_097 | reverse complement strand
TTTGTTCCCTTCGATTATCTGGTTTCAGTTACTCAAACGCATCCAATCTCACGCTGATATTGCGGCTCATTTTGGGTTCGATATTGACCTCAAACCTCGCTTAGAATCGGCTTATTGAGAATGCTGCAAGATCTCAGTTAACGTAAAATCGCACGTTTGTCAGTCCCAGGGCTTGTGCTTTTGTGCGGGCTGTCGCGATCGCCTCCTCAGACAAGTCATAGCCTTTAAATCGACTTTGAGGAAATAAAGTTGCCATTCTATTCAAGGCATAACCACTGCCACAGCCGATGTCTAAGACATCTATTCCTTGCTGGAGGGCTTTGACTAAACCAGGAACCAAAGGTAGCACTGCTTCATCTAAGGCTGAAACAACGGTTTGCGCACTTTCTTCTGCCATTACCTGATGAAAGCGCTGATAAGCAGAGTAGGGAACCCCACCGCCGTGGTAGAAGCAATCAAGAATTAAGTCTTCAACCGTTGCCAGGATGGGAAAAAACTGAAATGAGATGGCGAAATTATTGGGTGCTGCCTTACGGGTCAAAAAGGCTTGATGCTCTGGCGGAAGCAAATAGGTGCGCCCAGCTGGGTTGTATTCTACAAAACGGCCTGTCACCATTGCTCCTAGCCACTCGCGTACGTAGCGTTCGTTTAAGCCTGCGGCATCAGCAATCTGCTGGCTGGTGGCAGGGGGTAAGGTGGCAAGCGTGTCGAACAATCCAGTTTGATGCCCAATCGAGATCATTAACGAGATCGCACTGTGATTCAGAATGTTTAACAGCCCTTCAGCGAAGGCATCGGCCTTAGCATGATCGAAGTGAGTTGGGGCAATTTGGGTATTCATGGGGCTTCTCCTTACTTGGATGATTCCAGCTTAATCACGCAGGCGTTCCCAAATCGTTGCCAAACCGTTCCGTGGGCCAGTCTGTTGCCAAAACCACCGCTATTGCTGACTCCAAGCGTTTTTATAACAGGCAGTTATGACTGTATCGTTTGGGGTCGCCTTATTGTTTCGGCTTTCTGGATCAAACCATCGATTTTGGTTAAGCCAACACCTTTAAGATGCTTAAAGGGCAAGGATTTACGTTAGCGACTTGGGGTGAAAGCGAGCAGAGGGGCGGTTTTTTGAGTACACTCCTAAAGCAAATGTTTAACTGGGGTCGATCGCCCCTGAGTCTGAATGTACCTTCGATCGCTGCACCTGCGCCAGTTTCGTAACTACCGTGAGCAACGGGTGGCGTTTTCGGCTGCGAAGACGATCTTACTGGGAGAAAATGCACAAGGTAAATCGAATCTGTTGGAGGCGATTGAGTTATTAGCGACCCTGCGATCGCACCGCACACACCGCGATCGCGATTTGATTTTAGACGGGGCAACTGCAGCCATGATTACGGCTCAAGTCGAGCGCGACTTGGGGGTGGCTTCGCTGGCGATCGCCTTGCGGCAGGGGAGTCGGCGGCTGTTGACGGTCAACGGCGAAAATCTACGGCGTCAAACCGATTTTTTAGGCACGCTGAATGCGGTGCAATTTTCTAGTTTGGATCTGGAGCTGGTGCGGGGGAGTCCTGAGTTGCGCCGCCATTGGTTAGATGGTCTGTTGATTCAGCTTGAGCCGGTTTATGCCAACTTGTTGCAGCAGTACAACCATGTTTTAAAGCAGCGCAATGCATTGTTAAAAGATCGGCAGCGATCGCTAGCACGGGAGCAAGCGACAAATCGCTCCTATCAACGTCAAGATGCTGGCACCCAGGCGCAGGTGGCTGCTTCAGAAGAAAATTTGGGTGTTAACTTTACTGAACAGTTGGCGCTCTGGGATGCTCAATTGGCGATCGCGGGAACACGAGTAATTCGGCGGCGATCGCGGGCGATTCAACGGGTTGCTCCCCTTGCCCAGCACTGGCACGAGGCAATTAGCGGTAGCCAAGAGTCGTTGACGCTTACCTATTTGCCCAGTGTCGCTGCTGAGCCGGATGACCCGCAGGTGATTCAGCAAAAATTTTTGGAGCGCTTGCAAGAACGGGCGATCGCAGAACAGTTTCAAGGTACAACCCTGGTTGGCCCCCACCGGGATGAGATCGAATTTGTGATTAATCAGGCAGCCGCACGGCAATATGGCTCGCAGGGGCAACAGCGTACGCTAGTGCTGTCTCTGAAGCTGGCTGAGTTGCAGTTGATTGAGGCGGTGATTCAAGAGCCACCGTTGCTTTTGCTGGATGACGTACTGGCTGAGTTAGACCTCAATCGCCAGAATCAATTGTTGGATGCGATTCAAGATCGGTTTCAAACGGTGATTACAACAACGCATCTGGGGGCTTTTGATGCGGAATGGTTGAAATCTTCTCAAATTTTTACGGTGAAGGCGGGTCAATTAGTTGAAGCTGAGGAATAGAAATTAAATCAGTTCGATGTTTGCTAGAGGCGGGTTTTGCTGTTAAATCCATTCTCCATTCTAAGGTGCAGATAAGGTCTGCCAAACACGCCCGTACAAGTTTCGGATTCATTAAATTCGCGCAGCTTAGGGTGTAGATGCAATCGAATCGAATCTTTTGGGCTGGGCCGGGTGAACGGCTGTTCGCCCTTACGTATAGTGGGAAATGGCATTTAGTCTAAAGTCCAGTTAGGAAACGTAAGAACTTTATGGATTTAACGAATTTTTAGGTAAATCTGAGGATTTTCAGGACTCCTGGTGGCGAAACTCATTAAAGTCCGTATGATTGTCTAGAGATTACGCTAGACAAGCCTTTTGCTATGGGTATTAAAAAGATTCTCTCTTTTGCATTGTTAATCTTCATTCCGCTGGCGATCGCCGCCGAAAAGCTGGAATGGGCACCCCTGACAATTTTTATTCTTTCTGGCATTGCGATTGTGCCGCTCGCAATTTGGCTCAGCACCGCGACTGAAGAAGTGGCGGTTTCTGTGGGGCCTTCGATTGGTGGATTGTTGAATGCTCTGTTTGGTAATGCGACGGAGCTGATCATCGCGATCGTTGCCCTGAGAGAAGGGCTAGTTGATATTGTGAAAGCTAGCATCACTGGCACGATTATCAGTAACTTGCTGCTGGTCATGGGCTTAGCGATGCTCTTGGGTGGGTTGCGCTACAAAGAGCAAAGCTTTAAACCGATTGTGGCGCGGGTCAATGGCTCGAATATGACGCTGGCTGTGACAGCTATTTTGCTTCCGGCGGTTGTGATCTCAACTTCTAACAGCATTGAAGTTTCGGCAATCAGCCATTTGTCAGATGTGGTGGCGATCGTTTTGATTGTTGTCTACGCGCTAACGCTATTGTTTTCGCTTAAAACCCATAGCTATCTCTACGATGTTGGCGTAGCGGAACTTAGCGAAGAAGGGCACGAAGAAGGCGAAGCTCACAAGCCCAATTTAGTTTTGTGGGTTGGGGTGCTGTTGGTGGCAACAATCGGGGTGGCGTTTGTCTCAGAAATTTTTGTCGGAGCGGTTGAAGAAGCAACGGCGGGTCTGGGCTTAACCCCGCTCTTTACGGGGGTGATTTTGTTGCCGCTTGTGGGTGGTGCGGCAGAGTACGTCACGGCGGTTAGCGTGGCGATGAAAGACAATATGGATCTGTCTGTTTCTGTAGCAATGGGGTCTAGCCTGCTGGTTGCGTTGCTAATTGCCCCGGTATTGGTGTTGGTGGGTCAACTGATTGGGCAACCGATGGATCTCAACTTCAACTTGTTTGAGGTGGTGGCCGTAGCGATCGCGGTGTTGATCGCGAACTTGATCAGCCTTGATGGTCGCTCAAACTGGCTAGAGGGGGTTTTGCTGTTGGCGACCTATATCGTGTTGGGCACGGCTTTCTACTTTCATCCTGCTTAGGTCTGTAGACTGCACGCAGGTGCAATTTGAAAGGGGTTTGGCATTTGAGCAAAAATGGGGCAGTCATTAGAGTGTGTTAAGTGCTAAGCCTGCCCTGCGATCGCGGCTACATCGCCAGCCCTGATCTGGTTGTTATACGGGCAATTTCTCGATGCTGTGGTTGGTGCCAATCACCACAATTGCAGAGCCACGCTCTAACAGCTTGCTGGGCGGGGGGTTGATTTCAAACCGATTGTCTTCGCTGACAGCCAGCACGTTTAACCCGTAGCTACTGCGCAGCCTCAACTCAGCAATGCTCTTACCCACAAAAGACTCTGGCACAATCACTTCAACGATGCTGTTTTCAGGATCTAGCTCGAAGCGTTCTAAAATGCCAGGACGGGTGAGCGATCGCGCCAGAGCGCAGCCCATCTCATGCTCAGGAAAGACAACATGGTCAGCCCCAATTTTTTTGAGCAACTTCATGTGAATTTCTGAAGACGCCTTGGCGACAATATGGGGAACCCCACCCTCTTTTAAATTAAGCGTGGTAATAACGCTTTCTTGCACATAATTGCCGATCGCCACAATCACGGTGTCTTGCTCAAAAATCCCCCCTTCCTTGAGGGCCATGGGCGAAGTTGAGTCGAGTTGGCGGGCGTGAGTTGCAATGCGATCGGAGAGTGCCTGGGCCACTTTTTCTTCGTCGGAGTCAATGCACAAAACGTCGTAGCCTTGCTTATGAAGTGTTGCTGCAACGGCTCGTCCGAAACGCCCTAGACCAATAACAGCAAACTGCTTACTTCGACGCTCAGCTCGTAACGTTTGAAAAAAACTAAGTGAAGAGAGATTAACCACTTTGAAATCGGCTTCAGTTCTCTGAAAGCCTCAGAGATAGCCGCCTCCTTTTAAAGATCTACAGGGAGAGAATCAGGAACTTACTTTTCTTTAAGTAACTTAACCGATAGTTCTTCAATCTATCACAAACTCGCCTGTGCTGGTGTTTTAGTCGCTAAGCTTCAAAGGGTTTGTCAGGAGATCGAGCAGTCAATGTTCGCGATCGCGATCAAAACAATCGAGTTATCAGCGATTTAAGAATGCTAAGCCTTAAAAACTGTCACTTTTACAGGCGATCAATGGTTTTGCTAAGCCGTCTCAACCCGATTTCTTGAGTAAGTTTCTTCTTCTCAAGCGGGGAATGCGTCAGCCGTGACCGGATACGCGATAATGAGAAGGTTTGTATTCTGGCAGAAAAGGCGGCTCTTAAGTCTCTCCAGACGGTTTGGAGTCGTTACACTTAACCCATACTTCTATATCTGGCAATTTTTCTGGGAAATCATGCGAAGTTACTACTGCGGTCAGCTCCGAGCGGAACATATTGGGCAAACGGTCACCCTGTGTGGATGGGTCGATCGCCGTCGCGATCATGGCGGTGTCATTTTTGTTGATTTGCGCGATCGCAGCGGGATTGTCCAAATTGTCAGCGATCCCGAACGTACGCCTGATTCTTATAGTGGGGCTGATAGCCTTCGCAATGAGTACGTTGTCAAAATCACAGGTCGGGTGACTCAACGCCCACCAGAGTCATTGAACCCTAAGCTGCCAACGGGCGAAGTTGAGATTTACGCGGATCAGATTGAGATTTTGAATGCGGTGCGCCGACAGTTGCCCTTTCAGGTTTCGAGTGCTGAGACTGAGGCGGTGCGTGAAGAGTTGCGGTTAAAGTATCGTTACCTCGACATTCGGCGCGAACGGATGGCAAAGAATTTGCAAATGCGGCATGAGTTGATCAAAGCGATGCGTCGCTACCTTGAAGATATGGAAGGCTTCATGGAGGTCGAAACGCCGATTTTAACCAAATCCACACCCGAAGGCGCACGAGACTACCTGGTGCCGTCACGCGTTAACCCCAGCGAATGGTTTGCCTTACCCCAGTCACCTCAGTTGTTTAAGCAGTTGTTGATGATTGCGGGCTGCGATCGCTATTACCAGGTGGCTCGCTGCTTCCGCGATGAAGACTTGCGCGCTGATCGCCAGCCAGAGTTTACCCAGCTCGACATGGAGATGAGTTTCATGTCACGCGATGAAATTTTGGATCTGAATGAGGGGCTGGTGTGCTACTTGTTTAAGACGCTGAAGGGGATTGACATTCCGCGTCCCTTTCCACGCTTGACCTACGAAGAAGCGATGGATCGCTATGGATCCGATAAGCCGGACACGCGCTACGGGTTGGAGCTGGTGAACGTGTCTGATGTTGTGAAGGACATGGGCTTCAAGGTGTTTTCGGATGCGGTTGCAAAAGGTGGCATCGTCAAGATTTTGCCAATTCCCAACGGTAATGACCTGATCTCCAACGTACGGATCAAGCCAGGTGGGGATTTGTTCAAGGAAGCTACTGATGCAGGAGCTAAGGGGCTTGCCTATATTCGGGTGCGAGAAAATGGCGAGATCGATACGATTGGTGCTATCAAAGACAATCTCTCTGAAGCGCAAAAGCAAGAGATTCTCAAGCGAACAGGTGCTGAAGCCGGGTGCTTGCTGCTGTTTGGCGCGGGAGACAGCCCGACTGTCAATAAAACCCTCGATCGCTTGCGGCAGGTAGTGGCGCGCGAGCAAGGGCTAGTTGATCCCGACAAGATTAATCTCTTGTGGGTGGTTGACTTCCCGATGTTTGAGTGGAAGGAGGATGAAAAGCGTCTGGATTCAGCCCACAACCCCTTTTCGGCTCCCCACCCCGATGATATGGATGACTTGAAAACAGCGCGATCGCTGGCCTATGACCTCGTGTTCAACGGTTATGAAGCGGCGGGGGGTAGTGTGCGGATCCACCAACCTGAGATGCAGGCGCAGATCTTTGACTTGATTGGCTTGTCAGAAGAGGATGCACGTGGCAAGTTTGGCTTTTTCCTTGAAGCCTTTGAGTATGGCGCACCGCCTCACGGTGGGATTGCCTACGGAATCGATCGCTGGGTCATGTTGTTGACTGGCGAGGAGTCGATTCGAGATGCGATCGCGTTTCCGAAGACGCAGCAGGCTCGTTGTTTATTGACGGGGGCACCTTCGGGGGTCGATGCGAAGCAGTTGAAGGAGTTGCAGGTTGCTTCGACTTACAAGCCGCCGCTGAAGAAAGGGGAAGGTTAGTTGTAGGTGCCACAGCACAATCAGAATGGGCTAAGCGGAGATTTGGGGACAGCGGAGCCGCAGATGGGAAAAGTCCCATAGCCCATTCTGGTGCAACCGGACAGGATTCGTAGTTGGGATTGTCGCAAATCTCAATTCTGGGTAATGGGACAGAATTTGTGCCCAATGTGGCTCAGAAACAGAAAATTGAGTCACAGATCGTCGGTTCAAGATTGAGAAGCCTCGATAGAATAGGGAGCCATGTAGAACGGGATTTGTGACTCACCCGTACTCTGGGTTCATGGTTAACTCGCTAGAAACAGCGCGATCGCTACTTTCACAGGCTCTTGCTGCCTACCGAGCCGGACAACAGACCGAGGCAGAAGCCTTATATCGGCGGGCGTTAGAGCAAGACCCCAACTATGTCGATGCGTTGAATTTATTGGGTGCCCTGCTCTACCAGCAGAATCGATTCGATGAGTCGCTCGCGTGTTTTGAACGGGTGCGATCGCTCCAACCAGCCAATGCGGATCCACTCAACAGTGTGGGCATTGTGCTACGGGCGCAAGGGCGACTGCGTGAAGCGGTTGATTATTATCGACAAGCACTCGCGATTCGGGCGGATCACCCAGAGGTATATAGCAATCTGGGTAATGCTCTGCGCGAGATGGGGGATTTAGAAGGGGCGATCTCAGCTTACCGTCAGGCGCTCGACCTGAAGCCGGATCATGCTGAGGGGCACAACAATCTTGGGGTTGCCTTAAAGGATATCGGTCAACTTAAAGATGCGATCGCGCATTATCAAATGGCGATTCAACTTAAGCCTAATTATCCTGAAGCACATCACAACTTAGGGTCAGCCTTTCAAAAACAAGGCGAACTTACGCAGGCGATCACCTATTACAAACAGGCGATCGCGCTCAAACCCAACTATCCCGAAGCGCATCACGGCTTAGGGGGCACTTTACAACAACTTCGTCAATATGCCGAAGCTGAAGCCTACCACCAACAAGCGATTGCGTTAAAGCCCGATTTTGCCGAAGCCTATCATGGCGTTGCGAATGCTATGCATCAACAGGGCAAGCTGGATGAGGCGATCGCTATGTATCAGCAGGCTTTGAAGCTGCGCCCAAACTACGCTGAAGTCTGTAACAATCTGGGCAATGCGCTACAAGCTCAAAACAAAGTGGATGAGGCGATCGCACTTTATCAACGGGCACTTGAGTTGCGACCTGGAATGCCCGAAGCCCACAGCAATTTAGGGTCTGCCCTGCGTGATCAGGGTAAATACGAGGAAGCGATCGCAGAGTTAGAAAAAGCGATTGCTAACAAACCTGACTCGGCAGAGGTACACAACAACCTCGGCAATACTTACTTTGCCCAGGGCAAGCTGGATGAGGCGATCGCGGCCTACCGTCGGTCACTGGAGCTACAACCTGATGTGGCGGAAGTTCACAGCAATTTGGGCAATATGCTGCAATATGTCGGGGATTATGAAGGCGCGTTTCACCACTTTGACCAGGCGCTCACCCTGCAACCCGACCACGCAGGCACCTATAACAACATGGGGATTGCCCTACGTAATTGTGGCCGTGTCAGTGAGGCATTAGCCGCCTACAATCGGGCGATCGAGCTGGCTCCTGATTGTGTCGAAGCACGTTGGAACCTGGCGCTCAACCAGCTTTTAGAAGGAGATTTTGCGTCTGGTTTTGCGGGTTATGAATGGCGACGACAATGGCGCAAGTTTTGCCAACTGCACCCTCCCCGGCCTTACCCACAGCCTTACTGGGATGGTTCATCGTTGGCTGGTAAGACATTACTGATTTACTGCGAACAAGGTTTGGGAGACACAATTCAATTTATCCGCTACGTTCCTGTGTTAGCGGCGCAAGGGGCACGGGTTTTGGTTGAGTGTCCGCTGCCGTTAATCCGTTTATTGCAGGGGATTGAAGGCATTTATCAATTGATTCCGCAAGGCAACCCAACCCCAGTGGATTTCGATTATCACGTTTCGCTGCTTAGCCTCCCATACTTGATGGGCAGCACGCAGGAGACAGTACCCGCGCACGTGCCTTACCTGCAATTGTCGGGTTCCTCCAAAACCTTGCCACCGCCAAAGGCAACAACAGCCGACTCCACCCCGCTCAAGGTCGGTATCGTCTGGTCAGGGAATCCAGCTAATCCTTACAATCGCAATCGAACGGTTCCACTCGAACGGTTGTTGGAGTTATCGAGCTTGCCTGGTATTCAGCTCTACAGCTTACAAAAAGAAGTGTCTGAACTAGATGCGGCTTTGCTGGCAGCACACCCAGAAGTTATTGACCTCAGTGCTGAAATGGGTGATTTCGTTGATACGGCAGCTCTGATTCAACAATTGGATCGGGTGATCTCCGTCGATACGGCTGTTACCCATCTGGCAGGAGCTTTGGGACAGCCTGTTTGGTTGTTGTTGCCTTTTTCACCCGATTGGCGCTGGATGTTGCATCGGGCTGACAGTCCCTGGTATCCAACATTGCAAATCTTTCGGCAAGAGCAAGCTGGGGAATGGGGTGGAGTGATTGAGCGGGTGCGGCAGGCGATCGCGGGGACGGAAGAAGCGAAAAAAGAGGAGACAGTAGGTGTAAATCAACAGAAGTCTGGCGGTAAACGTCAGGAGCCATTTGGGAGAAAGACTAAAGGTAAGGGAAAGAAAGTAAGGGAGACTACGCCGAAGTCTAAACCGATTGTGGCTTTGAAGACCGAGACGGTTACTGAAAATAAGCAGGAAAAAATACTGCCAGCAGAGTTGTATGTGGCGGTTAAGTATTACAACCAGGGAAACTTTAGCGCAGCGGAACAGGTCTGTCAGCAGCTCGTAGCGCAGCAAGATGTACTAGAAGGTTGGCATCTATTGGGATTGGCAACCCACCAACAAAAACGATTTGATGAGGCGATCGCCTATTACAATCGGGTTTTAACGATTGATCCCAACCACCACGAAACCTACAACAATCTTGCGGTTGCTTACCAACAACAGGGTAATTTAGAGCAGGCGATCGCCTGTTATGAGAAAGCGCTGGCGATTGATTCGACGTATGCTGACGCGCACAACAATTTCGCCAATGCTCTCCGCGATCGGGGTGAGTTAGACCGGGCTATTTATCACTATCAAAAAGCGATTCAGCATCGTCCTGATTATCCCGATGCTTATAATAATTTGGGACTGGCTTACTATACTCAGGGGCAGTTTCTTGAGGCTGCAACCGCTTATCGACAGGCGATTGAGCAGAAGCCTACCTATCATCAAGCCTACAATCACCTGGGTAATGCCCTGAAAGAATTAGGGGACTTTGACGAGGCGAGTCTCTGTTATGAACGGGCGATCGCCCTCAAACCGGACTACGCCAAGGCTTTTAATAACTGGGGTAACGTTTTTCGCGATCGCGGTGAGTTGCAGACGGCAATGACCTATTACGATCGCGCGATTCAAATTGAACCCAATTTTGCCGAAGCTCATTGGAATCAGGCTCTGACTCATTTGTTGCAGGGGAATTTAGAGCGGGGGTTTGCTGAATATGAATGGCGCTGGCAGGTCAAAATGCCCAATTTTCAGCCAATGCGTCAATTTTCTCAACCCCGATGGGATGGATCTGAGCTGAATGGCAAAATTCTCTTTCTGCATGCTGAGCAGGGTATGGGGGATGTGTTGCACTTCTTTCGGTATGTGGCGATCGCGGCGGCCAAAGGCGGCAGGATTCTGCTGGAATGTCACAAACCACTGATGCCGCTCTTGAGTCAGCAACCCCATGTGGTGCAGGTTGTGCCCTACGGCAGCGTGCCTGATCGGTTTGACGTACACGCACCGTTAATGAGTTTGCCGCACATTCTGGGAACTCGACTGGAAACGATTCCCGCGACCTTGCCCTACCTGGCTGTGCCGCCAACAGATGCAACGTTACCGCCCCCGATCGCACCCCATCGATCCTTTAAGGTCGGGCTAGTTTGGACGGGGAACCCACAGAATACCTACAACCGCTCGCGCACCGTGCCTTTACAGGATTTATTGCCACTGGCAAAGCTGACAGGGGTGCAGCTCTACAGCTTGCAAAAAGAGATGACAGAGGCTGATTCAGCCCTGCTAGCGGCTCACTCAGAGGTGATCGATCTGCGCGAACAAATGAAAACCTTTGTTGACACAGCAGCGCTGATTCAGCAACTGGATCTGGTCATCTCGGTTGATACGGTGGTGACTCACCTGGCCGGTGCGTTGGGTAAACCTGTTTGGTTGTTTCTGCCCTTTGCCCCCGACTGGCGCTGGATGATGACACGCAGCGATAGTCCCTGGTATCCGACGGTGCAGCTCTTTCGGCAGGTCAGTGTGGGTGACTGGAAGCCGGTTCTCCAACAAATTGAGGCACAACTGGCAGAAACCGTAGCGAATCGGGCGATCGCTCCTGCTAAAACGCCATCGCGGTCAAAGGCGCCGATCGACGCGCAAGCCCTGATTGATCAAGCCTTTCAGCACTACAAAAAGCAAGACTATGAGACAGCGGCGAATCTATGTCGGCAGATTTTAGCTGAACAACCCGATAATCCGGTAGCACTCCATACGCTGGGAGTGATGCTCTGCCAGTTAAAACAAACGGATGCCGCGATCGCCACGCTTCGTCAAGTTTTAGAGCTGCAACCAAACTACGCTGAAGCCTGGGGCAATTTGGCCGGCTTATTACACGAGCAAGGGGATTCTGATGGGGCGATCGCGGGTTATCGCAAAGCGTTGGAGATTCAGCCAGGGTTTGTCGAAGCGCACCAAAATTTGTCGATTGTGCTACGCGAACAGGGAGAGCTAGAGGGCGCGATCGCCCATTCAAGTCAGGCTTTAGCCCTCAAACCCAATGCCCCCGAAATTTACTACAACTTGGGCTTTATGCTACGGCAAGCGGGGGATATTGAGGGCGCGATCGCCCATTACCGCACGGCGATTAAGCTGAAGCCCGACTTTGTCAGTGCCCACAAAAACCTGGGGCATGCGCTGCTGATTCAGGGCGACTTTTTAGAAGGCTTCATTGAGAATGAATGGCGCTGGCAGCAAGACCACTGGCAACGGCGTCCGTTCACCCAGCCAGAGTGGGACGGCTCTGACCTGAATGGTAAAACAATCTTGCTCCATGCCGAGCAAGGTTTTGGCGACACGCTCCAATTTATTCGGTTTGCTCCGCTGGTGAAAGCCAAAGGCGGACGGGTTGTGGTCGAGTGTCAGGCACCTCTGTTGCGGCTGCTGCAATCTGTTGAGGGGATTGACCAACTGGTTCCGCAAGAGAGCCCTTTACCGGATTTTGATGTCCATATCCCCTTGCTCAGCCTGCCTAAAGCCTTGGGTACCACTTTAGAGAATCTTCCGGCGCAGGTTCCCTATCTCCGTAGCACTGTGGCTCCAGCCGAGATGCTGTCATCCCCTGCCCTCAAAATTGGGATTGCCTGGATGGGAAATCCTAATCATCGGAATAATCATCTGCGGTCGTGTAAGCTGACCGACTTTCAGCCGTTGTTGCAGATCCCAAATACGCAGTTCTTTAGCTTGCAGAAAGGGGATGCTGAGCAAGACTTAAACCAGCACCCTGAATTAGCGATCGCTAATTTGAGTCCCCATGTTCAAGATTTTGCTGATACCGCCGCGTGGATGGAGCAATTAGATCTGGTGATCACGGTTGATACGTCGGTGGCTCACCTGGCGGGCGCGCTGGGTAAACCCGTTTGGGTACTACTCCACTATGCCCCTGATTGGCGTTGGATGTTGCAACGTGCGGATAGTCCCTGGTATCCCAATATGCGCTTGTTTCGCCAGCCGAAGTGGGCTGATTGGGGCAGCGTCTTTCAAGCGGTGCAGGGCGAGCTAGAAGCCTTGGCAGCGGGCGATCGCCACCCAACGGTTTTTCTCTCTGAACCAGCCCAGACCTCAGCTGCTGCACCGATCTGGCTCGAAATTCAACCCGATTTAGAATCAGATGCAGGCATTTGGGCGTTGCAAGTTGCTCTCTATTTACCCAGGGTTACGGCGCAACCCGTCGAATTGGTGAACCCGCCGACCCACTTGCCCCCGTTGTATCAGCACCATTTGCGATCGCTGGCTCCGGGAGCGGATCAATCCGTTAAGGGGCGTGTCGTCACCCGATGGCAACGGTTGAGTGAGCAAGCCACCAGCTCCACCTCTGATCCAAGTGTGGGCATCGTGATTGATGCAGAAGACCTCAGCCCAAGGGCGATCGCGGAGGCAAGGTCTTGCTTACAGGTGATCACGCCTAGCCAGTGGGCGACGCACTACTTACACCAACAGGGTATTCAAAATGTCCAGACCTTAGCCTGGGGGGTTGACACTTCTCAATTTCATTCCGCCCCTCGGAGTGGTCTATTTGAGGGGCGCTTTGTTGTCTTTTCAGGGGGAGACTGTAACTACTTGAATGGACAAGACCTGCTAATCAAAGCCTTTCAGGTCTTTGCTAAGCATCATCCTAATGCGTTACTGGTTACAAGTTGGGCCAACACGGAAGCAGCCCTACCAATTGATTTACCGGATGATGTGGTGTGTCATTTGGGGGCGACGCCTTACTTTCAACTGGCTGGCCTGCTGCGTGAAGCCGATGTGGTGGTTTTGCCCAACCGTTGTTGTGTCAACAATGCGCTGGCGATCGCGAGTCTTGCCTGTGGTGTGCCAACAATTCTTGCAGCCAATACAGGCTTACGCGACCTGACACAACAAAACCTCGGCTACCCCTTACTGACTCAAAATGTAGCTACTCGCGCCGGACTAAATGTTGAACTAGACGGTCTAACTGAGGTTGATGTGGAAGAATTGCTAGAAACTTTGGAACGCATTTTTTTGAACCCAGAGGAAGCTAATCAACGCAGCCAAATCGCTGCAGACTTTCTAAAATCACAGAGTTGGAAGCACAAAATTCAACAGGTTGGATATGAACTTCACATCTAAGAAAATTCTGAGAGGTGAAAAGAAGCAAACTGATGTGAATTGGACTACGGGCAGAGCGGTTTCACAAAAGCAAAGATGATCATCTAAACCTCCGAGATACCCCTTACTTGTACAAGGCGGGGAGGATGTCAATGAGATGAAATTGTATAGTTTGCTGAGAGCTTGCTAGATTTCCCGCTGGACGATAACGACATTACCTGTGAGATTTTCAAAGGTATCATCGTGACTAATAACGAAAAGCTGTCGGAAGCTTTTGATATTTGAAATTGCGTCGGCTAAATGACTACGACGTGCCTTATCCATATTGGTTGTCGGTTCATCAAAGAAAGCGACATCTAGATCGGCTAACACCTTTAACAGCGCGAGTCGCACAGCAAGAGCTGCACACATCTGCTCACCCCCTGAGAGATTAACAAAGCGACGGGTATGAGCTTCTTCACGCACAAGGATTTCATAATCGCGAGTCCACTCCAGGTTGACATTAGGGCGGTTGAGCAACTCACGAAATAGGCGATCGGCTTCCCAGGAAATGCGCTGCACATAGCGCTCTGTAATGCGCGGCCCCGCTTTTTTATAGCTCTCACGCGCAAATTTGATAAACCGGGTTACTTTTTGTTGTTGTTTTAGTTGGGCGGCAGCTGTAGCTCGTTCGGTTTTGAGAGTCGTGAGACGACCGAGTTGTTGATCGAGTTCCGCTAACAGTTTTTGCAAAGTTGGCAAATTGGCGTTGAGCGCAATCTGCTTTTCTTTCGCATTTTGGTAGGCCAGTTGCAGGGTTTGAAACTGCTGCACATCAAAGTTTTGACGGCAGCGATCGCCCTCCTGATTCACCTGTTGATACTTGTTTTGCAAGACCTCAAGCTGGTCTGTTACTTCCTGGATCTGTTGTTGTTTTGATTTGCGCGTATTCGCCAGTTCACGATAGGCCAGATACTCTTGATAGGCTACTTGATGTTCAATCCGAATGGCTTGTTGAGCTTGCACACGTTCATCTAAATCATGAAATACAACCAGTTCTGCTTGAACCTGCGCGATCGCCCCCTGAACGGTCGAAATGGCTGCCTGAACAGTTTCTAGCTCACCTTCTAGTTTTCCTGCTTGACGCAATTCTTGTTGCAACAACCGACACCGCCCGCGTGGGTCATCCAAAGTCGTTAACTGTTGGGTCAGAACTGTGTGCCGTTGTTCTAACACTGGCACGGTTGCCAACTGTTGTTGCAGTAGAGGTAAGCTGGTTTGCAATTCGGTGATCGCGGTGGTCAGCTCTTCCTGCTGATCAAGCAACCACTCTAAATTGGCGTACTCGGCTTGTTGTTGGCGCGCCAATTGCAAATCTGTTTGGATCTGGTGCAGTTGTTGCTCCAACTTGTCGGGATCGATTTGCTCACTCAAGTCAGCCAGAATGCCACGTAGGGCTTGCATCACCTGGGCTTGCCAGTCGCCTCCCTGCTGAATCACCTGCACCACCGATGCAACCGCATCGCTCCATAATGGCACTGTTTGCTGAATTTCAGATAGGATGGCGATCGCGTGTTGGCTGCGCACTTGCTGCTGTTGCCCGGTCAGGTCGGCTTGTTGAACCAGTTGGTGCAAGTCGGCTTCAAACTGTTGGGCTGCCGCAATGCGACTGATTTGTTGTTGGAGTCGGTGTTGTTGCTGCTCTAACGCTGGAATTTGTTGGATTGGTTTAGCCAACGCTTGAGTTTTGGCAATTTTGGTAGCTAAGGTCTGGAGCTGCGCTTGCTTTTGAGCCACCTGAATCGTTTGCTGCTGCTGTGTCTGCTTGAGGGCGGCGATCGCCTGAAGTTGCTCACGAATCGCTTGCAGATCTGTTTCTAACTGCGTTTGCTGCTCAATTTTGGGGGTTAGTTGCTCCAGGGTCGCTTGTGCTTGTGCTAAACGTGTCTGCTGACTCGTCAAAGCGGCCAGTTGGGCTTCGTGTTTGGCAAGTTGTTGATTGTGCTTGACCAATTGTTGTTGCAGCGATCGCTCTTGTTTACGCTGTTGCTCTAGCTCAGTCAACGTCTGCTCTGCCTGCTGGTAAGCCTGAAACGCTGGACGATGTTGCGTACAAATAGCAGTTGCCGTTTCTGACTGTTGCAAATCGACCTGAAGCTGTTGCAGGTAAGTAGTTTGCGCCTGAATTTGCAGTTGCAGTTGCTCACCGTCTCGCTCAAGCTGCTGAATCTGGTTCGCCTGTGCTGTCAGTTGCTCTAGCTCTTGTTGCAGCTGTGCGATCGCGGTTTGAGTTTGTTGTAGCTCTGCTTGCGCTTGCTGCAATTCTTGAACTTGGGCTTGCTGACGAGTTTGCAACTGGTCAAACCCTTCTAACTCTTCGTCGTAACGGGCGATCGCGCGTTCAACACTTTCGGCATCTGCCTTCGCAAACTTCTCCAAAGATGCCATTTTTTGATACGCCTGACGATACTCCTCCAGTTTGAGAATTTTGTCGAAGGTATCGCGACGTTCTTTATCAGTTTTGAGGAAATCAGCCGTAAAGGTACCCTGCGGCACTCCAATTGTGTTAGCAAATAAGCGTCCTAAGTCCGTTCCACGCGGCAACCCAAAGTGATCACACAACCACGGCATCACTTCATCATCGATGCGTGTGTAATCAAGCTTTTGCCCCAACTGAGGGTCGTAAATCGTGTAGCCTGCACGAGTACAGCGTTGAACGCGATAAGTACGATGATCGCGATTTGAGACAAACTCAACCGCTACCTGGGCACTGCCTGCCCCGTTACGAATCAAATCATCGGTTGTATAAGCTCCGCGATGATTAAACAGCGCCCAGGCGATCGCCTCTAGGATGCTGGTTTTACCTGCTCCATTCTCGCCACAAATAGCGTTCATGCCCGGTTCAAACGCGAAATGGCGATCGGCATGAGACTTAAAATTCTTGAGCGCAACGGAGAGAATTTCCATCTCGATGTCAGGTTAAACAGCAAAGAATCGAATTAAGCAAACTTAAACAATGCTACGTGCTTTTTAGAACCTCTGTACTGATTCCTCGAAAAAAATTTAAGAACATTTAGGATCGCAAACCATCTTGAACACTAAATATAGCTTCACTCAGGTTCATTAAGCACCAAATCCACCGACCCAAACCCCATCCTTTCAACTCAACCTACTAGGTCGGCAAGCCTAAAAGTGTGCATTGGTAGGCTGGAGCGGCACAGTGTGCTGAACCCGAATGACCCATAACCAAGAAATGCAAAGTTTTCAAGTAACCTACGAGTCTAATCTTTCTTGTAACCTCCGCCTCACCCCACCCGTACCTTAAATCAGCGATCGACGTAGCAAACTTGCGACTCGTACCGTTTTGCTAGCCGACCCTACAACTCACACCAACAAAACCTTGCGGGGGTTGTAGGGGAGTAAGGCCCCTACACAGCGGGGGCGCGGGGGGAAGTCCCCCGGTCTTGCGGCTCCGCCGCCCCCAAATCTCCGCTTAACCCGTAGCAAAAGCGATCGAGTTGTCAAACTTGCATTCCGCACCGTTTGGCTAGCTAACCTTGAGCGTCTAAGTTGCCATCCTTACCAATGTATAATCCACACTTCATCTAGGGAAAACTGCAAAAGTAACCGATCGCGCTTTTAGCCGACAGTCACGCCAGTTTCTCAAAAACCAGTAGGATAAGATTACGGTTCGCTGCCTTGCTCTCAATGTCTGCATTGCCCTTCTGCCCCCACTCATCGGCGAACCCACATCAAGTTGTTGTTTCAAAACCGTTAGGGTTGGGCGAAAGTAGAGTATGAATGACTTTATTAAAGGGTTTGAGCAGTTCGTCGATTTGGTCAACTCCCTCGAAGACAAAATTCAAAAAGGTGAGCTTCTGACCGATTTTCAATTTGAGACTCGCAGTGCAACTGGAACGAGCAATATTCCCCGACAGGGCAGCATCCCTCGAAGTGCCCCCCCGCGTCGCCCTTCAGCTAACCCCAGTGTCAATGTTGGCGGTCGATCGCCCAAGCCAAACGATGCTTCCGATTGGTTTGCCGATGATGCTGATACGAATGCGTCACCCGCCGAGGCCGAAGCCACTCTCAAAGATGTAGGCGGCTTATCAGGCGTCCTAAAAGAATTACGCGAGTTAGTTGAGGTTCCGCTGAAGCGGCCTGATCTGCTGAAGAAATTGGGGCTAGAGCCACCCAAAGGGGTCTTGTTAGTTGGGCCCCCCGGAACCGGCAAAACCCTGACTGCACGAGCCTTAGCCGAAGATCTAGGGGTTCACTACATCGCGATTGTTGGCCCCGAAGTAATGGGCAAGTACTACGGTGAAGCCGAAGGCAAGTTGCGCAGCATCTTTGAGAAAGCGGCGCGATCGGCTCCCTGCATTGTGTTTATCGACGAAATTGATACGCTTGCTCCCGATCGCAGCAAAGTTGAGGGTGAAGTTGAAAAGCGTGTCGTGGCTCAGCTCTTAAGCTTAATGGATGGTTTTGCTAAGAGCGATGGCGTGATTGTGCTAGCAGCAACCAACCGTCCCGATCACATCGACCCTGCCCTGCGTCGTCCAGGACGCTTCGACCGAGAAGTGCAGTTTCGCGTCCCAGATCGCGACGGTCGCCTAGAAATCCTACAAATTCTCACCGGGCAGATGCCGCTCGACCCCACTGTTGATCTGGAAATGATTGCCGATCTCACTGTGGGAATGGTGGGTGCCGACCTCAAAGCCGTCTGTCAGAAAGCCGCCTATAGTGCGCTACGCCGACAGGTGCCCTCCTTGAGAGAGCCAATTCCCGAAGCGATGACCGTAGACCGCGAAGACTTTTTGCAGGCACTCAAAGAAATCAAGCCTTCTGTTTTGCGGTCGGTGCAAGTCGAGTCGCCCAACGTTCCTTGGGACTCGATCGGTGGCTTAGAAGAGACGAAACGAACTCTGCAAGAATCCGTCGAAGGGGCGCTCCTCTATCCTGAACTGTACGCCCACACCAAAGCCAAAGCCCCGCGTGGGATCTTGCTGTGGGGGCCACCCGGAACTGGCAAAACCCTGCTTGCCAAAGCGGTTGCCTCTCAAGCACGCGCAAACTTCATCGCCGTAAATGGCCCAGAGCTGCTGAGTCGTTGGGTCGGTGCGGCGGAACAAGAGGTACGCGAACTGTTCCGTAAAGCGCGGCAAGCGGCTCCCTGTGTGGTCTTTGTTGATGAAATTGATACTCTGGCTCCGGCCCGTGGCAAATTTATGGGTGATTCAGGTGTGAGCGATCGCGTGGTTGGTCAGCTACTCACTGAGTTAGATGGCTTGCAAGACTGTCGCAACGTCTTGTTGATTGGTGCAACCAACCGTCCTGATGCGCTTGACCCGGCGCTGCTCCGCTCTGGCAGGCTGGATCTGCAATTTAAGATTGACTTGCCCGATGCTGATAGTCGTTTGGCGATTTTGCGAGTCCACAACAGCGATCGCCCCCTTGCAGAGGACGTTGATTTAACAGGGTGGGCTGCTCAAACTCAAGACTGGAATGGGGCTGACCTAGCATTGCTGAGCAACCAGGCTGCTTTAGAAGCGATTCGACGTTACCGGGCAGAAGGCTTGACCGATCCCAGTGTGATTCGCATTTCCAACGAAGACTTTGAAAACGCCTTCGCACGTCTCACTCAGCAGCGATCGCAAACCTAACCCTTCCCTGTACGGGTTTAGCATTCGGCCAGCCATCCCTAACGGATGCCATCTTTTCAGCCCGAATGCTAAACCCCTCCACCCACCGGATTGTATCAATCACTTTCTACATTTACCATCTAAAACTTTTCGCGCAGTCTCAGTCTGCTGTGATACAACATTCCTGTCGTGTGGAAGTAAATCGGTTTGAAACAGCGTTTACGAGCAAAGCGATCGCGCTCAAGCAAACAATCCGCAGGATCTAAGCGTGTTTCTACCCCAAAAGTTCGTCAGCTCCGGGGAGACGTGAGCGATCGCCCAAAAGATCTGAATGGGTCAAAGGTTCGGCGATCGGTGCAATTTGCTCCGCATCCAGCTAAGTCGTCTGTGGCTCACAATCGTCGCCGCCGTTCCCGGAAAGGCGTACTGCCGTGGTTACGGCTCGCGGTTGTTGTCACACCTGGTTTATTTATCGTGGTCGGGCTGGGACATCTGTTGAATGCTGCCGCGCACCAAATTTTTGCCAAATCCGGTGGCTCCTCAACGTTGCAAACAGCGGCAGGCCCACGCCCGGTATTATCGCCTCAGCCGGAAGCCAAAGAAGTGTGGGAGTGTGAGGTGGCAGTGGTCGGTGGCTCGCTGGGTGGTGTGGCAGCAGCCTACCATGCAATGCAGTCAGGCGCATCAACCTGTTTAATTGAGTTAACACCGTGGTTGGGTGGGCAAGTCAGTTCGCAGGGGGTATCGGCGATCGACGAATCGCTGCGAATGCTGGATGGCAATCATTTTTCAAAGAGCTGGTTAGATTTTAAGCAGTTGATCAGCCAGCAGCTCGTTGAGTTGCCACCCGAATCGGGGGTTTCTGGCAAGCGGGTTGTGAGTAGTCTGAATAGTTGCTGGGTCGGTTCCCTCTGTTTTCCACCAGAAGCAGGCGCACAAGCAGCAGAAACAATGCTCAAGTCTGTTGCAGCTAAAGCGCCCGGAAGCCGTTGGGAAACCCAAATTGCCTTTAAAGGGGCAGAGTTTGACAAGACAGGGAAGTACATCACAGCGGTTTATGGTGTGCGGCGATCGCCCCGTAACCCAAGCTATGTACCCTTGGGACGCCTCTCAAAAGAATTAGAGCAATGGTATGGCTGGGCCAGCGATGAAACCTTTGATAAGACGCCGATTCGGTTGCAGGCTCCGGCAGGGAAACAACTGATTGTGATTGATGCGACGGATACGGGCGAGTTAGTTGGTTGGTCGGGCATCCCTCACCGACTGGGCACCGAGTCAAAAGCGGTCTTGCAAGAAACAAGCGCCCCCAAAAAAGAGAACCCTGGCTGTACCCAGGCATTCACCTATCCGTTTGTGTTGGGGTTGTATAGTGGCCCCAGTTCTGGTCTTGCCAGCCTTGGCTTACTAGAGCCGGGTTACTCGCACGAAGAACATCAGCGACGTTATGACATGGAAGGTTTCCCGATGTTTCAGGGAAAACGGAGCTTCTTTAACTACCGTCGCATCGTTAGCACTCGCCGCAGTGACCCGTTTCACCAGGCACCCGTTAGAGGCGATTTGACAGTCGTTAACTGGAACCGGGGTAACGATTGGGGTGTGATGAATCCGCCGTTGATTCTGACAGATGCGGAGATCGAAGCATCAGGACAACACCAAAACTGGATGGGTGGTATGTCTACCGCTGCGCTCAGACATGCAGAAGATAATGCCTTTTTGTTTGCCTTTTGGTTGCTGGAAAAGAAGACAGAGCCAGGTTTTCCGCTGACGTATTTGCGTGGAGCCGACTCACCTCTGAAGACGGATTCGGGATTAAGTTTATTCCCTTACATACGAGAAGGGAGACGGATTGTAGGACGAGCCGCCTATGGTCAAGATCACTTTATGATGCGTGAAGGAGATGTGCGCGAAGGTCAAGTCGGGCGAGATTTTAGTGCGACCGCGATCGCCACAACTCACTATGCCCTCGACATTCACGGTTGTAGCTATCGCAACGGTGAAGAGACCCACGAAGCGAACAGCGCACCGACGAAAGAAGATGGAGTTCGTCCAACTGAAATTCCACTAGAGGCGTTGATTCCCCAAGGGGTTGATAACTTGTTGGTAGGAGGAAAGGCGATCGCGGTTAGCCACATTGTCAACGCGATGACCCGCATCCACTACAGCGAATGGAGTATTGGCACCGCAGCGGGGGCGACTGCAGGTTGGTTAACCAAAACCCCTGATCTAATTGCGGCTGATATCGTGCCCAAAAACCGGATCACCGATTTGAAAGCTTATATGGCTCAGCAACAAATTCGCACGGATTGGTGAAGCAAAGGGTTAAACGGAAAAAGGCGATCGCTCAGTCAGCAGAAAGGTTTGATTTTCTTCCGCTTTGACACTTTTGTGCTTTCAGAGTGTCTAAAAGCTTTGGTTTTGCCGATTTTACAAAAGTTTAATCCTGTCTTTCATCAGGCACGATAAACTTTTTTCATGTTAATGATTGGTTTCTGCCGATACATATGACAGAACCTTTTAGCGAGAATGAGTTCAAAGCGTAATTCAGCTCTTGAACTGTTTTTGGCTATTATTTTTTTTGGCTTTTCCTCTTTTCAAGAGTTGAACAAAACCGACTAGAAGCACAATGAACGAAACTGAAAAACGAGCCTATTGGCGAGCGAATACAACTTTAATTCGCAGTTTATTAATTGTTTGGGCGATCGTCTCAGTAGGGCTAAGTATTTTGCTCGTGCAATTCCTGAACACTATTAATTTAGGGCAGGTGCCGTTAGGTTTTTGGATGGCGCAACAAGGCTCTATTTATGTCTTTGTTGTCTTAATCTTCATCTACGCAAACCGCATGGACAAGATCGATCGCACCTACTTAAAAAACAATTCCGCTCCGCTCACACCTGAGCCAGAAAGCTCTGATTTGCCTGAGTAAATCGCTTTGCTTTTTCCCATTTTTCCAGCACATTTCAGTGGCAAAGCTACAAAATTGAATCTTATTTTTTAAGGATTGAAAATGTCAGCCGAAGCTTGGACAACTGTTTTAGTCATTCTTTCCTTCATTCTCTACATTTACATTGGTTGGCGATCGCGCGTGCGTGACACAAAAGGGTTTTTTGTTGCCGATCAGGGGGTGCCTGCTCTCGCAAACGGTGCGGCAACCGCAGCCGATTGGATGTCTGCCGCCTCGTTTATCTCAATGGCTGGGATTATTTCCTTTTTAGGGTACGACGGTTCTATCTACTTGATGGGTTGGACAGGTGGCTACGTGCTGCTGGCTCTGTTGCTGGCTCCCTACCTGCGTAAATTTGGCAAATATACAGTGCCCGATTTTGTTGGCGATCGCTACTACTCTGGCACGGCTCGCCTTGTCGCTGTGATTGCCGCAATTTTTGTCTCGCTCACCTACGTCGCTGGACAAATGCGCGGTGTGGGCATCGTTTTCAGCCGCTTTCTGCAAGTAGATATCAATACGGGCGTTGTGATCGGCATGGTGATTGTTGCCTTCTTTGCCATCCTGGGTGGCATGAAAGGCATTACCTGGACGCAGGTAGCCCAATACGGTGTGTTAATTGTGGCTTACCTGATCCCCGCGATCGCAATTTCGTTGCTGCTGACGGGCAATCCAATTCCGCAACTGAGTTTTACCTTCAGCGATATTGTGTCACGCCTCAACGGAATTCAGACCGATCTGGGTTTTCAGGCTTATACGCAGCCGTTTGCGAATAAACCCATGATCGACGTGTTGTTCTTCACAATCGCGCTGATGGTTGGTACGGCAGGCTTACCCCATATTATTGTGCGGTTCTACACCGTACCGGATGTGAAAGCGGCGCGACGCTCTGCGGGTTGGGCACTTCTATTCATTGCGATTCTCTACACTACCGCTCCAGCTCTGGCTGCCTTTGCACGCTACAACCTGATCGACAGTTTGCACAACAAAACGGTGGAACAGGTGCAACAACTCGATTGGGCTAAGAAATGGGAGAATACCAAGCTGCTGGCGTTTGATGACAAGAATGGGGATGGCCGATTTCAACTCACACCCGACAAAGCTTCCAATGAGATCACCATCGATCGCGACATTGTTGTGCTGGCCACTCCCGAAGTTGCCAAACTAGCGCCCTGGGTAATTGCCCTGGTCGCAGCGGGTGGTTTAGCGGCTGCATTGTCTACCGCGTCAGGCTTGCTGTTGGTGATCTCTAGCGCGATCGCCCACGATGTCTACTACCGCATGATTAATCCGCACGCGTCAGAGGCTAGGCGCTTGTTTGTCGGACGGGTGATGGTAGGGATTGCGATCGTCGTGGCTGGGTACTTTGGCATTAATCCTCCTGGTTTTGTGGCGGAAGTGGTTGCGCTGGCTTTTGGTCTGGCGGCTTCAAGCTTCTTCCCAGTCATCATTTTGGGTGTGTTTGACAAGCGCACTAACCGAGAAGGGGCGATCGCGGGCATGATTCTTGGCCTAGTCGTGACTACCTTTTATGTGTTTGCGGTCAAATTTGGTGGTATGGCACCCTGGTTTGGCATCTCGGCAGAAGGGTTTGGTACAGTTGGGATGATGCTCAACTTTCTGGTTACATTTATTGTTTCTCGCCTGACGCCTCCACCTCCGGCTGAAATTCAGCGGCTGGTGGATGACCTGCGTACCCCCGAACATGCCCCGGTTGCCTTGTCAGACATTGGCGAAGAACAGCTCGATTAAGAAACTCAGCCTAGTAGTCTACGGCGTAAGTTTGTTTATCCTTTACGGCTTCAGTCATTCGTCATTCGTCAGCGAATAACCAGTGACCAGTGACCAGAACGAACAGAGATGGTATACGAATTTGCGCCTCACTGTACTAGGCTGCTCTTGTTGTAACCCTCAGACCACAAAATCTGGGGGTTGCTGCATTTCGCGTTCATTACTTGTGAAGCCACAGAACTTGTTTGACGCAGCCACGAATCCCTGCGAAGATTTCACTGATTCCGCTTTGTTTCAACGTACAATAACGTCCTGACTCCGTTTATTTGACTCGCATGGACCTTCAACTGGCACAGCTATTTGTCAATGGCATTTCAATTGGCAGCATCATCGCCCTTGCCGCAGTTGGTTTAACCCTCACCTATGGCATTTTGCGGTTATCAAACTTTGCTCACGGCGACTATATGACCCTGGGGGCTTACCTCACTCTCCTAGTCAAAAGCATGACCGGACTCAACATCTGGTTATCGCTGGTGGGTGGCATTCTTTTGACGATCGCCGTGGTGCTTTTAATTGAGAAATGGGTCTGGGCACCTATGCGAACTCAACGCGCTAGTTCTACGACGCTAATTATTATCTCCATCGGGTTAGCGCTGTTTCTCCGCAATCTTATTTTGTTGATCTGGGGTGGAGAAAATCAGTCTTATGGATTGCCTGTTAGCTCAGCCTTGTCATTTGGGGGCTTGCGGATTCCTTATTACAACCTGATTGTGATGGTGATGGCGGTTGTGGCGATCGCGGCGTTGCACTACCTATTACAAAACACCCGCATTGGTAAGGCGATGCGAGCGGTTGCCGATGATGTGGATCTGGCGCGCGTCACCGGCATTGATGTGGAACGAGTCATCTTGTGGACGTGGATTATTGCCGGGGCACTCACGGCGCTGAGTGGCGGTATGCTGGGTCTGGTGCAAGCGGTGCGACCCAATATGGGCTGGTTTTTGATTTTGCCCTTGTTTGCTTCCGTGATTTTAGGTGGGATTGGCAACCCTTATGGCGCGATCGCGGGTGCATTGGTAATTGGCGTTGCCCAAGAAGTCAGCACTTACTTTTTGCGGACGGAGTACAAGTTAGCCGTTGCACTTTTGATTATGGTGCTGGTGCTACTGTTCCGGCCACAGGGCATCTTTCGCGGAACAACATAAGTCAATCTTCGTAGCCATTGAGAGGATTCCAGTTAGGGTCGATTCAGCAGATGGATCGGCCCTTAACTTTTAGTAATATGCTCAAGGCGCATCTTCTCTAACCTTGAGAAACCTAATGTCGTGTCTTGTTTGCCTTGGGTGTTGCGGCTCTCGACTCGATCACAAACTCTGGAATATCTTGCAGTTCCTTCTCCTCGAGACAATACTGCTCACAGACGAGGCTCAGCCGCTCACCCGGCACCGCAACCGCGTTGACTGAATGGGTTAGATCACCTTGAAAACACAGCAACGTGTTTGTCCTGGGGTAAATAAAACCGACTTGCTGCCTGTGGTTTCGCAAAACTAACTCGCCCCCCTGTAAGCTGTCTGGAACTTGTACATAAAGCACACTTACTAGCAACGGTGGCTCAATCGTTTTGCAGTAAGACCGCAGCGATCGATCAATATGCGGATCAACCCGCGAACCCTGCTTAAGCAACAAAGGATTTAGATAAAACGCATTACAACTTGGTTCCAACGCTTTGTCTAAGTAGGGCTTAAAGAAAGGAAATTGTCGCTCAACTTCCTCCAGGTGCGATCGCTGAAACACAACCGAAAACCCCTTTGTTCCCACAAAATCGCGATTTAGATTATTAACCGCAAAGTAGGGACACGCCAAAATTTTGCTTCGCAACTTACTGAGATAGCGAGTCGAAAAAACGTCGGGCGATTGGTTGTAATAGCTCATGCAGGAGTCGTAAGCGGGTGCGATCGCGGCTGGTATTTCAGAAGTGAATGAGTAAGAAACTACATTGTACTGTTTAGCACATCATCTTGTTGACCATTAAAAAACGCAAATGGGAATAATTTTAACTATTTGCTGCACCAAACGAAATTGAACAATCAATGGACAAGACCGCAAGCGAAATTCTGTCATACATGCTCTGCAATATCCTCTATCTCCAGATAAACAGCACTCTATCTTTAGATGTTGACAGTTCTGAGGGGGTAGTGCTACAACTCTTAGAACTGAGTAAGTCAGCTTAATTTTCGTTTTGGTTTGGGTAGCTACTACATCAATTAAGACGAAAAGCGGGGGAACCAGGCTCTTTTAGAGCATCGGGGCGTATCTTCAGCGTGATTTTCTGAAGAGGGACATCTCTCAGTCCTAGTCCGTCAGCTAACTCCGTCAGCATTTGAGAGAGGACTGTAGAGTCAGCATGCCAATTGGTAATGCTTAGCTCGTCAGTGTCTCTTTGACAGTACAGCTCGGTAACTGATAACCGTAGACACTGGAAGAATCAAGATGAGCGTGCAGATGAATCTGGCGGCAGTTTTTGCCGTCGCAACTCAGGCAACCTGGAAGGGATCGAAGGCTTTGCTTGCCAAGGAAAGTGTATTTTTACCCGCCCTGGGTTTTCTCGGCATTATTGTGCTTTGGTGGGCGATCGCCCTGCTGCGGAGCGATCTGATGCCGACTCCACCCGAAGCTTTTGTCAACAACTTAGACTTCATTCTCAATCCTTTTTATCAACGCGGGCCTGGTGATTTAGGAATTGGTTGGTTACTAATTGCGAGTCTAAGACGGGTTTTGATTGGGTTTGTACTGGGCGCTTTGGTGGCGATTCCGATTGGCTTTTTAATTGGCATGTCACGCCCGATGATGCTGGCGTTAAACCCAGTTATTCAAATCTTTAAGCCTGTGTCGCCGCTGGCCTGGTTGCCGATCGCCCTGGCAATCTTTAACCTGGCTGATCCTTCGGCTATCTTTGTTATCTTCATTACGTCTTTGTGGCCTACGATTATTAACACCGCTCTGGGTGTTTCGAGTGTTTCTCAAGACTTCATTGATGTCGCCTGTGTGCTGGAAATGCCGAAATGGCGACAGATCTACAAGATCATTTTGCCAGCTAGCCTACCCTATATTTTCACTGGCTTACGCATCAGCTTAGGCATTGCTTGGCTCGTTATCGTAGCGGTCGAGATGTTGACAGGCGGCATTGGCATTGGCTTTTTCGTTTGGGATGAGTGGAGTCGCTTAAATCTCAGTTCAGTCTTTCTAGCTGTGTTAGTCATTGGTGTCACAGGTTTGCTGTTGGATTTTGCCCTGGCTCGGTTACAGGTTCTAGTTACGCACCGCAAACCGCTCACAACCAATTAATGCTCAAGCACTGAACTGGTAACGAGATCGAGGATCTGAGTCGATAGATAGGATTGGGATACAACTTCTGGATGAGTTTGTGAGATATGTCAGGAGACTATCTGCTCAGAAGTCTGAATTGTAAAAGTGATCAGTCCTAGATGTGGAAGAACAAGCAAAAAGAAATTTAACAGACACTAAAAATTATCGCTATGAACACTAACCACTGGACACGGCGGGAGTTTTTGCTGGGTGCTGGAGCAACCGCCACAACAATGGCGCTGGCAGCCTGTAATGTGAATGCCGATCGCTCCGCTCAAGGATTAACCGAAGAAGCCCGCGCTATTCAACAAGTGATTCGCCCGGAAGAACTGGAAAAACCCGATATTACTGTAGGTTACGTGCCTGTGAATGATTGCGCTCCGTTTGCGATCGCCTGGAAAAAAGGCTTCTTTCGCAAGTATGGGCTAAACGTGCAACTCAACCGGGAAGCCAGCTGGGCAACCTCGCGGGATGGTGTCATTTTTGGCCGCTTGGATGCTGCACCCGTTGTTTCTGGAGCCGTGACCAACGCCCGCATTGGTGCAGAGGGTGCTCGCCATGCGCCGCTCTGTGCTGGGATGACGATTCACCGTCACGGTAACGCGATGACAATGAATAAAGCCATGTGGGATTTTGGCTTGCGTCCCTGGTACGAGTACAACGGCAACCTCGAAGCTTTTGGTCAGCAGTTTCGCAATTATTTTGCTAGCCAACCGCCCGAAAATCGAGTCTGGGCTGTGGTGTTGAGTTCTTCGATTTATGAATACTTTATTCGCTATATTGCGGCGGCAGCTGGGGTTGAACCCGACAAAGAATTTCGGATCATCATCATTCCACCGCCGCAAATGGTGACTAACGTGCGGATTGGCGCAATGCAGGGCTACATGGTTGCTGAACCCTGGAACACCCGTGCTATTTCAGGGAATGCTGGAGTCGGTTTTACCTTCGCGCAGGGTAAAGAAGTTTGGTTAGGACATCCGGATCGCCTGCTGGGTGTGATGGAATCCTTCATCACCAACTATCCCAAGACCTATCGATCGCTACTCAAAGCTATGATCGAAGCCTGCCAATATTGCAGCAAACCCGAAAACCGAGCAGAAGTTGCCAAACTGATTACTGATCGCTCATTTACTGGAGCCAAACCTAAAACAGGCCCTGTCGATAAATTTACCCGTCCGGCGATCGTGGGTGAGTACAACTATGGGGGATTTGACGGCAAAAACCGCACGATTGCTTCCCCAGACACAACCATCTTCTACGACATCCCCGACAACATCCCCAAAGAAGCAGGCGAACACTCTACTTTTCTCTGGCGATCGCGCAGTATCTGGTTAATGACCCAAGCAGCCCGTTGGGGGCAGATCAAAGAATTTCCTAAAAACGCCGAAGAATTAGCGGTCAAGGGTTGGCGAGCCGACATTTACCGCGAAGTTGCCACCGAAATGGGAATTGAATGTCCTAAAGATGATTTCAAGGTCGAATCACCCGACCTTTTTATTGACAAAAAAGGGTTTGACCCCAGTGATCCGGTCAGCTACCTCAATAGCTTTGAAATTGGCAGCCATCGACCCACCAAAATCTATCTAAGTTAACGCCAATCCTTCCATTTTTCATCTCTTCTGATTCCTTTTTATCTATCTACATTCTTCCATTCCCCGACCTTTTCCCTTTCATCTGGAGTAAATATGTTCAAATCAACACTTCAATCTCCTGACAACAATCCTACTCAATCTTCCGAGGCTAACTTTCTCGTGATTGAGAACCTGACTAAGGCTTATCCCGCCTCTAATGGGGGCGAGTTTGTTGTGTTAGACAATATCAACCTGACAATTAGTGCAAATGAGTACGTTTCTCTGATTGGGCATTCGGGTTGTGGTAAGTCTACCCTGCTTAAAATTGTTGCAGGGTTAGAACGGGCCACCTCTGGATTAGTGACACTCGAAGGTAAGGAGGTTCGCAAGCCGGGGTGCGATCGCATGATGGTGTTTCAGCATTACTCGCTCTTACCTTGGTTAACTGTACGCGAGAATATACGTTTAGCAGTTGATGAAGTGCTAGAAGGGCTGCCCAATTCAGAAAAGGCTCAAATTGTAAATGAACACCTGGCAATGGTTAACCTGATGGGGGCAGCCAATAAGTATCCTGATGAGATTTCAGGCGGGATGAAACAACGGGTTGGGATTGCTCGCGCATTGGCGATTCGGCCTAAAATGTTGCTGATGGATGAACCTTTTGGGGCGCTGGATGCACTGACACGCGGTAAGTTGCAGAAGCAGGTACTCGATATTTGGGAAAATCATCGACAGGCCGTGATGATGGTTACGCATGATGTGGATGAAGCGATCTATATGTCCGATCGCATTGTGATGCTAACAAATGGCCCTAACGCGCAAATTGGCGAAATTTTGGAAGTACCGTTTCCCCATCCCCGCGATCGCCAGCAGCTCCGTGAATCATCGCTCTACTTTGAGCTGCGCAATCATGCGCTAAACTTTCTTGATCGCTACTTTAGCAGTGACGATTGACGGTAACTGAGTAGGAAAAACAGGAGAGGCAAGAAAAGGAGAAGCACTTTTATCTTCTTTCCTCTCCTGGTCAAGCTTCTTTCAAAAAGTTTATATTCTATACCTAGTCAGTCGTGCAGTACTTAATGATACAAGCATTGACTATTTAAGAATTTGAATTTTACAATTACCGTAATTTATAAAAACTGGAGTTTGGACTAATTCAAAAAATACACATATTTAGGAGGGGCGCTAGCGCAGCCCTGGCGAAGCCATGCCAAAGGCTATTGCCGCAAGGCTATATGGCTGTTCGCCCTTACATATAGTGGAAAATCGCGTTTAGTCTAAAGTCCAATAAAAAATTGAATTACTACTAATACAACTGTTGTCATCTCTCTTGGGAGAGGTTTGAGGATAAAGATTGGCCTTTGGCTCTATTTGTGAGGTTGAAATCCCATGTTTTTAAAAGCAGTAGGTATAACCCAAAACTCTTTTTAGCGACGCTTTGATAGCTTACTCTGGTCTGAAAGCATCCTTTTAGGCTTTCATTCAGTGTCCTGGTTTGTCAATGTGCGATTAAAATCTACTGAGTGACAGATGCGGCGATGTCGTTTATGCAAGAGCATTTGCTCTAGATGAAGATTTGGAGCATGTGTGACGATTAGTCTACCTATACTAATCTATCGGGTGCGATCGCGAATTTCTTGCTTTTAGGTAGCAAGCCATAGTTTTACTAAACAAACTATGCTTCAATTTAATGTCAGGGAGTTATAACAAAGTTCAAATTAGTCCATTAATCTAAGACCCAATAGATGAAGTAAATCTCGAAAGGATGCGATTGCTAGGTGGCTTGAATGCATGAGAAAAGCAGAAAGAGAATATATCAAAAGTATGATTTAGAATTAAAGTGTGAGTCTCTGCTTAGAATTAATGATCATAGTTTTTAGATAAGTAAATTATATTTATCTTGGGTGTAAGTTTAACCTTGTCTAATGTTTTATTGGAAGGTATCGGTGTTTGGCAAATAGTTGTTCAAAAATACTGGCTTGAAGAGCTAAAATGCTGTCTATCATAGCTTTTAGCTCTGGAGCTGGTGTTGAATTTTTAGGCACAGGTTAAACCAGTTTTATTAAGGTAAGGTTAACTGTTAAAACTTGGCTGAGTTGAATAATGTTCCATTAGAATTTCTGAAAACTTCTGCATTTGTTTTGAACCTACTTTTGATCCAAGTAGTCTAAAAATGCAGCAGTTTGCACGATACCTTTTTGATAAGCGGCAGTAACAATAGTTTTTGCTCTAACCAACCGCACTCACTGGATCAATGACTCAACAAACGCGCGATTTGCCAGAAATAACGAGTAATCTTACTCTTTCTAAACCCTCACTTAGACTGTGGGATGCGATCGGCTTGATTGTCGGCATCGTAATTGGCGCAGGCATTTTTGAAACTCCAGCTCTTGTTGCTGCAAATGCAGGTAGCGGCTCAGTTGCCCTGTTCGTCTGGCTACTCGGTGGTGGTTTTTCACTCATCGGGGCATTGTGCTATGCCGAGTTGGCGACTGCTTATCCTCACCCTGGGGGAAATTACTTTTATTTACAACGGGCCTTTGGCGATCGCGTTGCTACTCTATTTGCCTGGGCACGGCTTGCCGTCATTCAAACCGGGTCGATCGCGCTTTTGGCCTTTGTGTTTGGCGACTATATGAGCCAGTTGTGGCGCTTGGGGTCTTTTTCTGCCTCACTTTATGCCGCTATTGCAATTCTGACTTTGACCGTCTTGCAGTGGATTGGTATTCGCCAGGGCATTAGAACTCAGAACTGGTTAGCCGTTTTACAAGTCGGGGGGCTGTTGCTTGTTTGTGTTGCAGGCTTACTCGTGGCTCGTGGTGCAGGGGCAACCCCACCGCCCGTTGTAACCGGCGATCGCAACATTGGCTCGATGCTGGTATTTGTCTTGCTCACCTACGGCGGTTGGAATGAGGCAGTCTATATCTCGGCCGAGCTGCGCAATGTCCAGCGCAATATGGCGCGATCTCTGTTTTGGAGCCTAGGTATCATCACAGGGTTGTATTTGCTTGTCAATATCGCCTATTTAAATGGGCTTGGTTTGCAAGGTATGGCATCCTCTGAGGCAGTCGCCGCCGATATGATGCGACAAGCTTTAGGCGCTCCAGGTGCAGTGTTAATCAGTGTAATCGTTGCTATAGCGACGCTTTGCTCCATTAATGCCACGATTTTCACAGGGGCACGCACAAATTACGCCCTGGGTCATGATTTCTTACCTCTTTCATTTCTAGGTAAATGGAATGATCGAGCCGCTATGCCAACCAATGCTCTATGGGTACAAACAGCCGTTGCAATTGGGTTGATTGGAATCGGTAGTCTGACCCGGCAAGGGTTTACAACAATGGTTGACTACACCGCCCCTGTGTTCTGGTTTTTCTTTCTGTTAGTTGGCATCTCCTTCTTTATCCTACGACGCAAGGATGCGGATATTGAGCGTCCGTTTCGGGTGCCGTTTTACCCAATCACGCCCATTTTGTTTTGTCTCATTTGTGGATACATGTTGTATTCCAGTCTGGTATTTACTGGCTGGGGCGCACTGCTGGGTGTTGTCGTTTTGCTGTTAGGAATTCCACTGCTGTGGCTGCATCAGCGTATGCGTCGAACTCAGTCAGCTCTCAAACAATAACTTGATCAGGAGGTTTATCATGGCATCTCGTAAGTTTAATATTTTACTGGTCAGCGTTTTAACCGCCGGAGCCGCGTCGCTAGGGTGTAATCAGGTGCAAGCCGATCGCTCAACCCCCTCTGAGCAAGTGCAAGCTGCACCCGTTGACCAACAGCAAGCTCAATCATCTCCAACGACGCAGTTACGAGAACCTGATGTTGTTTACGTACCTACGCCTCAGAACGTTGTTGATCAAATGCTGGCGATCGCCAATGTGAATGAGAAAGATGTTCTCTATGACTTGGGTAGTGGAGATGGACGTATTCCAATTACAGCGGCGCAACGATTTGGGATTCAGGCAACCGGGATCGATATTAACCCTGAGCGAATCCGGGAAGCAAATGAGAATGCGCAAAAAGCAGGTGTTACTGATCGCGTCAAGTTTCTCAACCAAGATTTGTTTACTAGCCAATTTAGTGACGCTACTGTTGTCACGCTGTATCTCCTGCCAGAACTGAACGTAAAACTTAGACCGCAGCTATTTCAACAGCTGAAACCGGGTACGCGAATCGTCTCTCATGATTTTGCAATGGGAGACTGGAAACCCGATCGCGTTGTGCAAGTCGAAGGCCCTAGCCGCACCCATACAGTCTATCTGTGGACAATCCCCGAAAAAGTACCTGCAAACTTGCAAAGTGAAACCTCTAAGTAGCCTGAAGGGGTTTTTGAAAGCGTATCCTCTGTAATACCAATTCTTCAAAACTAGGCTACAGCTGATTATCTGTAAGGGCGTTGTCTCTGATGGAGACGCTACGCGAACGCGAACCGCCCCTGCGAGGATCTGTAAATGGGATTTAGAGAATTGGTATAATCTCTTTCGCTATGACTCCAATTCTGTAAAATGATTTCTCTTTTTTGTTGAATCATTATCAGCACAATTGGTGGCTTTAGTTCCTTGATTCGATCTCTAACCGATCTCTCTTTCATCTCTGAATTGCTAGCGCAGGATTATTCCTGTACAGGAAGATGAAAATAGGAGAGGTCGGTTATTTGGTTTTTAGTGATTCAGTCAGAGCAGGGGATGATAAACGGTTGAAAGTCTTTTCTTTCTCTAGCGCAGCAGCGTCTAAGCGCAAGGAGATCAAAGCTTGCAGTGAAGACAATGCTATTTGGGGTTTATAGAGAAGGTTAAGTGTCTCGTCCTAACAATTGTAAGATTGCTTTGATTAAGTCATTGGGGCTGACAGGTTTAGAGATATGTCGTTGAAACCCGGCTGCGATCGCCTGCTGATAATCAATTTCGCCTGCATAGGCGGTTAATGCGATCGCGGGTATCTGTCTTCTCTGCTCATTGGGGAGCGATCGAATCTGACGCATCAGCATATAACCATCCATTTCAGGCATGCCAATATCACTAACCAAAATGTCAAATCGAGTTTGTAAGAGAGCCTCAATCCCTTTCGCTGCCGAACTTGCCGAAGTGACCGAGGCTCCCGATTGTTCTAGTAAGAAAACAATCAAGTCGCGAGTATCGGCATCATCATCGACAACGAGGATGTGTAGATTAGCCAGAGGGTAAACGGTTGGGAGTTTCAGAGCTGCATTTGTCACGCTTTCCCTCATGTCTGGATCTTCTTCCTTGAGTAGGGGCAGTTGCACGATGAATGTTGCTCCCCTATTCTCTCCGGGGCTTTCCACTCGAATCGTTCCCCCATGCAGTTCTACAAGGTGACGGACGATCGCCAGTCCTAACCCTAAACCGCCAAACTTGCGGGTGGTTGCGCCATCTTCCTGCCGAAAATAGTCAAATACATAGGGTAAAAAGTCAGGGGCAATTCCTTTACCCGTATCACTAACTGTAATTTGGGCATACGGGTGAAGCAGCGAAGTGGTGGCTGTTTGAGAGCTGAGAGGGTTGATCTCTTGTCCTTCTATACTTCTGCTTGTCTGTCCTTCAATTTGTCTTTCTATCTGCTCTAAACGCACTTCAACGCGACCTCCCGCTGGTGTAAACTTGACTCCATTTGAAAGTAAGTTCCACACAACTTGTTGTAATCGAGTTGAATCGCCCAGCACCAGTCCTCCCCTTGATTCCAGCCTCATCTCGAGTTGAATCGATTTTGCTTCAGCCGCTAATCGCACAGTTTCGATCGCCGCCTGCACAGTAGTGGTTAGATTCACGGGACTAACCGCCAGACTCAGCTTACCCTGCAAGATCCGAGAAACATCGAGTAAGTCTTCAATTAGCTCGGATTGCAAGCGAGCATTTCGCTCAATTGTTTCTAGAGCTTGTTGGGTCTTAGTCTCGTTGAGCTTCCCGGTTTGCAAAAGTCGCGACCAGCCAAGAATAGGGTTGAGCGGCGATCTCAACTCATGGGAAAGCACTGCCAAAAACTCATCTTTGATGCGATTGGCATTTTCAGCTTGTTCGCGGGCTGCTTGCTCACGAGCTAGTAGCTTTTCTCGCTCCTGTTGTGCCTGCTTGAGGTCGGTAATATCGGTATGCGTGCCCACCATACGAAGAGGACTGCCATCACCATCCCAAGCCACAATCTTGCCTAATGAAAGAATCCACTTCCAGCTTCCTTGTTTTGTGCGCTGTCTAAACTCGACTCGATAGGTGTCAAGCTTACCACTGACATAGTCCACATAGGCTTGATAGGTCGCAGCCATATCATCGGGGTGGAGCCGATCGCGCCATTTTTCCTGCGTCTCCTTAAACTCACTCGGCTCGTAGCCTAACATTTGGGCATACTCTGGACTGACAATTGCCTCGCCTGTTTGCACATTTAAGTCATACAGTCCTTGATGGGCAGCCACCAGTGCCAGACGCAACCGTTCTTCACTGTCTCGCAGGGCGGCTTCGGCTTGTTTGCGATCGCTGATATTGAGTGCAATTCCAGTCATGCGAATCGGTTGCCCATCAGCGTTATAAAAGGTCTGTCCAATTGCCGTTAGCCAACACAACCCTTTAGTTGGATGTTGAACGCGAAACTCGACATTTAAGTTGGTGCAGTATTCCAGGGCTTCGCGGGCTGCCCGATCGACCCGCTCGCGATCGATTTCTAAAATAGACATCAACCAGTTTTCATAGGAAGGCATAACGGATCGACGATCCAATCCATAAAGTTGATAGTATTCCTCCGACCACGTAACCTGATTACTCTCAATGTTCCAATCCCAGAGACCCGCGCCTGCCGCTTGCTGAGCCAATCGCAACTGTCCTTCACTCTCTCGCAGGGCTGCTTCTGTGCGTTTGCGATCGCTAATATCCAGCAGTGAAATCAACACGCGATCGTAGGGTTCTGCGGGAGGTGGAAAGGAAATGCTAAACCAGACATTTATATGCTCGCCTTGCAGTGTTCGCAGCACTGTCTCAGTTGCAAAACTCGTTTCTTCTCTGGCAATTGCAACAAGTTCTTCAACAAAAGCAGCTTGAGTTTCAGGGGTAAAAATTTGCTCTAGGGAATTTAACAACTCAACTTTATCTTGAGCTTTAAATAGTTGTAGCGAAGCCTGGTTAATATCGCATAAGCGTACTTTGTCGATCGCTTCCTGGACAAATTCGGGATGCTCACTGAAATACTGGCGAAAGTCCTTGATGCCTGTTGCTTTCAGCTGATCAATCGCCGCTTTTACTTCCGAAAAATCTTCTTCCCAAATTGAGACATTGACCGCCTGAAAAATGTAGCGGTATCGTTGTTCTTGAGCCGCTAAGCTGATTTCTGTTTGCTTGCGATCGCTGATATCCAGCAAAATGCCAATCGAGCGAATCGCCTCATCGTTTTGGTTGTAGGTAAACCTGCCCAGCCCTTCTATCCAGGCAAGTTGCCCATTATCTGCCCGAATCACTCGATACTCAGCTCGGTAGAGGCGGTGTTCTTGCTGAGCCTGATTCCATTCTTGCGTCACCCAATCGCGATCGTCAGGATGAACGCGGTCATACCACAACGCGACAGATGCTTCCCCAGTTGAAGTAGGCTCATAGCCTAAGACTGCGAAGTGGTAGTCAGACCAAATCGCTTTTCCAGTGATCAAATCCACATCCCAGGTCGCCATTTGCGCCCCTTCCATCGCTAGCCGCAGACGTTCTTCGCTTTGTCGCAGTGCCGCTTCGGTTTGTTTGCGAGCCGTGACATCCAGAGCTACACCGATCATGCGCACTGGCGTACCGTGATCGTCATATTGCGTCCGCCCAATCGATCGCACCCAATGCGTTGAGCCATCTGCCCAAATGATCCGCATTTCAACATCGTAAAGTGACTGCTCAGCGATCGCCCGTTCAATGGCAAGGCTGACCCAGTTGCGATCGTCGGGATGAATTGAATGGATGAATCGTTCATAATCCACAGGAACATCCAGTGGAACTCCAGTCATGATTCGAGTTCGCTCAGACCAGATGATTTGACCAGATACTAAATCATATTCCCACGTGCCGAGGTCAGCCCCTTCTAACGCAAACCGTAAGCGTTCTTCACTGCTTTGCAAGGCTTGCTCAATTTGCTTGCGATCGCTGATATCGATAAAGGCTGCAACCGCCCCTCTTACCTGACCATCGGCGTTATGCAGCGGCACCGCCTTACCGTAGAGAAATCGAACTGTGCCATCCTCAAAGACAAATTCCAGTTCATCTACAATCTCTTGCCCTAACCGAATGGCTTTTTGTAGTGGCAAATCCTGGGGTGCAAGCTCTTGTCCATTCCTGAGTTGCTTAAACGGCAGCACACAGTTGCCATCTTCGGGTGTAGCGGTAGTGACGATGCCCGGTTGAGTTCGCATCAACTGATGGGCCGTCTGGTTCGCATTGACCCGATGACATAGAGGGTCACGCGCAATCCAAATAGCGGCAGGTGTGACTTCCATTAAAGCGGCTAACTCTTCGGCTCGGCGGCGGGCGGTTGTCTCACTCGCTAACAACGCTTGCTCAGAGTGTTTGCGCTCTGTGATGTCGCTAAAGAAAACGGCAACTCCATCTTCAAGTTTGACCGCCATATTCCGGAACCAACGCAGCATTCCAGCGGCTTCATAATTTAGCTCTATATCGTGGGATTCACCGGTTTCAACAACCCTAACGTAACGCTCAAACAGATCCAGGTTGAATCGATTACTCGGTAGCACGCTGAGCAGGCTTTGTCCAATTAGCTCTGCCGCAGGGTGTTGCAAGATTTCAGCCGCTTTAGGATTAACGTAGGACCAAACAAAATCAGCGATCGCATGTGTTTCGTCGCGCACACAATCCAAAATCGTAAACCCATCAAGCGAGAGGTCTTGGCTAATGCGCAGTCGTTCTTCACTGCGGCGCAGAGCTTCTTCAGCCTGTCGGTGTTCTGTTATATCCAAGTCGGTTACACCCAGACCAATCACCGTTCCATCGGGCAGGCAAACCGGGAAGAAATTCACCAGACAATAACGCACAAAGTCATCAGGATTCGTTGCGCCAATAACCTCCTGATTTAACAAGGGGATTTGAGAATCCATCACCTGTTGGAAGATCGGTTCAACAATTGGTGCCCACTGCGGTAACACTTCTCGAAGCGTGCGATTGAGGTGATCGCTTAAAGGAATGCCGTTAATCGCGGCTAAGGCTTCATTTGCGTAGATGTAGCGAAAATCTCGATCAAAAAATGCCATTCCAATCGGAGAACTCGCAATAAACGACTTGAGAATCGTTTCACTTTGGCGGAGAGCGGCTTCAGCCTGTTTGAGCGCGTGGATATCGGTTGTTGTGCCAACCCAGCGCACGATCTTACCCCTGTCATCTTTGATTGGCACAGCCCGACCCATAAACCAACGATATTCACCATCTTTGCGGCGATAGCGAAATTCTGATTCAAATGATTCTCCTCGTTGGCGAGCGCTCTCCCACTCTGCCATCAGTCGCGGGAAGTCATCTGGATGGTTGACCTGATCAAGTCCGCCCCGATTCAGTTCTTCAATCGTTAGCCCGGTATATTCTAGCCAGCGAGCATTTACAAAATCAGCGCGACCATTCTCATCACACGCCCAGACAAAATCGGGAACTGCCTCACTCAAGGTACGGTGCGAGATCTCACTTGATCGCAGGGCGGCTTCGGTCTGCTGTCGTTCTGTAATGTCTTGAAACACTGCAACTGCTGAGGTAATGTTGCCCTGGCTGTCAAAAATAGGGGAAGAGTTAACATCAATAATGATGCGTCTACCATCGTCATAGCGAAGCTCTATCTCTTCATGGCTAATCACTTCGCCCTGTTGCAGCGATCGCATCAGCGGATATTCTTCGACCGCATATAGTCGCCCATCGGGACGATAAGCCTGAAATGGTACCAGAAGTTCTTGAGACTTCAGCTCAACGTTTAGCTCATGCTTATAACAAAGAATCTGCTTCGTCTGATCGTTGGCTAACACTAAATTGCCTGTAGCTGCATCAGCAATTAGCACTCCTTCCGGCATCTGACGTAGCACAGCCTCAAAATGGGCACGTTCTTCCGCCAGTTCTGTAAATAAGCGTTCTCGCTCTATCTGCGCTTGTTTGCGATCGGTTTCGATGCGTTTGCGCTCAGTAATATCGATGATGGAACCGATATAGCCGAGATAAGCGCCGTTTTTGTCAAACCAGGGAACAGCCGAATCAAAAACCCAACGATACTGACCATCGTGCCGCCGCAACCGATACTCAAGCTGCACCGACTCATGGTTTTGATGAGCCTGCATACATGTTTGATACACCACCACCGCGTCATCGGGGTGTAACATCGTCAGCCAACCATCACCTAATGCTTCTTCTTGTGTTTGACCCGTAAACTCATACCATGGCTGGTTAAACCAGGCTCCGGCTCCGTCGGGTGCCGAGATCCAAATCATCATCGGTAGGTGGTCACCAATCTGATGAAACGAGATCGCATTTGCGGGTGCAACAGTTTCATGGTCTAAATCTGCGACAACTGTTTCAGCATGAACAGAAGAGTTTCCCTGAGCGTTAAACACTGGGTAGCCTGTTACAAAGGCACCCTCTACCTTACCGACTGCATCCCATAAAGGTGCGTATGCCCAGGTAAAAATGCCCACTTTAATGGAATTGCTTAATTTTCCAAGTAACCCTTCATTTTCGTATCGGGCAGCCTGTCCGGTTGCAAAAGTCTGTTCTACCCGCGATCGCACCTGTCGCCAATCACGGTTGCGAGTTTGATTAATCGATTGACCCAAAGGTGCCAAAATATCACTCTGCTCAAGCAAGTCAGCGTAAGCATTGTTGTAGAACAGCAGGCGATCGCGCCCCCAGACCAAAAATGCTGGGCAACAGGCGTTTAGCAAAAGCCCCAGGGCTGTTTTAAATCGTTGCGATCGCAGCTCAGGCAAGTCGAGCAGAGGTTGTAGCGCGACGGTTTTGCTTGTAGAAAAGCCAGAGCGAAGTAATGCATCAAGCTCACCTCTTGCGACAAACACCTCCTCGGTGGCTGTCTTACTGACTTCAGTCATACGTTTTATTTACCTTTTCTACAAACAATTGTGTCGCAAGCTGCTGGTTTGAAAGTATCTACTAAAAGATAGAAAAAATCTTCTATCAGAAAGAGTATTTCAGCAGGTACACGATATTGATAGAAAAACCGAGTTGAGATAATTCCCTACTGGCTATTATTACAACCTACTCCAAATATTTTTAAACAAAAGAAAAAGAAGCCTTAAGATGCTTTTGGTTAGCTCACTTTAACTCTACAATGTGGCTCGATAAAATAAACTGTAACCTAAAATCTTTAAGTACAACTATTTTTTAGTTGCTGATCACAAAATAATCGGTTTTGTATATACAACTTCAGCTAAAGCAGTAAAAGTATAAGAAATAGGATGAAAGCCTGTGACTCTCATCCTAAACTCGTCAAGTATGAAGACGATGCTGAGCGAAGTGAACCTAGAGACCTACGGTACTTGGGCGATCGCTGCTTGAGCGGGGAACGTCGTAGGTATTCCAATCTTGAATACCATGATTTCCTAAAATCGATTCAGCAGTCTGTATATCTCGCTGGGTTCCCTCAACCATGATTAGATAATGACCATGCTCGTTGAGGCGAGTATTGTAATAGTTTGCTTGCTCCTCAGGCACACCCCAGCCAATCAATGCACCGACCAAACCGCCACCAGCTGCACCGATTCCGCTTCCTAGTAAGGTGTTTGCTAACTGAGATCTTGCACCAGTTTCAACAAGGGGTTGCCAAAGAAGGAAAAATCTGAAAGAAAGGGCGTAATCAAAATTTAACTGAACGGTTATGGAAACCATTGTTCAACACGCCCAAGGATTAGTGTATAGCCTGCTT
>DVDV01000169.1 GCA_015296075.1 Leptolyngbyaceae cyanobacterium M33_DOE_097 | reverse complement strand
GAAACATTTGTACTGTAGCCAGAGTGTCTAAAGACTTGTGCACTCAATGTTATAAACGGCAGAATGCGGGTTTCAGCCATTCATAAACGTTAAAACCGGACGTTTTTATGAGAATCATTCTCATATCGAGAATTGCTGAATTAAGATGCGTCAAAAATCTGAAAAAGGCTTTTTAGTCCGCTATCGAGTCTTACTGTTGGCATGGCTTTGGCGAGTTAGCTCCATCCTCCTTCGCGGGACAGTCGATTAACTTGATTTGCGCCGAAACTGCTCCAATATTGCCGCGATCGCGGGAGTTATTGCCGTAAATCGAACCTGGTAGTAGTTTGGTTGAGTTTGCTCAACCACCTTGGCGTAAAAATCTTCTTGCTCAGGGGACGTTGCCTCTTGTAGCACCAGATTGAGCTTGAGATTGTCGAGTAAGTTGAGCGGGTAATCGGTATGCAACTCAGCCGAATGCACCGAAAGACAGGTAAGAGTGCCCGATGTGGCGTGTTCGAGCAGATGTTTGTTTTGCAAAATTTGCAGCTGCACTGCAACTGGTTGCGCGAGTTTGATTAGCGGTTCGGTTTGTGTCGGCAAAAACTGATTGTAAGCACCGCGAATGCCAACAACCTCATGCAGCGCGATCGCTCCCTGAAACCCTTTGAGCTGCACATCAAGAATCCGTTGAAATTGCAGCGGGACTTGGCAGGCTTTAATCGTGTTTTCAGAAACAAGAATCTGGCCACCGACCGTATACGACTCAATCCGAAAGGCAAGATTCACTTCACGCCCCATCACTGTGTACTTCGCCCGTCGTGCCGAGCCAATATTTCCAGCCAGCACCTCTCCTGTGTGGATCCCGATCCCCATTTCCAACGGGGGCAGATTACGTTGTTGATTGCGCTCATTAATCGCTTGCATCGCTTGTTGCATGGCGATCGCGCAGGCAACTGCCCGTTCAGCATCATCCTCCGCTCGAATCGGAGCACCAAAAATTGCAAAAATTCCGTCGCCAATAAAGTCATTTATGGTGCCGTGGTAGCGATTAATCACCTCGGTCATCGCTTCGAGATAGATGTTGATCGCTTCAACCGAAGCTTCGGGAGACAGCCGATCAGAAATAGCCGAAAAGCCACGCAAGTCAGAAATCAGCAACGTAACTTGACGTTTTTCGCCACCCAGCTTGAGATTGGTTGGGTTGTCGAGCAGTGTTGTCACAATCTCATCGGTTAAATAGCGCCCAAACGTTTGGCGCATTGCCGCCGCGCTACGGGCCAGATGCCCCGTTACTACAAACGCCGCACTGGTCATGCCCAATAGAGACGGAATGACTGGAATCCACAAGCCTTGCCCGATCGCAAGGTAGCTCGCGGCTGCCTGCCCCAGCCCTAACAGCGTTAAGCTCAGCAACACTAACGGAAAACCCGTCAACCGTTGGCGTTTTGGCGACGTTGCAAAAGCCTGGATACTGGGGTGACGCCCCATCCAGGGAATAGCTGCGCCCAGCAAACACCACACCCCAATCCACAATGCTTCCCAGGGTTCTGACCAGGTTTGAATCAAAGGCTGACGATCGAGGGCTGCCCGCAAAATTTGATTCGCAATATCTGCATGAATCTCAACCCCTGAAGCTGTGACAAAGGAACGGTTAAGCCAGCCATTGCGGCGGGGCACAAAAAATAGGTCTCCGGCACTCTCAGCTGTGACCCCAATCATGACAATGCGATCGCGGAGCAAGTCAGGCGGTATCTTGTTTTGCAGCACATCCGTCAGCGACACAATCGGGAAGCGCCGACCCAGGTTACGCAACTCTGATAGCATCAAAATTTGATAGCCACCCGCATCAGCGCCGACATACCCACCTGCATCGCTTGGTAAAGATTGAAAAGTAGCAGCCCCCAGCTTCAAGATCTGTTGGTCAGGGTCAACCGTTTCTAACTCAATGCCTTCGGCAGCGAGATACTGCAAAGCTGATTCGGCCCCTAAACTGAGAATGACTTCATCCCCTTTCTCAACCGATAGTAAGCTGCGGCGTGATTTACCATCGGCATCAATAATCAAGTCATTCATCGTAACTTGCCCTAGCTCTGCTAAAACCGGGGGTGGGTTCACAACAGCCCCCATAGTTGAGCCAACCACTTTTTTAATCCCAATCAAATTAGGGGTTGAGCGAAACACTTTAACAAGTTCGTCGTACCCTGGCTCAACTGGCAAATCACGATAAATATCCAGTGCGATCGCCCGTGGTTGTTGCTTTTTAATCAGCGTCAGTAGCTTCGCTAGCTCGCGATCGGCGAGAGGCCATTGCTGCTGCTCCCGCAGATCTTTTTCAGTGATCCCGACAATGATGATGCGTGACTGTGGTGAAGGTGCCGACTGCATTTGCAGCAGACTATCGAGAGCAGACAGCTCAAACAGTTGCAGCGCCCCGGTTAATCGCAAACCCAAAAGAATCCCTGCAACCGTTGGGGCAATGACTAAGATGCTACGCCACTGTCGGAGTTGCTGAAAAAAGGAAATCGCCATTATTGTGAGTCGCCCATAGATGTATCAAACCAGACAGGGAGAAACAACATTCGCTTTCCGGCTAACTCTCCAATTTGTCTTCCGATTTTTCTATAGCGGTAGTCACCTAGGTTAGAACGGGGTGCGGGGGTATACCCCCTTAGCTCTAAGGGCGCAGATCCCACAACCCCCTTTATTTTCAATGTCCTAAACCAACTGGCAACAGCTATACAAAGAAAAACCTATGCTACACCCATTCAAAGTTTAGGAGGAGTTTCTGGAGTTTCTAAGGATCATGGATTAAATAAAACGAATATTTTACCGTCGAAAGAGGCGAACAGCCGTATAGCTTTCGGCAATAGCTTCCGGCATGGCTGCACTTTTCTCGTAAGATTGGAGATGCAATTTAGAAGATGTTTTGTCTTCAGGGATATTGCATCCACAATCGTTTTGAACGTTTTGCTTGGCTGACCCCCTATGGATAGTGCAGCTCAACCTTCTGCCCAGTCTGGGTTAGAGACGAATGATGCGAGTCAGCAAAGCCCTTTAACCTGGCGAGTGGCGGCGTACATCACGGCGTACAACGATGCCGAAGCTTTCAACAAATGTCTGATGGGAATTCGGCTGCAATCCTATGCAGTTGAATTCATCCTGGTTGTCGATAACTCATTGATGCCGCTTCCCCTCACGCCTGAGAGCGAGGCCGATCCGCGTCTAAAAATCTGGCATCATCCCGAAAATATTGGCATTTCCGGTGGGTTAGAGCAAGCCGCTCAGTTTGCAACGCAGGCTAAGGTGGACTTTCTCTGGTTGTTTGACCAGGATAGCTACCCCACAACCGACTGTCTAGAAAAGTTATTGCTCAACTATGAGGCACTGCGTCAACAAGGGGAGGCGGTTGGCATCATTGCCCCGACCGCTATGGATGCCCGAACCAATGAAATCGTGCGTCCTGGAAAGTTTTTGGGCGATCGCTTCAAGGGGTTCCCTCCCACCTCAAGCACCGAACCTTACGACTGCGATGTGGTCATCACTTCTGGGTCGCTGCTCTGGCTCAAAACTCTGGAAACCGTTGCCCTGCCGGATGCGCGGTTGTTTATTGACGGCATCGACCTGGATCATGGAATTCGGCTCAAGCGAGCGGGCTATCGCAATCTGGTTGTGCCCCAGGCGTTGATGTATCACCGTTTTGGCAATCCCATTCCAATTCGTGTTTTGGGCAAGGCAAAAAACTTACAACTGTATCCACCGTTGAGGCACTACTATATTTGCCGCAACCATACCTATCTGGAGCTACAGCACGCCCAGGGAGTGGCTCGTCTCACCTGCTTGCTACACCGAATTCGCTACCTGCTAGTCAGCATGGCGTATATTGGGATGTTCGATCGCCAAAGCAGTTGGCCAATCAAACTAAAAAAATGGTTTGCTTGTTGGTTAGGCACCTTTTATGGGTTGATCGGGCAATTAGACCATCGCTGGTAATTTATGCATCCGCCAGACACCGCGATCGCCTCAATCATCGTTGTGAACTACAACAGCTACCCGGCTATTGTGGAGTGTTTGCGATCGATTCAAGCTCAGATTCAATCGGTGCCCTATGAGTTGATCGTGGTTGATAACGCCTCCAGCGATGACAGTGTGGCGCAAATCAAAACCCAAATTCCCGACTGTCGCGTCATTCAATTAACAAAGAATGTTGGGTTTGGGGCTGGTAATAATGCCGGGGTACAGGTTGCTAGCGGCGAATACCTTTTCTTTTTGAATCCTGACACGGTGCTGTTAGAAGATTCACTCAAAATCCTGCTTCAAAAAATCGCAAAAAATCCAGAGCTGGGCATTGTTGCCCCCCGCATCATCTATCCTGATGGACGTTTGCAACTCTCAACCGCATGGGAAATTAGCCTACTCGGTGAATATAAGACACGTAAGCAACTGGCCGATTATGAACGAGGCAACCATCAAGTGGAAATTGAGGCCGAATATGCCCACGATCGCGCCGTTGAAATTGTTCTGGGTTCAGCGTTCCTCATGACAAAGGCGCTGTTTCAAATGGTTGGTGGGTTTGATGAACAGTTTTTTATGTATTTTGAGGAGTCTGATTTATGTCAACGGGTGCGCGCCAGGGGATACCAAATTCTTTACACGCCAGACACAACCCTTGTGCATTTACACGGCACATCCGTTCAAAAAATACCCGACAAAATGATTGTGGAATACCGCCGGAGTCAACTTTATTATTACCGCAAGCATCACTCCTGGCTGGAGCAGTTTTTCCTGAGAAGTTACCTGTTAGCCAAATTTGGGTTGCAGTCTTTAAAGCGGGGCGATCGCGTGGCGTGGCAGGTGATTCAGCTTGTATTGACGCATTAACATCCACTGCTAAAACCTGAGCCAATTATTTTTCAGTTCTAATGTCGCTTCTAATTAATCTTTCTGCTTTAATGCAGCAGCCGACGGGCATTTCAACCTATAGCTACAACGTTATTAAAAACCTCAATAATCTTGAGTTTGAGCTGGTTGCACCGTTTGAAATTCTGCCTTTTCCAACCCACTTATCACCTGGTGGACTCTCAGCCGAGTACGGCATCAAGGGACATATCAAGCGTTTAGTTTGGTTGCAGCGATCGCTGCCGAAGTTGTGTCAAACGCTCCAGACCAGTCTGCTTTTTTCCCCGTTGCCAGAAGCCCCGTTAGGCACTCAAACTCCTTCTGTGGTGATGATGCACGACTTGATTCCGCTGCGGTTTGGTCGCAAGTTTTCACCAATTTCTCTCTACAATCGCTTTTACGTTCCGGCGGTGCTGCAACAGGCACGACACATCCTTTGCAACTCCACGACAACGGCAAAAGATTTGAGCCATTTTTTTCAAATTCCGGCTCAAAAAATCACGACAATTCCTTTAGCCTACGACGCAGAGCAGTTTCGCTGGCTCAACCTGGCAACGCGCAACTATTTCTTGTTTATCGGACGCATGCCACCTTACAAAAATGTTGAACGGCTGCTCAAGGCTTTCGCCCAAATGACTTCGCTAGGAGATTATGAACTCTGGTTCGTCGGGCCAACTGACCCACGCTATACGCCACCGTTGCAAACTCTAGCAGCTCAGCTCAACGTAGTGGAACGGGTGAAATTTTTAGATTACGTGGCCTATGCTGACCTGCCGATTGTGATTAACCAGGCGATCGCGTTGGTCTATCCCAGTCTGTGGGAGGGGTTTGGTTTGCCTGTTTTAGAAGCGATGGCCTGCGGCACCCCTGTCATTACCTCAAATCAGTCTGCTCTGCCAGAGGTCACCGGGGATGCGGCGCTCCTGGTGGATCCTTATCAGGTGGAGGCGATTGCTGCGGCAATGCGGGCGATCGCAACAGATGCTCAACTACGTAAACAATTGCGACAGGCAGGACTAGCACGAGCCAAGCAATTTAGTTGGGCCAAAACGGGGGCTGAAACGGCAGCTGTGCTTAAACACTTTATGTAATGGGAATTGGGCGATCGCTAACTTACTTTTGCCAGAGCAGCAAAATTACACCTGCAATGATGAAAACTAAACCTAATACGCGGTTCAATTGAAGCGGCTCATGAAAAACCAATAGCCCCAACACCACTGAGAAGACGTACACCAGGGCAACGGCTGGCCCTGCTACACTCAGGTCAACCCGTGTCAATAGCAAAATATAGAAAACGGCACCAAAACCATAGAGCGCTAAGCCACCAATTAGCTCTGGTGTAAAAGCAATATTGGTTAGGGTACTAATCAGGTTGCTGCTGCTTACTCGGCCCAGTTTGACAGCTCCCAATTTCAGCAAAAACTGACCACTCGCTGCGGTCAGCACCGATATTAGGAAAAGTACCAATTCATACGGAGCCATGCGAGGTAAAAGGATTGAACAGCATTCATTAGCTTACACTGCATCCTTTGCAAGTCAGGCTAGAATTCTTGCAGTTGTAGCGTATTCAAAACCAGATGTATGGCTAGTGTAACTCAACCTTCTGAACAACAGACTCAACTTTGGCTACGCGGCTTAATCAGTGTTGCCTGGGCAGATGGCGTGTTTACGCAAGAAGAGCAAGAGCTAATTCACTCGCTTACCCAGCAAGATTTTGACGACTCAGATTCTACCGCTAAGACCTTTGAGCCTGTGACCCCTGCAGCACTAGCCGATGGATTAGGGCATGATCAGCACGCCGCCGAAAACTTTTTACGTATGGCTGTGATGGTGGCTCTGGTAGACCGTTCTTACTCAGACAGTGAAGATGCGTTGCTCAATCAGTATTGTCAGGCGTTAGGGTTAGAAACCACTGCTCTGGATGCACTCCGCAAAACGTTAAGTCAGGTCTGTGCCGAAGCCGATGCAGCCGCTTTTGAAGATTTTAGAAATGCGGTAGTGCATAGCGAGAACTCTGATCATTTGCTGCATCCCGTCAAGGATTGGCTCGACAAAATGGAGATCCACGATCCGAAAGTGGCTCACTTCCTTTGTCGAATGATTCCGCCGCAGTGTCCGTTTGAGCGAGATGTGGTTTTATTTGGCAAAAAGGTGGCTCACATCCCTGCAATGTGTAAACTCAACCCACTCTATGAACAATTCGTCGGGCTACGGTTTCGGGCGCTTTCTTATCTGGCAGACGAGTGTGGTGAGGATGTGTCGCCTTACTGCTAGGAGTCTAAACGCATGGATTATGACGAGTATTGGCACAGCCTTGTACTTCGTGTATGCGATGAACAAGAAAAGCTTTATGGGGATGAGGATCGGTTTTACCGCCTCTCTTGTATTTACGGAGAGACAATAGTTGATGGAATCGAAGCATACTTTGAGCGACGTTTTGATGAGATTGAGAAGGATATGGCAGCGCTTCGCAACTCAGGATTTAATGAACTTGCCTCAGAGTTCGACCTCGCACGAGAACTTTTGTTTGGTTCAGCGCCACTCAACCGTAAAAACCTTGAGGTAGTAATTCAGAAGCTTATGGATGCGACGGAAGACGTAGAGGCGATTCAGATAGAAATCGGTAAGATCTATGACCGAGTCATTCCACAGCTTGATCGGCTTGCAGACTACAAATACTCCTTTGGGCTAGCTGCTGGTTTCTTCCGAGATGATTAACAATGGCATTCATACCATTGCAACAGCGTGGTCTTTACTACTCTCAACTTTTTAGCAATACAGTAGCCTTTTCAGAAGCAGGGCTAGGTTAGTAAGCCGTAGCTCAAGATGCCGAGGCCTGTGAGGGTGAGAAGTGACAACCCGGCTAAGCCAGTGAGAACTTGTCCTTGTTTGCCTGTAATCCACAAGGGTGCTGCCTCAGTTTGTTGAGTCAACTGGGCAGAATCCAGGGTTGCCAACGCCCACACCCAGCCAGCGTGAAGCCCACAGGCCAAACCAACTTCGCCATCGATCGCCCACGCCGTGATCGCCAATACAATTCCCATCAGGGTTAACCCTGGGAGTTGCGGCAACCCCTCGCGACCTTCCCAGAGCAAATGAGACAGCGCAAAGATGAGGCTCGACACCGCGATCGCGATCGGCAGCGCAACTTGGAGCTGAAGTTGATGCAGCAAAAACCCTCGAAAAACAAATTCTTCGGCAACCCCAACAATCAGACCCAGCACCAACAGGGGCACTGCTAAAATCAACGCTTGCTTGAGTGCTGCAAAATCCCAATGTAGCCAGCGATTTAACCATTGGGGGGTGTAGGCCAGGCAAACCCCAGCGAACCCAATTAGTAGCCCAAGCGCTAAATGAAGCGTAAATGAAGTCGGTGAAGAAAAACCAATTTGACTTGGCAAAAGCTGAGCAAAATGAATCGTGCCCCAAAAAAGGACAGGTAACAGGGCATAGAGTGAAAGCACCAGCGGAATCTTTTGTTGTGGTGTGGCGGCTTTTAGAGGGTTCCACCGTAGCCAAAGCGCTAAAGGCACTAAAATTGGCAACCACAAAAGAACCCAACCCAGAAAAAAGGCAAAAATTTTCCAGGTTGGGCTAAATGTACGAAGCGATCGCAAAAACTCTAAAAAAATCACACCACAAAACCTTCGATTATTCGACGGGAAGAAAAGATTGGTCTAGAGAAAAATACCTGAAAACCAGTCTTTTGATGTGATTCTATCTTTAGGTGCAGCGATTCAAGCAACAAAATGTAGGTACATAACGGTAGAGAGAAACTTGCAGAAAATGACTATTTTCTTAGTAAAAAGTCTCAATCTCAAATAATTCTCAAGCTGAGAACTCTGACGCCTCAAAATCTGCCAACCGGATCTAATTCGGAGAGGCAGACTAGCTGATTTGAGAAAAGCTCTAGTAAGGCGACAACAAAAACGATAGATTGGCTGAACTTAAGTAGCAATAACTCAGAAACTTGCTAGTTATAGAGCACTATCTATTCATCTTCATCATCAAGTTGGCCGTTGCTTTCTTTCTTGCTATCAAGCTGAATTAAATGAATGTGCTTATAGCCGAGCTTAATTTCAAACTCGTCTCCTGGCTTTAAACCCATTGCTTGAGTGTATGCAGCACCAATCACAATTTGTCCATTTTTGTGGACACTGACACGATACGTCGGCTCACGTCCCCGACCATCTTTAGAGCCTTCTGGGTTAAGTGGAACCCCTCTTGCCATTAATAGCGCATCATAAAACTCGGTTAAGTTGACGCGCATTTGATTATTTTTCGTGACGGTATAGTACCCACACCGTTTTGCTGTTTCGCGTCGAGGCAGATGAGAAAGTTCCTTTACTTTTTGAAGTAACGCTTTTCCGGTAAGAGGTGCGGTTGCTGTTTCGGTCATTTCTGCAAATTCCTGAGAATGAAATTTCAGGGTAAAGGTTAGTCAACAATTAAACGGGCACTATAAGAATATATCCTCAATTTCCACATGGGTAACAATCTTTTTTGAATCTGTGAAGGATAGAAAAATTTGCCCTAGATCCGTTGCCATGCACTGTAAAGTCAGGAGGATTGAGTATATGAAATTGGCTGCAATTTCCTCGATTTTGTCGATCGCTTTAAAGGATTCCTCACTATTCGGTCAACAGTGCGGAAACCAGCATAAAAAAAATTCAAACTTTAAAAGAGATGCTAAGAGTTACTCGGAGAATTAACGGCGATCGCTTGCAAAAGCTAGATTCAGCTTTAGACTAGAAGTGGAAGGGGATTGATTGATTGAGGTGTCTATTGCGCTAATGCACTGTCAATCTCTACCAACTTCAAGACTTCAATTCTTGGCTAACTGCAAAATCCATGCAAGTTCAATTCAAAATTCTCAGACAAGTTCAAGGGGCGGCTCCGACTTTTCAAACTTACGTGCTAGATGTTGATCCCAGTAGCACAATTTTGGAATGTCTGAATCGAATTAAATGGGAACAAGACGGCACCCTTGCCTTTCGTAAAAATTGCCGAAACACCATTTGCGGAAGTTGCTCAATGCGAATTAATGGGCGATCGGCATTGGCTTGTAAAGAAAATGTAGCCAGCGAGTTAGCCAATTTTGAAGCGGCAACCCATGCGCAAAATGGCAATTCTTTACCCGAAATTACTGTTGCACCAATGGGTAACATGCCCGTTATTAAAGATTTAGTTGTTGATATGCAGAGCTTTTGGGATAACCTCAAGGCGGTTGATCCCTACGTCAGCACTGCGGCGCGACAAATTCCCGAACGAGAGTTTTTGCAAACGCCAGCCGAACGGGCACGCCTCAACCAAACGGGGAACTGTATTCTGTGTGGAGCCTGCTACTCAGAATGTAATGCGCGCGAGGTCAACCCCAACTTTGTCGGGCCGCACGCCCTGGCTAAAGCCTATCGCATGGTGGCTGACACCCGCGACGATCGCACCGAAACTCGATTAGAGCAATACAACTTCTCAACCGATGGGGTGTGGGGCTGCACCCGTTGCTACTATTGCAATTCGGTCTGTCCTATGGAAGTCGCGCCGATGGAGCAGATTAGCAAAATTAAGAGTGAGATCTTAGACCGCAAGGATGCCCAAGCCAGTCGCTCGATTCGCCACCGCAAGGTTTTAATCAACCTGGTTAAGCAAGGCGGTTGGATTGATGAACGCCTGTTTGGTTTGCAGGTGGTCGGCAACTCCTTCAGAGATCTGGGTGGGATCCTGAGTCTGGCTCCGCTTGGTGTCCGCATGGTTACAAAGCGCAAGTTTCCTGGTAAGTTTGAAGCCTCAGAAAACACCCAGCAGGTGCGATCGCTGATTGACTCAGTGCGGGCGATCGAAGCCTCGGGTCAAGTTCAAGAAGTCGTGGCTGATACACCAGAACCCGTCGGAGGATAAGAATGGAAAGCGAAGAAAAGAAACCCCCGGTCGAATCTTTTAATCGACCCGAACCCTCGTTTGGCTGGACTCCCTATGCCGAACAAATCAACGGACGCTTTGCCATGGTTGGGTTTATCGCGTTGTTGATTCTCGAACTCTTTACCCGTCAGGATCTATTTACCTGGCTCGGTTTACGTTAGAGCAGAGACCATTAACGTGACAAAACTTGGCCATTGCGATTGATTAGCACGATATCCCACTGTCCCTTCGCACTCGACTCAAAAGCGATGCGAAAGCCATCAGCCGAGATAGTGGGATTTCGCACCTCCGCTTTGATATTTTCAGTGAGGTTGCGGAGTTGGCGGGTGTCGCGGTCATACAGATAGATGCCCGATCTCCCCTCCCGAACACCATGAAAGATAATGAACCGTCCGTCTTCGGTCACGCTTGGGGTAGAAGCAATCATATCCAGCGCGTTTAGCCCTGGAAGATCTACCAGAGCGCGGTTTGTCATGTCGTAGAGAAAGATGTCTTGACTCCCCCGGCGATCGGAGGTGAACACAACATAACGCCCAGAAACGCGCGGCTTTTGCTCAGCAAAGGGGCTGTTGAGGCTGCGTCCACCCACATCGTAGGGAAACCGGACAAGCCGCCCTGCCCCACAGGCGCTCAAATAAAGACACGAAATCAGTAGCAGTAAACGCAATTTCAACGCGATCGCGGTCGATTCAAAAGATCCAACTCAATATTAGTGCCTCGATCAAGCACTTCAATGTCCCATTGCCCTCGAATTCCAGTTTCAAATGCAATGTAGCGTCCATCGGGGCTAATGCTGGGGTTGCGCACCCAACCACGATAGCCAGAAGTGAGAACGGCAATTTGCTGCGTGGCTCGGTCGTATAACTCAATTTCAGGACGGGCACGATCGCTCGCCACGTAAACAATGTAACGGGCACTATAGCTGAGGCTAGGAGATTCTGCGATCGCATCTCCCCGATTAAGTCGAGGTAAGGGAATGAACCGCTTTTGCTGTAAGTCGTAAAGCAAGAGCGATCGCATCCCATCTCGATTTGAGACAAATGCTAAAAAGCGACCATCGCCACTAAGCGCGGGTTGCTCATCAGCATAGCGACTGTCTAACTCAGCGGGTGCTGTTGGCACTGGGGTCTGGCTGCACCCCGACAAAATAACGAAACTGGATAGGCTTGTTAGCCCTACCCAGATCGAAAAAACCTTTTTTGATACGCCATTCACAACGAACTGTCAGACCTATGCTGCCCCAACTTGAGCTTCTTTAGTAGTTGTCCCAATTATCGTCATCTTCTACAGGACGATAATCAACATACTCAGAAGGAGAGGGTTCTTCAACCCGACTGGCGCGATCGCGGGTTGGTGGTTCATCTAAAGGTGGGCGAGGCCGACGCCGTGAGTCACCGCGTGGGGGTAAATTACCAGAACGACCCGAAGCCTCTGAACGACGTCCCATCGGCTCATCAGGAAAATCAGACTCAGTCACAGGGCGGCGAGGACGACGACCAGAACTAGGCCGATCATCTGTAGGACGAGCGTTTCGGCGTGAGCGACCTTCATCTTCTACCCCTTCGCGACCTGGTTTAGCATCACGGGTACCCCGAATGCGACGGGTGGCAGGGCGATCTTCATAGGAAGTTAGCTCGTCTAACTCGGCACGGTAAACACGGCTAACCGGACGTTCATCATCCACAATTGGGGTATTGCGTTTAGCTTGCTCAGTCGAAATGCCCCGCAGTCGAATGCTCTCAACCGCAAAGAAAATCGCGGAGCCAGTCAGCAAAAACTGACCAAACTGAAGAATAGGGTCTTGCCGCCAACCTTGGAAAAACAGAATCCCCCCACAAAGCAGCGCTACAGCGGCAAAAAAAATGTCATGATCACGAGCCAGCTTTGGTCGCATTGAGCGTAGCGCATAAAGCGCAACTCCCGAACCGGCTAACCCAACACCTAAAAACTGTGACCAATTTAGAAAGGCGTTGACCTGAGCCAGAATTGGCGGCGTCAATCCAAACTGTAACATCCTGCTTTTCTCCTAAGACCCTACTATCGTAGCGAGTTGAACGCAAATCGCCAAAGAAATCTGTCAACTTGCCAGCAATTCTCAGTATGAGAATAATTCTCACAAAAATATTCATTTTGAACAGCTATCAATGGCTGGAATACCCATTCTGCCGTTCATAAAATTGAGCGCACAAGCCTTTAGAGGCTCTGACTTCAGTACAAATGTT
>DVDV01000394.1 GCA_015296075.1 Leptolyngbyaceae cyanobacterium M33_DOE_097 | reverse complement strand
GATTTTGTTCCCTTCGATTATCTGGTTTCAGTTACTCAAACGCATCCAATCTCACGCTGATATTGCGGCTCATTTTGGGTTCGATATTGACCTCAAACCTCGCTTAGAATCGGCTTATTGAGAATGCTGCAAGATCTCAGTGATCCAAAAAAACATATCTACACTCAGCAACGCCGATTGTCGCAGTAGTTCGACAAGCCTAAAAGTGTGTACTGGGCTTCCAAACAAAAAAGGTCTTCTTATCATCCTGAATCTCAACATATTTGGGTTGAATCAGTTCATCAGGCAGATAACAAGTAAACAGATCTTTTGTGTATCGGCTTAGCAAACCTGGATAGGATGGTGACAACTTTTCGCCAGTGGTTTGCTGTACAAATGTTAAATCAATTGCTGCTGCAATTCCCAGTTCTTCGCGTAATGCGCGTCTGGCTGCGTCCAAAGGGTTTTCATCACGTCGGCGTTTCTCGGAAATGCCTTCAATGCCTCTGCGTCGCGATCGCCCATCGGTAAACTCTTGCCGATCTTCAATCAGCTTCCCGGCACTGGAGAAGACTTCAACCAACACCACCTGAACCAAACGCACATAGCGGTCATCTTCCCAAATAATCTCACATTCTCTTTGCTCAATTTCCCGCAGCAAAGCTGCAAAAGTCTTAGCCTCACCGACTCCATAAAGTGCTTGATCCAACCATTCAAACAGCGGTGGTTGCATTGTTTAATCTTTACCTCGCGGGTTTCAGGAAATTAGAACTATACCAGAACTGTCTTGATATCTGTCATTATCCCCAAAACTTCTCTGATGCAAGCGATCGCGAATAAAACAATTCCCTGGCTATGAGGGTTGCTGACCCTATAAAACGGGGCGTACTTCAAGCCACAGGATTTGTATGGCAGGATCTAGGAGATTGGGTGAGAATCTCGTAGAGTTCATCTTAAGCAGCGGGCAGTCCCAACCATTCTGGGTGCAGTGCCGTCTCATCAAATTGAATGCCCGTCTTATAGGGTTCGTAACGACCTGTCGCAGCAGCCGATATTGTTTTTGCTAACAGTGCTGTTACTTCCTGCGCACTCATTGGTTTATAGCTGTCAATAGCAGCGATCGCCTGGTCTAGAATCTCTCGACGGTCAATCCCAGTGATGACAACGGAGGTCGGCAAATTGAGAGCATAATGCAGACATTCAATTGGAGATACTGTATTACTTTTGAGGATGTGTCCATCTGCCATCGATTTCATGCCTAGAACCCCAATCCCCTGTTCAACTAGAACGGGCAACACATGGTGCTGAAAACTCCGAAAATGAGCATCCATCACATTGAGTGGCATCTGAACTGCATCAAATCGAAACTCATTCTGTTTCGCAATCTCTAGCATGCGTAAGTGAACTAAAGGGTCTTTATGCCCAGTGAAACCGATGTAGCGAATTTTTCCAGCTTGTTTTGCGTCTAAAAATGCTGCGATCGCGCCATCTTCAGCAAAGATCCGATCCGGGTCTTCGAGTCGAATGACTTCGTGAAATTGCAATAAATCGATGCGATCGGTTTGCAATCGTTGTAAGGACTGATCAATTTGTTGAGCTGCTAACTTTTTGGTGCGCCCGTCAATCTTCGTCATCAAAAAAACTTTCTCTCGGTGACCATTCCGCAGCGCCTTGCCCATCCGGTTCTCACTGACACCCTCGTTATAGTCCCAGCAGTTGTCCATGAAAGTAATACCCTGATCAATCGCACGATGAATGAGGTCAATACTTTCCTGTTCATCTTTCGGATGCCCAATATGGAAACCTCCCAGCCCGATCGCCGAGACACGTTCCTGAGTCCGTCCAAGAGTTCGATACAGCATCTGTTTTTGCAATTCACCTGACGCAGGATAGATCAACTCTTGCCTCAATTACGTCTATCAAATGACACAAAATGGTCAAAGGTTTCTCACTCAGAAAACTCTGTACCTCACGCAAATAGCAAATTATTGAGTAATACCAATTCTCTAAATCCCATTTACAGATTCTCGTAGGGGCAGTTCGCAAACCGCCCTTACAGATAATTAGCCCAGTTTTGAAGAATTGATATAATGCCAGAAATTAGCTTAAGTTGAAGAACGAAAATCCTTAAAAACAGTTCCTGATTAATCTGCATTCTACATTCGCTCAATCTCATATTGATCTGGAGTTTGGACTAATTCAAAAAATACACCATATTTAGGAGGGGCGCTAGCACAGCCCTAGCGAAGCCATGCCAAAGGCTATTGCCGCAAGGCTATACGGCTGTTCGCCCTTACGTATAGTGGAAAATTGCGTTTAGTCTAAAGTCCAATATTGATCTTTCAAGCAAGTGATCCAGTTACTGTCTTGATGAGGAAACTTAATTGAGATGATGAAAAATTGGTGTAGGGGCGATCGCCCCTACATGACTACTGTTTTTGTTTTGATAGATCCGATGGCAGCCCAAGCAACAACGCAATTGGCGCAGCCAGCAGTAACCACATCGCACTTTGAAGGCCAATCTGCTGTGCGACAAAACCTAACATCAGCGGAATAAAACTACCAACAAAACCAGTGATGTTGCTAAGGGTCAACACCGCGCCACTCTGCCCTGGCATAGTGCTGTAAAGTTGTCCCTTTAAGATGGAATACCAACCTGCATTTAATAAACCCAGGCAACCCAAAATAATCAGCTTGATTGTCAGATTAGAACTAACCAGAAAAACTGGATAAATACATAAAACCAGACTCGCACTAATCTTCAGATAGTCTAAACCGCGTATTCGCTCCAGCAAGGGAATGAGGAGAAAGTCTCCTAACAGGCCAAACCCTAGCCACACTGAAACAGCTAAACTTGCCTGCGTTGGATTGGCTCCCATGACATCTACAAAGTAAAGCGCGATAAACCCGCGCAGTATATCTAGCATCAGATCAGAAAACTCTAGCAATGCCAACCAACGAAATACGGATGGTCTTTTTAGCGCTGCGATCGCGTTCCAAATTCCATGCTTAAAGCTAAATTTTGCTGGGTCTGAGTGAGATCCTGCGATCGCGGCCGTTGGATATCTCCAGAGCAATATCAGCAACAGACCTGTCAAGATTGCTAATAAGCAAAAAGCACCTCGCCAGCCTCGCTGTAAAACATTTACCCCTGCCAAAAGCAATGGCCCTGCTACATTTCCTAGAGAACCTGCTAACGCCCAACGTGCCATATTTTGCTCGTGGCGAGTAGGTTCAAGATCCATAAGAGAAGCCTGAGATAAACTGACAAAACTGCCAGAGGCAGGGTTTAGCACGATAAACCCGATCAGAAAAAAGTCAAATTCTTGACTGATAGAGATCAGCCCCAGGGCGATCGCAAATGCCAATCCCCCAGCGAGAATCAATGGTCGGCGTTGACCCAGATCGCTCCAAATTCCTAAAAAAGGTTCAATGACGCTACCGATTACGTTTGGCAGCGTTAGAACAAGACCGATCTGCACGTAGGAGAGCTGTAAATCATGGCGAATTAAAGGCCATGCAGCACCCCGCACCCCATCGACTAATTCATCTAATAGTTCAATCGCTAGAAAGAGGATAATCGGCGCGATCGTCTCTCTAACGGAATTGTTTTTACCCGTCCGCATTGTCAAATTCTCCGCCGTTGATGATAGCCAAGCTTCGGTTAGCCAATGTATTGCGTAACGCAACACATAACGCTGCTGGCTCAGGCGGAGGAATCCACGAACAAAATGTCTGCCTTACAGATATAGCTAAGAAAGGTAAGGCAAACGTTTGCTGAGTTTTGTTTTTAGAAAGTTACCAGGGTGGGAACTTCATGATGAGATCAGGGACTCAACCCAAATTTGAACGTTTGTAGTATATTGTAGTGCAAAATCTTCAGTTGTGCTTTGTAGCGCTACACGTAAAGTTTGGTACAAGCATCCTTTTAAGGTCACTAAATCAGCATTCCAGGTTCAATTTACTTCATTGGCTTGCGTTGAAATCCAGCAGCGCCACCTGTCGTGAACCAATACTCCCACTCACCACCTGTCGCTTGTGACCAATTAGTCAGGTCAAAGTGCCCACTACCCTCTGGTGTGCCTGAGATTTTGTAGACCTTCACCGCTTGACCATTCCAATTCCAAATGAGCGGCAACCCCGGTTGGATCTGTTCGGGTGCATGACCGAGAGTTTGCAAAAAATAAGCATCTTGACCCTGACTACTGCCATTTCCAAATACTTTCGCAATTCCTCTTTCGTTAATCGCAACGAAAGCGCCTTCTTCCAGTCCAATTCCATAAACCGGAAACGCCTTATTTGTGTCATGCATAATCCTGGCTAAAAAGCCAAATAACCTGCCATGACGAGTTTCAGTATGGTCGTCATTCAGACGATCTAGGTGTGTATCTGTAATTACATGTTTGAGAATTGGAACTTTGATGAAATCGCTTCGGTAAATATCTTTTGTGTTGTGGTGAAAGGGATCATTTAGTATCTCTGAACTGAGGATGCCTGCATGGGCAGGGGCGTAGTAATAATCACCCAAGATTGCCATGCCTGCGCTTGTTCCAGCCACAGGTACTTTTTTTTGATTGATTAAGTCATTGATAGCCTCTTCGATCGCCGACCCTTCCCAGTAGTTCTCATAGGCATCTTGATCGCCACCTGCAATAAATAAAGCATCGGCATTGCGAATATATCGAATCACTTCTGGATTGTTTGCCGCCCCCCGGCTATCGATCGACAGTTCGGCAGCAGATGCGATCAACTCGCGATATTGTTCACAAAGCCAGCTAGCCTGACCACCTGACCGACCTGAGCGCAGCACCAAATAGTGACCTCGATCAACCCGTTTAAGAAACCATTGAGTTGCGGCATCCTCGCCCAATCGCCCCTCTTCTGCGCCTCCGATCAACAAGATACCAGCGCGGGGGTTTGCACCTGTTGGCTGATCACGTCCACACTCAAGATGATACTCAAAGCGATCGCTATCATCATCTAGTTCTTGAGACATTTGGCTGGCTCTCTCCTTTCGTATGCGCTGTAGCAACTGGATCTTGTTTTGAGTCGGTGGCTTTAACCCTCTTTCCACTCGCCAAACTAAGGTGTGGTTTGATCAGTCGCAAGGGGCAGCAGTAATAAGATTATTTTACGATCACAGATAAATTTGGGATTTCTTTTGTTGCGAACAGAAATATACCTTCCTACACAATTGAACGGAGAGATCGCTTCAAAAGTAGGAGTGAGAAGGTAAGGGATCCGCAAACCAGTCAAATCCCAGTTGGAGAGCCGTCGATGCTAGAGGTTTAGCAATGCCAAGCCCCTCCAATGAGATCACATTTACCTGCAACCCCCTCAAAAAGAGAGGAGCGAATTTCAACTCACTCAAGCCGCTATTCAGTCACTCAAAATGATATTTTTCTTATCTTAGTTGGTAACTTTCTTACAGTTCTCTTGAGCTAATTAGCAATCTCCTGGTTTGAGGAGTACACACCATTCAAAGACCGCAACAGAATAAAGTTGTAAGAGTCCTGGCTGATTGACTGAGCGTACGCGTAGGAGAGGTAAGAGCGATAATCTGAGCGATCGGCGAGATAAACCTGGAAAAAGGCGAGTGACAGCGCTTTTAGATAGACTTTTGCGGCTTCTGGTGCCTGGACAGTGACGGCCTCTGCTTCTACCTTATCCATCGTTTTGAGCGTTCTCAGGGCATAAAAATTGAGATTGAGGTGATCAACCCCCTCGGCAACAACCAAATACTTATCATCGGTTTGCAATGCATTAAAAGCTGGGAGCTGTTCCAACACGAGCGAACTGAACATATCCTTGCTCACTGCCCCCCACAGCACAGGAATCTGAATTTGGCTTAGGCCGCTTTGCCCATAAAGACTGCTGCTACCGGGGAATAGAACAGAAGCCGCCTTAATCCGAGGGTCGCGGAAGTTATAGTCCTTACGAGGTAATTCCAGCGCCTGACACTGCACCAGTAGCGACACATTGACTAGATTTTTCTGAGGGCTACAATCAGCTTCTAATTGGTCAAAATCGATCTTGGCACCCGAAACTGCCAGGGCCGTATCCCCCCCAAAGGAGTTACCAAAAACGCCTACTTGTTTAAGGTTGAGCTGGTTCTTAAACTCAGTTGGATTCAGTCGTTCCAACTCGTCTAACAGAAACGTAATATCCTGGGGACGATCAACAAAAGCAGCCGACTCGAACAGATCACTAGCTCTCCCTTCCAAAAATGCCTCGCGTTGTTTGTCATCGCTGCCAGGGTGTTGTGGAATGGCGATCGCAAACCCGTGGGAGGCCATGTGTTGCGCCAGATAATCGTAGAGATCGATGCGCGTGCCAATGCCATTGGTGATGACAACCACTGGAACAGATTTGCCTTCAGGAACATTAGGCAGATACAATAACGCCATCATGTCCCGTTGACGGTTCCCATCTCGCAGCATTTTAGTCTGCTTGACGTAAGTGTAAGGGCCAGGATTTTGCAGGTTGGGCAACTGCTCAAAATCCGTGGATGGCTCCGTTGCTTTAACCGACGCAGAGGTTTGCTTCAACGCACTGACATAAGTTTCTGTTTCTTTGAGTAAAGTAGAAATCTGGTTCCACTGTTCCAAAATCCGCTTCGTGTTCAACCGCATATTGGTTGGAAACTTCTTCATAAAGCCGATCGCGCTTAACCCTTCAGGGTCAGCCGATGCTTGAATCAGTGCTGCCCGAATTCCATACAACCCGTTTTGGTCAGCCGGGAGTTGAATCAGTTCGCCCATATAGGTCAGCAACCGTTCCCCTAACGACGAGTAGAAGAACTGAGCCATTAAGGTCGAGCTAAATTGATAGCGTTGAGACAAAAAGCTACGAAACTTTTCTCGCTGCTCTGGCTTAAGTCGGTTGACCAGAAACGCTAAGTCAGAGTCTACGGTGCCATCTTTGGCGAATACTTCGAGCGATCGCACCGAAATTGAAAAATCGAGTGGCCCATAGTTGAAATTAACGCGCTCAGCTGCCCTAACAGGTTCAACTAGCGGCACAGCAGTTGTGACAGACAGTAGCCCTAATACAATGCTTAATATTCTACGGCGCATAAGGGTTTTGGAGATGCAACTAGCAGATACACGCTTGCTCATCGTAGCGTTCCTTGATTGAAAGCGACAGGATAACCAAAGTAAGCTTTGAAGTTAGGCCAGCTTTGATTAAAAGGCACTTTTATATCCTTACAGAGATAGATGGGGATGTAGCTTTTAATTCCAATAACAGTGTTGTGAGTCACGGTGCTAACTTGCTCAACCTGGTCAAACAGCTGCTCAAGATAATCGCGATCGCCCCCTAGACTAATGACTGATTGACCCGAATTATTTTGGTAGCCCCAAAAATAAAAGTTATGGGCACCACTAATGCCTTTTGGTAAGCCATAACGAGAGCCGTAGAAATCAATTGCCCCAGCATCAGCATACCGCCATGAAAGAATCGCTGTCTGCGCTTGATCCTTAAGCGGTAGCTGGTGATAAACCTGGCTGACCTGAGCCACACTATCCTCCCAACCTAGCATGTCTCTAAAGGGAGAGGGAACCTCGCGCTCGGTGATGGTGACTTTGGCGCGATCGGGCACAAAGTAAACAGACGAGTAGTAACTTGAGATGCGCAGCAACGTCTCGATTGGTAAGATCGGCAATGTCATCGGCATGACAAACAAAATCGTGCTAGCCGCTAACACACCTGGAATCAACAGTCTAAATCGTCGCCGACCCCAAATCCAACGGTCAACCGCGATCGCCCCTCCGGCAAAGAGCGTAGGAAACAGGGGAGCCAGATAGTAAGACTTGCCTTGCAACAGCAAGAAAAGCCCATAGGTGATCACAAAAATCCACCCAAGTAGGCGGTAGGGTTTGCCATCTTTGGACTTGAGAAAGTAGAACAACCCCGCTAACCAGATCGGCGTTGTTAAGGGGTGCATCATCAGTAAGGGTTGCACTAACAGCGCAATAATTGACGCTGGGAAGGGCTTTTTGCTATGGAGTGCAGCCGCTCGTTGGTGCTCTAAAAAAGGTAAGCCGTGTTGAATTTGCCAAATCACAGTCGGCATGGCTAGCGCGATCGCTGCGATCAGGCCGAGCCAGATCCATTTCTTGGTAAACACCTGCCGTCGCGTCATCCACAAGCCCACCAGGGTACTGACACCAAAGAAGAGGATAGAAAACTTATTTAGTAGGCCAACACCGATTAAAACGCCAACTAGCAGCCACAAGCGAGGGCGATGATATTTCAACGCCAGCAAAATCAGGTAGGCGCACACCGTCCAAATCAGCGGCTCAAAAGCATTCATGGTGAGAATGGTATGCATCACCAGAAAGTAGGGTGACACAATCACTAACAAAGCGGCTAAAAATTGTGCATATCGGCTTCCACCCAGTTCGCGTGTCATTAGCCCGGTTACAAAGACTAATAAGGCTCCCGCAATCGCAGGAAACAAGCGGATGGAAAACAAGGAATCCCCCGTTAGAGAGTGGCTGATATGAGCTAGAACCGCAACCAAAGGCGGAAACTCAACATAACCCCAAGCTAAGCGATCGCCAGCGGCCATGTAGTACAACTCATCCGTATGATAGCCATATTGACCATTCGTTAGAAAATGCAGCATTAATTTAATGAATGCTAGCCACCAGAGAATGGCGGTATCACTCCTCAACCACTGAATAACTTGCTTTTGCATCAATACCCTTTCAGATAAAACCAATTAGTGTTTTTGAAGATAAAAATGATCAGATTTTGTATTAAATGAATTGAATAAAAAACATTGTCTAAAGATTGTTTGAACATTTTTGCTCTAGAGATGCAATTTTTCCTAAATGTCAACACACCTAAAATCTATAATTCGAAAATTTACTTGATATCCTGATGATCTAGCTGAATCACGTTATCCGAATCTTTCACAGGTTATAAAGTTCCTAAAAAAACATTTAGTTTCCTAACAAAGACAATCAGCGAATTGATTCACAGCAAGTCTAACGTACTACTTTGTCCATTGACACGGTGGCCTCCAGTCACACTACTCAATGATTCTCAGGTTGCTTTGATTCACAGTAGAATCCGTTACATAACAAAAGAAAATAGGAGAAATATAGGAAACAGATAAGAACACTATAAGAAGCCGTAGAGATTTAAGAAAAAATCAGAAGCTTGATGTTTGTCTAAAAAACTTTACTTTCTAGTTGGATGATTTCAGGTGATTCACAGTAAATTGAATAATAGATAGAAATCAGGAATCGGTGATTCCAGGCGTGTTGTTACCCGCAAGACTATGACAAGGAGGTGGACGATGACTGTATTACATGCTGAGCAAGTATCTGAAATGGCTCAAACGCTTCAAAAGCAAGGCACAGAGAGTCTCGTTCACGCCTGCACGATTTAGGATGATGCTCTGGACTTCTTTGTGAACCTTGCCCTCAACAAGTGATCACAAATCGGAAATCCAATGAATTTAGAACAATTTGGCTGGAGCGATCGCCAAGCTCACAGCTTCATACCTTATTGCCAGCAAGGTTTTAGTGCTGGCCGAGTTGCTGTCGAATATCGCAATTCCTACCTGCTCTACACAGAGCAAGGTGAGGTTATGGCAGAAGTCAGTGGTAAATTGCGGCATCAAGCCACTGGAATTCACGACTTTCCCGCAGTTGGCGATTGGGTTGTGATTCAACCGTGGGCAACCGAGCAAAAAGCGACGATTCACGCAGTGTTGCCACGCACAAGCAAATTTTCCCGCAAAGTGGCAGGTAACACGACCGAGGAGCAAATGATTGCTACAAATGTCGATACCGTCTTTTTGGTGTCTGGGTTAGATGGTGATTTTAACTTGAGACGAATTGAGCGCTATCTAATCCTGGCCTGGGAGAGCGGTGTGACCCCCGTCATCGTGTTGAATAAAGCTGATGTTTGCCCGCAGCTTGAACAATGCCTCGCAGAAGTAGAGGCGATCGCATTGGGTGTGCCAATTCTTCCCTTGAGCGCCACTCGGCACGAGGGATTTGAGTTGCTGCAACCCTACCTCCAAGCGGGACAGACGATTGCCCTATTGGGGTCGTCTGGAGTGGGCAAGTCCACAATCACAAATTGGCTTAAAGGTGAGTCAATTCAATCAGTCCAAAGTGTGCAGCAAAACGGCGATCGTGGTAGACATACAACGACTCATCGCCACCTGATTCCGCTTCCATCGGGTGGACTAATTATTGACACCCCTGGGATGCGAGAACTTCAGGTCTGGTCAGGTGGAGAAGGTCTACCAGAAACCTTTGCCGACATTGAAGATCTGGCTCAACACTGTCACTTTCGCAATTGCCAGCACGAGCAAGAACCGGGTTGTGCAATTCAACAGGCACTCGCCACTGGTCAACTCAATGCCAAACGATTTCTAAATTATCAGAAATTGCAACGGGAGTTGAGTTACCAGGTGCGTAAGCAGGATCAACGCGCCAACCTGGCGGAGAAAGAACGGTGGAAGAAAATCCATAAAAGTCTGCGAAATCACTCAAAGTACCAGAATTAAGAGACAGAACAATAGCAACAGCTTGATAGTCGCGGCTAACATGACGCTGATTCTAAGTTTCTTTGGCCTTTGCCCCGCTCTTAAGGTCATTAGCCAAAGGCGACTCAGCCAAATGCGTACTTTTTACCGCCAATTATCCGAAGACAAGTGTTGTCGTTCTGTTAGATGCTGGATGGACATAAGATAGTTTCCCAACGATCGCCCGTAAACCAGAGCGATCGTTTTTTTGTTGGGCTTGACTAGCCTACAGCAAAGCTAATTCCGCAGTTACTGCATATTTCTTGATCTGATAAAAGCGGTCTTCCACAACTTCTACAGGTATAACGCGGTGGCTCCACTCTGATATTCTCCATCTGTTCACAATTACTACACCACCAAAGCTCTAATCCGTCGATAATACCTTGATAGCCTGCTGTCTCTCCGCAAGCAGAACATTTTCTGTCGGCCATTGTTTGATCTCATTTCTGTGCAGACGCATGCTGAACCGTGCGTACTACAAGAACGATAATCAAGTGATCTGCTTTATTCCTCAATCAAAGGAGAGACAGCCAAACAGACAAAATTAGCCAAAAGATAGGTTCGGCAATTCCCCCTTCCAACTTCGCCGTTGGAGGGACTTCAGCCCTACCACTGTTTCACTCTTTTCCTTGTTCTCAAAAGCTAAGAAAATCAATTCTTTATTACATCTATTTACTATTTCCACTAACAAATCTTTATATCAGTCTATTTATCCATCTCAATAAGATTCACAACCGCGCGATCACACCAGACAAAAACTCAAGACTCGCCAATCAGCGTAAAAGCTGCCCAATCTCGCGGTTTTTCATAACGTTGCATTGTGGTTAGCATCGCTTGCCGCAGAGCTTTGGCCTTATCATTGGAAGTTTCTAGATTCTTGTAAAACTCGGTCATCAGAAATGCCGTTGGTGCATCGGGTACAGCCCAGAGCGAGACGACCACACTTGGCACCCCAGCAGAAATCAGCGATCTCGACAGACCAATCACCCCGTCACCTGTGATCGTGCCACGTCCCGTATCACAAGCACTTAATACAACTAAGGTCGCTTGTAGGGATAGGTTGCTAATTTCAGCGGCTGTTAAGAAACCATCTTCATCACGGGTTGGAGTTAAAGCGATAGAACTATTGATGCCGAAATTATCATCCAGCAGACCATGTGTTGCCAGGTGAATCAGAGAGGCTTGCGGCATCTGAGCTTTGATTGTTGCCTCGGTCGCTTGCGTGCCAATCAATGCGGGAGTTTTGAGGAGGGCTGCGAGTGCTTGAGCCTCGGTTTCGGCTCCTGGTAGTGGGGAAAGTTGCACCGGATCCTTCCCAGCTTCAACCACCACTTTTGGCATTGCCGGATTTCCCACAATCAGCGTTGTTCCTACTTTTTGCCGCTTTTCTGCTGTTTTTTGTGCTCGTGTTAACGCTAATGTTTGAATCGACGGCGCAACTGCGATTGTATGCTTCTCAATCAAATGTTTGCCTGCAGCATCTCTCAGCGCCGCAAAAGGCACCAAAAACAACGCACCCTGGGGAATGAAAATGATCCGTTCATCGGGGGTTGTGGGCAGCAACTCAGCGATCGGCTCAATTAACCACTGATGCAGTGTTTGCAAATTTGCTTTGTCGAGCTTTTCTTCAGCATCAACCGTAAGGTCTGACTCAAACACACCCAGCCCTCGACCGCGCACATTTAAGTCTTCAGCGCGAGTCGCTTTAACCCATTCAGCCAGAGAGACACCATTCAAATCTGCTGTTAAGTCAACAGAGCGAAAGTGAATTTGTCCATTCGGTTGCACAACCCAAACCAACAAGCGATCGCGGTCAATCACAGAGTACTCAACCAGAGTCGCATTCTGCTGTTTTGCGATTTGCTGAATCTGCGCCAGCGTCGGCGGTTGTACAGGAGTGCAGTTGGCTGATGGCTTTGAGTTTGAGTTTAAACGCTGGGCCAGCAACTCGACAAAAGCGCGGGCACGTCCCCGCTCAGCAATTTCTAGCGCTTCGGTAGATTTATTTTGGGCAACCAAGACCTGTTGTAATGTTCTGTAAGCGTCACTCTGGCTCTCAAAGATAGAAATTTTTTGATCATCCTTTAAGCCAACCCGGATGCATTCTCGCACTTGAATCGACTGACGCAAAAGCGGCTCTGCCTGGGCTAACTCTCCCATTTTGAAGTAGGTGTCACCCAAGTTATTCAAAGTAATGGATTCACCGTCACGGTTCTGCAAGGATTGATAGATCGGCAACGCTTGCTTGTAGGAGGCGATCGCTTTGGCGGGTTGCGATAATGCGGCGTAAGACCCTCCCAAGTTTGCGAGTGCGCCAGCCTCCCCTTTGCGGTCTTTCACAGTGCGGTAGAGCGACAAGGCCTGCTCAAAGTACGCGATCGCTTTGGGGTGCTGTGATAGGGAATAGTAAGCCGTGCCTAAGTTGTTGAGGGCATCTGCTTCACGATTGGGGTTTTGCACAGCTCGATAAATGGGTAAGGCCTGCTCAAAGTAGCGAATCGCCTTCATCGGCTGCGACAAATAATTGTAAGAAATCCCTAAATTACCAAGTGCATCTGCTTCTCCGCGGCGATTTTTGGCAGTGCGATAGAGCGGTAACGCCTGCTCAAAGTAGCGAATTGCCTGAGCATATTGCGACAAAAAATTATAGGCATTGCCTAAATTCATCAGCACAATCGCCTCACTGTCAGGCTCTTGCACAGCCTGGTAGACAGGCAACGCCTGCTCAAAGTACGCGATCGCTTTGGCATATTGCGACATAAAGAGATAGGCATTGCCTAAACCGTTGAGCGACCCAGCCTCACCTTTACGGTCTTGCAAAGCCCGAAATATCGGTAATGACTGCTCATAATAGTCAATTGCCCTAGTATACTGAGTCAGCTGTGAGTAAGCATTGCCCATATTTGTCAGGGTTCCAGCTTCACTTCTGCGGTTTTGCGCAGCTCGATAGAGGGGCAAGGCTTGCTCAAAGTACGCGATCGCTTTTTCATACTGCGCTAACGAAAGGTAGGCAATGCCCAGATTATTGAGTCCGCTGGCTTCCCGGTTAGGGTCTTTGAGGGTACGGGCGATCGCCAACGACTGTTCAAAATAACCAACCGCTTTCGGATACTGCAACAGCGCCAGGTACGTATTCCCCAGCTTTACGAGCGCATTCTCTTCACCACTGCGGTTTTGCACCGCTCGGTAGAGAGACAATGCTCGCTCAAAGGATGCGATCGCGTTGTCATATTGATAGAGAAAAACGTTGCTAATGCCCAGATTGATCAACGTGTCTGCTTCGCTATTGCGCTCTTGAATTTTCCGAAAAATGGGGCCTGCCTGCTCAAAGTAACCTTTCGCTTTGTCGTATTGCGTGAGAGCCGTGTAAGCCGTGCCCAGATTGTTTAAGACGCGCGCTTCTCCATAAGCATTTTGCACTGTACGGTAAATCGGTAATGCCTGTTCGTAGTAACGAATCGCTTTCGGCAGTTGCGATAGGGCACTATAGAGATCGCCCAAGTTACTCAATGCTTGGGCTTCAATTTTGCGGTTTCCAATAGCGCGCGCAACTGATAAGGCTTGTTCAAAATAGTCGATTGATTTAGGGTACTGCTCTAAGACCGCATAGGTCAGCCCTAAATTTGTTAGTACCTGTGCTTCACCATTACGGTTATTGATCGCGCGATACTGCGCCAAAGCCTGCTGCCAGGTTTTGATTGCCGCTTGATATTGCCCTGCATCGTACTGCTGCAGCCCTTTTTGCAGCAACAAATCACCTTCTGCTTTTTTATCTTGAGTCGTTTGGGCAAGGGCAGACTGGAAGGAAAAACGGGTTGGCACCACCCCATCCCAAGCGAGGCAGGTTGCTAATAGCGTTAGACTGGCGATTTTCAGGTTAAGTGACTTCATGTAATCTGTGCGGCACAGTGCGGGTTGTCGCTAATCTAACATCCCTTTTTGTCAAACATTATGCCGAAAACGGTAAGTCTAGCCCCCCATCGCAGCCGTTCAACAAACACTTTCCGGAGAACGCGATGTTCAGTAGTCACTTGTAGGCAGGCACATCTTATACCAATTCTCTAAATCCCATTTACAGAGTAAGGGCGGTTCGCGTTCGTGTAGCGTTTCCGAAGGAAATACCGCCCTTACAGATATAGCGGTAGTCATCTAGATTAGGACGGGGTGCAGGGGTTCCACCCCCTGTATTTTCAATGTCCTAAACCCACTGGCGACAGCTATAGTCATCTGTAGCCCAGTTTTGCAGAATTGGCATTAGGGGTTCGCAAACAAGTAAGATCCCAGTTAAAAAGCCTTCTGTGGTCGGGGTTTAGCACTGCCAAATCCCGACAGTGGGATAGTATTTACCTGCAAATTCCTTAATGCTAATGACGGTTAAGAACTTAGTAGGCACCATTCACATCAAAATCAATGCCGCTCTGACGTAGCGGTTCATGGTACCGACCCAATTCTCGTCATCCTACCTGCTCTGTGAAATCAAAGAGGTGTCATGACGTTATAGCTCCACAGGAATTTGAATGGTGAATTCGGTGCCTTGCCCAGGTTCAGAGTGACATGTGAGTGAACCGCCATGTCTTTCAGCCACGATTTGATAGCTGATCGAAAGCCCCATGCCCGTACCTTGACCAACAGGTTTCGTGGTAAAAAACGGATCAAATAACCTTTGCTGCACCTCAGCAGACATCCCTAAGCCGTTATCGGCGATGCAAATCTGAACCTGATTGGATTCGACGAGTTGAGTCCGAATCGTGATTGTCCCAGGTGCAGTCTGAGCCGTAAGCACCGCACAGTGAGCCCCTTTACCATTCACTGCTGTGGCTTCAGCCTGCTTTTGAATTTTTTCTTCGATCGCTTCGATCGCATTGCTCAAAATATTCATAAAAACTTGGTTCAGTTGTCCGGCGTAACACTCAACTAGCGGCAAGTTACCGTATTGCTTCACCACCTGAATGGCAGGGCGATCGGGGGTTGGTTTCAGGCGATTCCCCAAAATCACAAGCGTACTGTCAATTCCAGTATGCAAATCAACTTCTTTAACTTCTGCCTCGTCCAGACGTGAGAAGTTGCGCAGCGATAACACAATCTCTCGAATCCGTTCGGTTCCCATTTTCATTGAGTCAATTAACTTCGGTAGGTCTTGCTTTAAAAACCTCAGGTCAATCGCCTCAGTAAATGCTTGAATTTCTGAATCTGGTTGAGGCGATTGGGTTTGATACAGTTCCAACAAATGTAGCAAGTCGGCAGCGTACTCTCGAATGGGGCTAAGATTGCCATAAATAAAGTTCACTGGATTATTAATCTCGTGGGCAATGCCTGCCACCAGTTGCCCCAGACTCGACATTTTCTCAGCTTGAATCACTTGCGCCTGCGTTAACCGCAAGGTTTGTAGCGTTTCTTCTAGCTCGCTTGCTTTCTCTTTGAGTGCGGCTTCAGAGTTACGTAAAGCTGCTTCGGTATTGTGGCGATCGGTGATGTCGCGGCTACTTCCCAACATGGCAAAGATATTGCCATCGGAGTCGTATAGGGGAACTTTGCTCGTATCGAAAATACGAGTCGAGCCATCGCTCACCGTTGCCGGGTCGTAAGGATTGCGAATGACTTCGCCCGCCAAAGCTGCCTGGTCGTCATTGCGGAAGCCGCGAATACCCACGTCTGGGTTGCCAAAAACTTGCGTGATACTAAAGCCTAGCTCCAGATCATCCTTGCCTAAAAGAGAATCAATTGACTGGTTAAGGGCTTCTGCATAACTGCGACTGGCGAGGATGTAGCGAAACTCCTTATCTTTGGCAAAAATCCAATCTTGAGTGGAATCGAGGATTGTTCTTAACAAGCGCGATTGATAATCTGATTCTTGCATTGCCTTTCGCAGGGCTGCTTCAGCTTGCTTGCGATCGCTGATATCGTGCATCGCTACGACTGCCCCTGCCTTATTTCCAGCCGCGTCAAAAAAGGCTCGTCCACTTGCAAGCAAAGCCCGTGTTTTACCCTGCTTGGGTGCGATCACCATCTCAAACTCATGCACCTGCTCACCTTGAAAAGCGCGGAATAAAGGAATTTCGTGCGTTGGCATCGGCGTCACCCCATCCGCTAAATACAGATCAAAGTGTTCGGTCCATTGATTGGGTGGCAAAGTCGCTTCAGCCACACCGTGAAATTCGCGCGCAACATGGTTAAACAGCATCAGATGCCCGTTTTCATCACAAGCAACGATGCCATCGGTTAAGTTATCTAGAATCGCTCTCAGACACTCGCGCTCTTTCTGTAAACTGTCTTTCGCGTGCTGACGTTCTGCCTCAATACGTTTGCGATCGGTAATATCCATCACAATGGAAACACCCCCCAGCACCGTGCCATCTGCTGCGACTAAAGGGTTGTTACGCCATTCGCAAATGATGATCTCCCCAGTCTTCGTTTTATTTTCGCTGATGCTACAGTGCCCACCCTGCTGATTGAGGATCATTTCAGTCACTTGCTCGGCGTACTCATAGTGATGCTCTAGCACAATTAACTTAAAGTGACGCCCTAACACCTCGGCCTGACTATAACTGAGATCTTGCACCAGTTTCAACAAGGGGTTGCCAAAGAAGGAAAAATCTGAAAGAAAGGGCGTAATCAAAATTTAACTGAACGGTTATGGAAACCATTGTTCAACACGCCCAAGGATTAGTGTATAGCCTGCTT
>DVDV01000271.1 GCA_015296075.1 Leptolyngbyaceae cyanobacterium M33_DOE_097 | reverse complement strand
TGTGCTTTGCAAGCTCCACTTGTCGATGACCTTTTGACCATTCACCCACAAGCGCACCCCGTCATCTGAGGACGTGTGAAACGTATAGGTCTCGTTGTACTTAGGCATGATCTGCCCACTCCAGCGGACCGAGAACTGTTCTTGACCGACCGCTGAGTTTGGCGCACCAAAGTTCCACTTAAAATTCACCGTGGCATCGGTGCGAGTCAGCTTCAAGTTCTTCAAGTCGGTGCCTGCAAAATACTCTGCCTTTAACCCGTTACCGTTGCCAATGATTGGGGCTTTGGGCTGCGACTCAGCTTGAGTATCCGTTGTCAACGTCGTTGCTTCTGAGCGGAGTTGGCTGGTCGGAATGACCTGCTTTTGCTGAGAAGGGCTAGACCAGAGCAATTGAGAAGTAGCATTGCCGTTATTCTCAAAGTACTCCATCTTAATGTCGTAGGGCTTGCCTGCCTCAAGTTTGAGACTGCCTTTATTTTCTGTCTCTTGGTGCAGCGTCCAGTTATCAACGAGCTTCTGACCATTCACCCAGAGACGCACACCATCATCAGAATTGGTGTGGAACGTGTAGGTTTCCGATCGCGTGGGGATTACCTGTCCCGTCCAACGCACTGAGAAGTAGTCAGCACTGACATTCGTAGCCGGAGATTGCGTGCCCCAGCGAAAATTGACAGCCCCATCCGTACGAGTTTGTTTGAGTTGGTTGAAGTTAGTGCCCTGAAAATATTCGCCCTTTAAGCCATTGACGTAGCTAGAGCTGCTGGACTTGAGCAGATCAGGGTTGAGTTCCGTATTCAGGGCGGTTGTCCCTGCCTGGGTCGGAGTCGTCGATAGACTCGTCGAAAGGTTATTGGAGCTGAGAGGATTAGAGTTCGTCAGCATATCTGTTTCTCCAAAGCGTGGGTTGTGGTTGGTAGGAGGCAACCCTAGCTGGCAAAAATAGCCAGCCTAAACGGAGCGTTGCGAAAGGGGGGAAATTCGTAACGCCAGAAGAATCTGAGTTAAAAACAAAAGTTCAGGTTTGCTGAGTCAGCGTCAGCATGGCCAATCGCCCAGCGCGATCGCACCTTAGCAGTTCATTCATCATGGAAGTGTTAGCAGCACCGTTTGCCCTGCTATGGGGCACAGCAAAGATGCAATGGAAGTGATTTAAAAAGCTATTGAAGTCAGTGACGACTCAGTGCAGGAAGCGTTGCAAAATAGGCCAAATCGTTGGACAAATGCTACAGGGTCAGATTTGGTATTGAGATCAAGCTGTAGATAACCTGCATACGCGTTTTATAAAGCCTTATAGGCCGGAATCAGTAAGATCATTCATGACATAAGGAACACAACGGGACACTGATCAGTCCATCACTTATCTGGTTTGATAATGCAAGCATCTGGTAGAAGCCCCAAGTAATTGACTGAAGCCCGGTCATTTCTTGACCTTTGACTTTGACTGTAGCTTAGGATGCCTGACCTCAGTTTTAGCTATTTAGTTGCCAGTTTGTCTGGTGTCTACAGGTGTTAATGCCCGCAATTGGCTAACTTCTGCGTTTGTACGGAACCCACAACGACGAGAACCATTCCACATTGTTAAATTTGCGTAAAGTCAGACAAAACAGGTGTTCTACTACTCATCTCAAAGCCAGTTCAGAAAAGTCTTACAGCGATCTCGGTATTTTTTATAAACCTCTGAGCCACTTCCTTTTTTAGGCAATTTACAGGCTCTATTTGTGATTTTCTGGTCTGAGATGCAAAACCGCAGGACAATTTAGTTTTGTCAATCAGCACAATGACACTTGCCGTAGCGTCCTACACTATTTGAAGCGGCCATCGTATCAGAAAGTCGTTGCATGACATGCTTTGCGATCGCCAACTCCTGACAAAATGGGCAAGGCTCTGTGCCGTTCGTCTTTATAATGAAAGATTGCAACGCCGCTTTGAATGTTGTAATTCACTTAGCCTAGCTACTTTTAGGATTCTCTATGTCTCGCGATCGCGCTTCTGACACCCCGCAACCCAACTCGACCCTCGAAGAAATTCGCGCCACCCGACTTGAAAAGGTCGAGCAACTGAAGCAAACCGGGCAAATCCCCTTTGCTTATCGCTGGGAGGTGACTCACCACGCTGCCGAGTTACAAGCCAAATTTGCTGATTTACCTAACGGTGAAGAAGCCGAGTTTGAAGTATCCGTGGCAGGGCGCGTGATGGCACGGCGCGTGATGGGCAAAAAGCTGGCTTTCTTTAGTCTGCAAGACGAGACAGGCACGATTCAACTTTACTTAGATGAGGCTCGCATCACTGAGCATCAATCCCAACCGGATGCATTTAGTCATTTAATTCAGCTGACGGATGTGGGTGACATCTTAGGAGCCAAAGGCATTCTCAAGCGCACCAATCGGGGTGAGTTATCAGTCAACGTCAGCGAATACTCAGTGTTAACCAAATCGCTGCTCCCTTTACCCGACAAATGGCATGGCTTAACGGATGTTGCAAAGCGCTATCGGCAGCGGTACGTTGACTTGATCGTTAACCCAGAAGTACGCGAAACCTTCCGTCGGCGCGCCCTTATTACAGCATCCATTCGCCGTTACCTCGACCAGCAAGGGTTTATTGAAATTGAAACGCCTGTGTTGATGAGTGAAGCGGGTGGTGCCGAGGCACGTCCCTTCATTACGTATCACAACACGTTAGAGATGGACTTGTATCTGCGAATTGCGACTGAGCTGCACCTGAAGCGGCTGATCGTTGGCGGCTTTGAAAAAGTGTTTGAGTTAGGCCGCATCTTTCGCAATGAGGGCGTCTCGACCCGTCACAACCCAGAGTTTACAACGATCGAGTTGTATCAAGCCTACGCCGACTACCATGACATGATGGCCTTGACCGAGACGATTATCTCAACCGCCGCTCAAGAGGTCTTAGGTACACTCAAAATCTCGTATCAGGGCACAGAGGTTGACCTTACCCCGCCTTGGCGTCGAGTCACCATGCACGACATTGTGCAAGAAAAAACAGGCGTTGACTTTAGCCAATTTACAGACTTAGAAGCAGCGAAAGCCGCCGCCAAACAAGCCGGACTGCATGACATCGACGAGTGTGAGTCGATTGGTAAGATCCTCAACGAAGCTTTTGAACAAAAGGTTGAAGAAACGCTGATCCAGCCGACGTTTATCATCGACTACCCGGTTGAAATCTCACCGTTGGCAAAACCGCACCGCTCAAAGCCGGGTTTGGTTGAACGGTTTGAGTTGTTTATTGTCGGGCGCGAAACGGCAAATAGTTTTTCAGAGTTGACTGACCCCATTGATCAGCGCGATCGCCTGGAGGCTCAAGCTGCCCGCAAAGTCGCCGGAGATTTAGAAGCTCACAACGTCGATGAAGACTTTTTAACGGCGCTGGAGTATGGTATGCCCCCAACAGGAGGTCTGGGCATCGGCATCGATCGCCTGGTCATGCTGCTAACTGATAGCCCCAGCATCCGAGATGTGATTGCCTTCCCACTCTTAAAACCCGAAAAGAGCGAAGATGCTTAGTGCTTGAGGATCAGGGAGGGTTGAAATAAGGCCACCCCCAACCATAAAACGTCCCCTTAAAACAAAAGTCCTACTCTTTTCAGAGTAGGACTCACTGCTGAGGCTTTCCAGAAACTCAAAAACGCGCTATCAGAGAGTTAGCTGACTGGTTGTTCAACCTCATCAAGCTCAGAAACTTGAACTTCATCCGCCTCTTCGCGGGGCAACACCAGATTCAACACGATCGCGGTCAAACCACCCGCCGAAATCCCCGAAGAAAACACACCCTTAATTGTTGGGTGCAGCTTGTCCACAATTTCAGGGGTATAGGTCACTCCCAAACCGATTGCAAGCGAAGTACCAATGATAATCAGGGCACGGCGATCGAGCGGTACTCCTGCCAGAATGTTAATTCCAGCAAACACGATCGAACCGAACATAATAATCGTCGCACCACCCAGCACAGGCTGAGGTAAAGTCTGGAAGATAGCAGCCACGATTGGGAAAATTCCCAACAGAGACAGAATACCGGCAATAAAGAACCCGATATAGCGACTTCCCACACCTGTAATTTGAATCACACCATTGTTTTGGCTAAATGTCGTATTTGGGAAGGTGTTAAACACAGCTGCGATTAAAGAGTTGACGCCATCCCCCAAAACACCACCCTTGATCCGTCGCATGTAGAGACCACCTTTCACAGGTTCACCTGACACAGCAGAGGTCGCGGTTAGGTCACCAATTGTCTCAATCGTTGTAATGATATACAGCAGAATGAATGGGATAAAGGCTGAGAAATTAAAGCTCATGCCGTAGCGGAAAGGAATTGGCGGCGCAATTACAGGCACGTTCGCCAAATTTAGTGGGGGAACCATCCCCAAGAACAAAGCCACGATATAGCCAATCACCAGACCAATTACAACCGAAGCCATCCGTAAATAGGGATTTTTGCTGCGATTAAAGAAAATAATAATTGCCAGCACCATCATCGACACCCCAATATTCTTTGGATCGCCAAAGGTGCCATTCTTTAGTGCTACAGCCCCTCCCCCCATACTGATCACCCCCGTCTTAATCAAGGTGAGGCCAATAATCATGACGATCGTGCCAGTCACCAGCGGGGTAATGATCTTGCTGGCAAGGTGTAAAAAACGACTCAGAAAAATTTCAATGAAGGCACCGAAGAAGCAGAGGCCAAAAATGAGGCTAAGCGCCTGCTGCACAGATCCACCTGACTTTGTCACAGCTAAACCAGCCGTAATAATTGGGCCTAAAAAGGAAAAACTGGTGCCCTGAATACTCAACAAGCCCGAACCAACCGGACCAATACGCTTTGCCTGGATAAACGTACAAATTCCCGAAATAAACAGTGACATGCTAACGATGTAACGTGTGTCTTCGGGAGGTAACTCAAGCGCGTTTGAAATCAATAGCGGTGGCGTAATAATGCCAACAAAGACCGCCAGAACGTGTTGCATACAGCAATTCTCATTTTGAAACATTTGTACTGAAGTCAGAGCCTCTAAAGGCTTGTGCGCTCAATTTTATGAACGGCAGAATGGGTATTCCAGCCATTGATAGCTGTTCAAAATGAATATTTTTGTGAGAATTATTCTCA
>DVDV01000253.1 GCA_015296075.1 Leptolyngbyaceae cyanobacterium M33_DOE_097 | reverse complement strand
TTCAAGTTTTTCAGTTCTTATCGAGTCTGCCTGACCCTCAACCTGCCATGGCCTCCAAGCGACAGCAAGAAGATTCCTTTAGGCGCGAATTCACCGTCCTCAGCCGCATTCCACCTTCTTAGTTCTGTCAGCCAACCAGGAGAAACTGTAAATGTATCGCCAATCACTATAAACCACATCTGCACTAGAAGATTTTAAGCACTCAACTTGACACTTAATCTTATCAGGCAAGATAACATCATCGGCATCTAGAAATTGAATGTAATCACCTTTAGCCAGAGAGAAGCCTTGATTTCGAGCATGGCATCCTCCACGATTGGGGCCTGTCTTCCAAATGACTTTATCGCCAAAGGATTTGATAATTTCTAATGAGTCATCTTTAGAACCGTCGTCAATAATAATAATTTCAATATTCCTATAACTTTGCTGAAAGCAGTGGTCAACCGTTTCTTTAAGCCACTTCTCAGCGTTAAAGCAAGGGATAATAATAGAAACCAAAGGATTAGAAGTCATACATGAATTTCCTGGTTTGGAATTGTAATGAGTTTAGCTGTCTACTTGTTAGTTTGATTATCCAGTTCATTTTCTAAATTAGGTTTAATAGTTTTTAGAAATAGTAACTCTAACTTTTGGTTCAGCTTATGAAGGTTGTACTCTGCCTCAACAACAGTTCGTCCGAGTTTTCCCATTTTTTGACGAGCTTCGAGTTGAGCAGTGAGAAGTTTTATATTTGTAGCCAATTGTTCCACATTTCTTTCCGGGGCGAGTAGCCCACAGTATCGATCTTTGACTAATTCTGGAATGCCACTATGGAAAGTGCTGACAACAGGAATCTCCATTGCCATAGCTTCCATCAGCACCATAGGAATTCCCTCTTCATCTCCTCTTTCACTGGTCACGCTAGGGGCGATGAAAACATCACAGCTTTGCAGAAATTCTAAAATCTCTGTTTCATTTTTCCACCCTAAAAGATGAATAGAAGTTTGGGCGGATAACTGATCAATTAATGCTGTTAATTTTTCCTTTTCTTCGCCATCTCCAATGATGTAATAGTGTATCTTTTGCTCCTTATCTAATAGGCTTGCAACAGCTCGAATTCCGTATTCAACTCCTTTTTTTGGTGTTAATCGACAGACCGAAAGGAGAGTAATTGAATCTTGTGCCCGATTCTCAGACGTTCGTTGAGGGCGAAACTTACTCAGGTCTATTCCCATTCGATGAGTGATGATTTTCTTTGCTGGGCAGCCTAATTCGATTAGCTTCTGCTTCCAGCGATCGCTAATTGGTAAGAACAAATCACCCTGTCTAAATAATTGGTCATAAATACCCTGCCCAAATAGTTTCAATTCCAAGCTGAGATCAATACCATGAAAAACAGTTACTAATTTACCTTGCAAGGCACCGACGCTCCGCAGGTGCATACCAAGCACGCCATTACCCCCGAAATGGCAAAACAAAATATCGTATGCTTGTTTTGCTCGTCCTGATTTGATTAAGGCTGCAATCACATAAAACACTCTTAGCGAAAATGCTTTTCTGCCAACTATAAAGGGATTGATTGATAGAAGTGTTAATAGTGGCATTTGAAAAAAAGCCATTAAAAAGGTAGGAATAAAGCCAAGTATCTTCGCTAATATTGTTTCAGGAAGATGCCAGTAAACTGTGCAATCTAAAAGTTGATATTTATGAATATCAGGCTGAGTTTTTGGTTGTTCTTTTGCCCGATTTGCATAAATATCAACCTCATGCCCTTGGTCAATTAGCCCTGTAATTTGACTCAAAACAAATGTTTGGGAAAGAGAAGGGAACTCATCAACAATTACAGCAATCTTCATGTTTCTAGCTACTTTTTGTTCAACTAAGATGTAAACGGCATCAACTTATTGAAGGTTTGCTTGCATTGCTTTCCGAGGCCAAAAACAGGCGAAGGTAAGTAGTGTTTCCAGAGAGGCTTCATATGAGCAGGTAAAAGAATATTGGCATGAGGACGTTGATATGTTCCCATTTCAACTTCTTGAAAAGCTTGCTCAAATACCTCAAGGTAGCGATCAACCATATCTCGAATGCGGTAGTGCCCTCGATCAACTGTTTGATAGGCTTGTTCAGAGAAACGCTCTCGTAGGCTTACATCTTTTTGCAAAGTTGCAAATCGCTGAGCAAAAGCATCGACATCTCCAACTTCAACCAAAAAGCCATTCACGCCATCTTTGACAAGTTCCGGAATTCCGCTCTTGATGTTTGTTGCAACTGGGATACAGCCTTGTCCCATCGCTTCAATCAAGGCATTCGGCATCCCTTCAAAGGCAGAAGTCATGATAAACACATCGTGTTGCTTCAGCAACTCAGGCATTTGAGCATGGGGCACAATCCCAATAAACTTAATCAGTTCTTGCTCAACAAGCGGCTGACAGGCATCCACCAAAGCTTGTTGGTCGGGGCCGCCACCCGCGATCGTTAAGTGAATTGGGACGTTCAACTCTAGACAACGCTGAACAATTTGCGGTAAATCGAGAATACGTTTTTGGGATTGGCGAAAAACGCCAGCATAGAGAACTTTCAGCGGCTCATTTGGCTCCCAGGTGCGTTGAGGCTCGATGTCGGGAATTGAGACCCCAATCGGAATCGTGGTGACGCGATCTCGCAGTTCTGGGTTACGCTCAACTGTACCGTCGGCAACCGTTTGACTGACACAAACAATCTTGTTCCAGTATTTTCCTAAACGGCCTACATGCTCATAATGCTGAGGGTCATCACTATGCACAACTCCCACCACTCCAACCCGCTTAGATAACTTGGGGCTAATACAAGAATGCTCAAAGTCGTAGTTGGGAATATAAATGCAGGGAGCGCGTTCTTCAAGATACTGAATCATCGCTTTCCATCGCACTCCAAACAGCTCATCTGGTCGTACAGGCAGGTGATGGATTGGAATATCCGTTGGCCGCTGCATCGGTTTGGAGTCAGGAATATGAGCCTGAGTCAGCAAAATATGGGCTGGAATTCCACGCTGGCAAAGCTCACGGACAAGATTGGCAGAGAAGATATTGACCCCGTTGAGACTCCAAACAGGTGAAGCAACAATCACGTTAAATTTCATTCCACTTGTTCCCATACGTCAACGGATCCTTTCAAAAGAACAAACCATCTCAAACCAAACTTGTGATGAAAAGTGTTGATTGATTGCACCTATTTCTTTCAAGCGCTTGGTTTACCCTCAATGTTCAATTTCTTGGTCTCCTGGCCTAAACTTTGAAGTTTTCGGAAAATAGAAGTTGCTGAATCTGAAGGAAAGCGTAGAAACCAAATCAACCAACCTTTAGGAACGTTAAGAGGACTCCATAGAAAGACATAGCGTGAGATTTGAATTTTTGACCAAATACTATGCCGACTTGTCAATGGCGACTGAAGCCATGCTAGAAATTGCTTGCCAATAGCCCGATTTATCTGAGCCTCTAAATCTACTCCAGAAGTAGAACTGTATTCGCGCACAAAGCTCTGTTTAATTTCGATTAATTGTTGGTGCAGCCATTCAGCCTGCGTTGCCTCAGGAAAACGACGGTAAGCATCGCCTGACACTATTTTCAAAGTGGCTTTCCAAAAACCCACTAATACTCTTATTTCTTCTGGCTTAAGTTTGGCGTGAGTCAGTTGCTCGATATTCTCTTGCACTAAGCTTGTCACATAAGCTTCCTGTTTTTTGGCCTTTTGAGCAGAAATACTTTGATTATGCTGACGATAGGTTAATAGAACTTCGGGTAAGATAACTAACTTTTTCTTTGATTTAGCAAATCGACACCATAGCTCATAATCTTCGCTGTAAAGCCACTGCTCTGAATATCCACCAAGAGCGATCGCATCATTTCGGCGATACATAACCTGGCTATGACCCGCCACATGGTTGTAAAAGAGTAAATACCAGTTCACCAGTTCAGGCGAGCAAGAGCGATGCATCACTTCGATCACTTTCTGATCACGCCCTTGAATCAACTGAATGTTGCAAGATACAAGCACACAGTCCGCCTGCTCGTCTAAGACCCTCACTTCCTTCTCAAATCGTTGCGGAAAGGAAATATCATCGGCATCTTGTCGGGCAATATACTGGCCTTGCGCTAACTTTAGACCTTTGTTCAAAGATTTCGTCAGTCCCAGGTTTTCGGAGTTTTTCACTAAAACAATGCGGGGATCTTTTTCTCTATACTGTGACAGGATCTGCCAAGTATTATCAGTTGAGCAATCATCAATAATGAGGAATTCAAAATCAGAGAAAGTTTGATTTAGAATACTATCGATTGATTCCTGTAAGTATTCTTCGCCATTGTAGACTGACATCAAGACACTGACTTTCAAGTTAACCCCCTCACCTATTTTTATTTTGAAGTAGAAGCCATCAAGGAAGAATGCAATTACAGGCTGTTTGGTTTTTCCAAAACGATACGATTCACCTTTTCATAAACTTGTTTTCCTAACTCAATTTGGGCTTCTGCTGCATCAATTAGTTGTGGTCTTAATTGGTCTGCTAAGTTCCAAGCTTGACGAATACTTTTGGTCAGTTTCTCTTGAAAATCTGGCTCAGTTAGTAAGATGATTTCACACCCAGTGTTGAACTGAGTTGCCAGACCGGCAAATTTATTGACGTAGTATTCAGATTTTGCCAAACCAATTACAGGAATTCCTTGAGATAGGGCAAAAACTCCTGCATGGTAACTTCCAGTAACAACGACACGACACCTCCTGACTTGCTCAATCACTTGGGTTGGTGAGGCTAAACGTCTACCACCGTCAGATTCATCATCATATCCCTGCAAAAGTTGGTGAATTGTATCGCTGTCAGGGCTACAGTAACTTTCAATAGCTGCCGTTTCAATCGGCACCGGAATAAGAGGAGCATTGAACTCTCTAGCAGTTTGATGCAGTGAAGCTCGAATAAGCTCCAGTAATGCAGAGTTAATTCCTGAGTAATTGGCAACTCTGAGATTTACACCAATACCAGTTCCAAGTGCAGGTTGACGAGCCAGATATGACAACTCGATCGCGTCATCGCCAGTCACAACAATACGATTTTCAGGTACGTTTAATTCCTTCAGAATTGAAGGACTAACACAGCTCTCTCTTAACGCTATCAAGTCAACTTTGGGTAAAACGTGTTTTGCCTTGGCAATTAATTCTGGATTATTCAAGGGACCTATCCCTTGACCTAATAAAACCGTTGGCTTGTTTAGGTGGGTGGCTAAGTCTAGCAAATTGAGCGCAGCGATCGCGTGTCTCTTAAAGGCATCCGTTAGATAACCGCCTCCTGTTGCAACAACCAAATCTGCTGCTTCGACATAGCTTAAAAATTGCTCCACAGAATTGACATCTTCAGATTTAATCGTCAATTTACTCCTTAGTAGAATCTTGAAAATTGGTGTTAGTTTATATCGAAGATGATGTTCTAGTGTTGACCAACCTTGCTCAGCCGTAAACAGCTTGCTCAAGCTTCCTACAAGGGGTGAAAACCAGAAATTTCTACCTTCTGGGGTGAGTGGTTGCACATTAGGAAATAAACTAACTAATTTATCAGGCTCAGTTGTTAAGACAGTAAATTCGACATTTGAGTCAAACTTTTTGAAACGATCTAATGCAACTTGTAACATGGCTAGATCACCTAGATTTTTAAGGTGATAACCGCTATTCTCTACTATGATTTTCACCTTCTACTCCTCTGATCTACTAAACCTTAAAGCCAGCGCTTAAAACCCTTTAAATTAGTATGGTGTCCATGCCTTTTCCCTAAATTTGCGCTCAGAAAAATACTTGCTAAACCAGGATTTCGATTTGCAAATAATAGCTGTTTGGTTTGCTTCTGACTTTGGAAAAATAGAGATAAATTAGTAAAAAACTTTGGAATTTTGCCAGCTGCAATTGTTATGTATTCAAAAATTTTTATTTTTGCTATTGAGTCGAATCGGATCTTGCTGTATTTAGGTGCATTGTAGACCACTCCAATAATGCTTATTTTTTTGGCTGTCATCAATACACTCTCCTGCCAAATTTCTATTCTTCGATACACATTCCATTTTTGAAAATCTGGCATAGCTAATATCTATCTGCAACCTTGTAAATAATTCCTGAAGTTGCTAAAAAAATTACTGAAGTTTTTGTGAAAAGCTACATTTTGTAAATTCCAATCCAATTTACAAAGCTTGCTCTACGAATCAGGAAAATCTTTAAGTAGAGGATTGATGCTTTACCGCTTCTTTACTCATCTGAAATACGTTCAGAGATAGTCGTCGAAGTTACGAGGTAAACCTGATCTCGAACATGACCAATAGGTCAGTTGCTCAATAAACTAACACCACGATCGCCCAGGTTGCTTTGGTCTGTGTCAGTTTTTTAAGCGATCGCCTCTAACAACGATAGTTCTGCCACATCGTTCCCATCATGCTTCATTAGTTGTAGATTAGCCCGTTAAATAACCAGGCAAAATTAAACAAGGATGGATTACCGCTACGATAACCCATCCTGCATGTGACGACGCTTGCCTGTTGCTCAGCTGGCTGGTTGCCACTTTTGTTTCAACTTAGAGCGCAGCTTTGCGATCAACTCCTTTTGATATCTCAAAAAATACTTAGAGCTAGGCAATCGAGTATAGAGCATGCCCTCAAGTCTGATTACTAGCTGCTGAATCAAGGGCAATTTCTTACGGTAGTCGGCGACAACTTTTTCTCGTCGCTGCTTGCCTTGACCACTTAGAGAATCAGTTAGGGTTTTCGATTCTTCATGGAGTTGAAAGTTACCCCAAGTTTCATTAAAGTAATGAACATGAGCTACTTGAACGGCTCTACAAATAAATTCCAAATCCATTGTGTAATGGTCATCTACATCATATAGGCCAATCATTTGATGTAATGAAGTGTGGTAAAAATAGGCAGAGGGATTAGCCGGATGAGGATTCACTTCGTATCCTAAAAGCAAATCATATAGCCTTAATTTCGATGGTTTGTTGAGTTTATAAATTCGCCCTTCCTGGTTCCACAAGTTGCAATTGCCAACTACGAAGCTTGGTTCTGGAAGGGCTTTAAAGATTTCTACAATACGGTTGAGTACACCTGGCTCATAGTAATCATCAACATTGAGAATGCTTAGTACTTCCCCTCTTGCTAGACCAATACCTTTGTTTAAAGCGTCGGATTGCCCCTGATCTGGTTCAGAAACCCAGCGAATATGGGAATGTTGTTTTGCGTAATGTTCAACTATTTCTACAGTTCTATCTTTTGAGCGACCATCTACAATGATATGTTCGATATCAAGACAGTTTTGCTGTATCACTGCTTTGATACACGCTTCAATAAATTTTTCGCCATTGTAAACGGGGGTGATAATGCTGATCATTTCAAAGATTATTAATATCTGGGTTTATCAGTTTCTACTCTTATTATTCTGTCTTAGTAGTAATTGACAGGATAATTCAGATGAAGCTATTGTCTTGAGATAGTTGATTTATATGAATTTTGGATAACTTCACACAGGGTAATTAGCCTCTGTAAATAAATTAGATTTGTGTTGAAGCTAAAGGATTTTACAAGGTATCGCTTCTTAATTTTGTACAGCTTGTAAGTAAAGCTCAATATAGCGTTTTGCTTGTAGATCGAGCGAGTACTCTTGGAGCGCGATCGCACGGCAGTTTTTTTTCATTTGGTTGCGTAAATCACACCCCTGAAACAATTCGGTGATTCCATGACTAAAATCATCGGGGTCTTCAGGAGTTGCCAGGTATCCAGTGATTTGAGGACGGACTAAGTCAGACACACCTCCAACTTTAAAGGAAACCATTGGAGTTCCACATGCCATACTCTCTTGCAGAACGAGTGGTAGGTTGTCAGCCCGGGTTGGAAAGATGAACAAATCGGCGGCAGAGTAAGCAATTACTTTCAGCCGATCATCGCTGACGTAGCCCAAGTTAAACGTCTCAATCCCAGTGCTTTCGGCGATCGCCTCACCTCCAGTGCCAATTGTCAGCAAAGTAGTTTCAGACCTCAGTTGATCTGGTAAACGCTTTAATGCTTCGAGTAATAAATCACCACCTTTGCGAGCGTCTAACAAACTCTCTGCTGCAAACATAAGAATATGCTTCTGTTGGGGAAGACCTAAGACATAACGACAATACTCAAAATTAAGGGGTTGATAAGTGTCAGTGTCAATTCCATAGGGAATATGATGAATAGGGTGACGATTGAGCATGCTTTTTTGTGCCTGCTCGTATAGCCATCTACTAGGAGTCACAATGGTCAGGTTAGAGCGGCTATAAACCCAGTTCTTAAGCTTCCACTCTAATTGGGTATTATCTACTTGAACTGCTGGGTAAGTGTCTAAGTGTGGGCAGTGACCGCAACCTATTTTCCACCGATCGCAGTCATAGCTGTAGGCACAGTGCCCAGTAAAACTCCACATGTCGTGCAGGGTAAACACAGCAGGTTTCTTCTGAGTGAGTTTTGCAATAGCGAGATAGTTAAAGTAACCATTGTGAAGATTATGGAAATTTAGAACATCTGCATTGCGAAACCATTCGTGGTTTACAAAGTCAAAGCTACTAACGTGATTAAGATACTTAAGTCCGAAGCGATTATTAATGCGACCTAGCATACGGTCTAAACGTGAGTTTGCTGCTACAGTCGCTACTCGCTCGCTGTTAGTTTTGGCTTTTCGAACTAAGAGACGAGAGTCAATGTTTTGAGCAAGCAAGCCTTGATGCAAGCGAAATCCAGCGATCGCCGCACCACCAGCAGTATCAGATTGGTTGAAGTGTAAAACCTTCATGGTAGAAGAACAAGAGGTTATAAAACATTTGTTAAACAGGTGCTTGAAAATAATTTAAAGGGAGAGTAAGAGTCTCTACAGTGAGGCTCACACGGGTAAGGTAAATTGGTGTTTAAAGGAAGACAAACGCTGACGAATTTTGACTAAGGGCTTGTCTTGCTCTCTTAGAGTTTTACCACCATAAATCTGGTCAAAGGAGTGGCGATCTGCTTCTCGGTGCCTAACCACAAAAGGAGGATGCTGAATTGCTTCAATCACTCCAAGCGACAGTTTAGATCTTGGATTGTCACCCTTAGTATGGGCAGCGTCTTCACGATTGAAACCAAGATTAGAAATTAAGTTTTCCTGTGGAGTAATCGCTAATCCACTTTGAGACCAGCAAGCATAAATCCATTGATAATCCCAAGTGTCGATTACTTGCGGGTCTTCGTACATCTGATCAAAGATTTTGACCCAATACTGCTGCTCATAAAAGTCTTCAAAAATTTGCTCAAGCAAGTCTGTTTGTTTAAATTCGAGCCATGTTTTCATCTGGTAGTCATAATGCTGCCAGGCTCTTCGCCAAGAAGCCCAGCCCCAACTATGAATGTATTTTGAGAAGTAGTAGCTATCTGAAGTTCTACCTTGATTTGCTGAGTTATCGCCGTTAATGTGCATAATTCGTGTGTCGTTGCGATAACGCTCTAGCATCGCTTCGCAGAAACTAAAGAATGTTGGAGCTGGGTAAGTATCGTCTTCTAAAAAAATTGCTTCTTCAACCTGGGAGAAAACCCAATCGAATCCTGTTGCCTCGCGTCTTCCACAGCCAAGGTTAACCTCTGAGAAGTCAGTTAGAACTTCACAATCCCAATCGACTTTCTGAATAATAGAGCGTGTTTGTTCGCACTTTTCCATTTCACCTGGCCGATCTGGGCGTGGGCCATCTGCGATTACAAAAAGTTGTTTCGGTTTAACTTGTGCGATCGCAGAAAAGACTTTTTCCGTGACATCGGGGCGATTGAAAATTAGAAAACCAACTGGGGTTGAGAGAGACATATCTGTAACTATCCTAAACTTTATGAACACATAAGTACTAAATAGGAATGCTGACCGATATGCTTTTAAGCTGAGATATTCCTAATTTGATTAGTATCTTTGATATAGCCTTAATAACCTTAAAGGACTGACTACAGATCAGGGCTTCTCTCACCTGAATCAATACGCCTTCAACATCATTCGCTTGTAACATCTGATTAGCAAGATTTAGCATAAAGAAGGCGGAAGTTTCCCTAGCTTTAAAGAAGGTGTGATTGGTTAATTTCACAGAACTATCTTTCTGTAATTCCGACTCAATAATTTTGTGGCCTTTACTAAGATCTCGTGAATATTCGCCAGATCGCACCTTTCTTTTGGTGAGAGACTCATTGCTCATAAGGCGATAGACTGCTAACGGTTCAATCTCATAACCAACAGGGTAATGAGTTGCTATACGTACCCACATCTCACGATCTTCAAAACAACAAGTAAATCGCTGATCAAAGCCTCCTAAGTTTTCATATACTTCGCGCTTCACCGTCATGGATACAGTCTGAATCGGGATGCCTGAAACAACTTTTTCAAGCCAATTTTCTAGAATTCCGCTTTCCTGCTGTTCTAGTGGAGACAAGCTTTTTTGAAGACCTTGTTCATCTACATAAACTTGACGGCAGAATGCAGCTCCTATTTCCTGATGCTGCTCAAATAGCTGTTGCATTCTTTCATAAAAACCGTGCTCAACCCAATCATCCCCATGAAGTAAATGTATAATTTGTCCACAGGAACGTTGCAAACAAGTTTCAAAATTTCTGATATAACTGAGATCTTGCACCAGTTTCAACAAGGGGTTGCCAAAGAAGGAAAAATCTGAAAGAAAGGGCGTAATCAAAATTTAACTGAACGGTTATGGAAACCATTGTTCAACACGCCCAAGGATTAGTGTATAGCCTGCTT
>DVDV01000116.1 GCA_015296075.1 Leptolyngbyaceae cyanobacterium M33_DOE_097 | reverse complement strand
GACACGACTGAGCGGCTGACTGAAGGAGTACCGACGGGTAGTAAGGCTTAAAAATAAAGTTGTAGTATGACCTAGAACAATTGCCGTAAAAGGGTTTCAGGCGGAGATAGTAACATTTTTCCAGGATCGTCGCCATACCCCATATACGCCTGAACCACCTTTCAATGCAGGCACGCCAGAAACAGCCGGTGAGGAGGTGGTGCGACCATTAATGCAGTTTGGCAAACCGCTTTTAAATACTTTCCTGACTCAAACACAGGCGATAGCTGTTCAACTTAACGCATCTCAATTGATGTAGAGGCTAGTTTACAGTCAACACTTTACGGAACACAATCTTGTCATCACCTGTTGCATAAAAATCACGAATCCGTGCCTCTTCCTCATAACCATACTTTCTGTAGAATGCTTGTGCTAGGTCAAAGCTCGCTAATGTTTCCACTAAAAGCATTCGTCCATTACGTGCTTTTAACGTTTCTTCGACATGATGCAGCAGTTTGCTACCACGTCCTTGTCCTTGGTAATTGGGACGAATCGCGATTAGTTGCAGGTTCCAGGTCTGATCTGTCATTCGTTCTGGTTCACAATAAGCAACTCCAACGACCCCCTCTTTGTCTTCTTCTGCCGTGAGCCAGAATCGTTCAGTTTTACTGTCTTGTAGAAAATCTTTACCATTTCCAGCAGCGAAATAATTGGTCAGCAGGTTTCTCACTACCTCTAGTTCGGCTGGCTGAAACTCGATCGCCTCAGCTATGGAGAGGATCGCAGTTATGTCATCAGGGGTACTCAGTCTAATCATAAAGCCAAATATGACAACAGTTGTTATGTCATTTAGAAGCATAACAACTGTTATGATGTAATGTCAAGACGGATGTGCTGTATAGATGCAAACTGAGAAACGCTATGGGATATGACGATCGTCGCCTTGAAGTTGCTCAAGCGGCCTGGCGAGTGATTATTCGGGAAGGATTGGATCGCACCAGTATGCGGGCGATCGCGCAAGAACTGGGTTCCTCCACTGGAGTGGTCACTCATTACTTCCGTGATAAGGAAGAACTCATTTTATTTGCTCTAGAACAAGTGGTTGAAACTACCTTAAAGTCCATGAGGTTTTGTGCTGAGACGCGACAGGGAATCGACCGATTAGAACACATGATTTTTGCGGCTCTACCTTTGCAAGAAAGTGATAGGGCTGATTGGAAAGTATGGATGGCATTTTTGGGCTATTCGATCGGGCGTGAACACCTGATTCAGCAGCATCAAAAACGCTATACCCATATCCGCCAGATTCTTTACCAGGAGTTAGCCGATTTGCAGGCAGCGAAGCTGATCCGAGCCGATTTAGATTTGACCCTTGAAGCAAATTCACTCATCGCTTTAGTGGATGGCATTGCTACTGGAGTTGTGATCTGCCCTGAGCAATTTTCAGCAGAGCAACAACAGTATCTTGTGCATCAACATATCCACGCTTTACAAACATTACCTTGAATATGATGTGACTCGTAAGGCAGTAGCGGGTTCAGTCCTTCACTTTGATCAGTCTTCTTCCCCAGGGTTTCACTGTTGAAATCACGATGATGATAAACAGGAGTGAAACTTGAATAACTGATCCAATCAGCACTCCTTTTGCATCAAACTTGTAGATGGAATTATTGAAAGCACCTAAACCTTCTGATTGAGCGATCGCCTCAGCCGTGTTGCCCCAGGGAAACAGCCAAAACGTTCCAAAAATGATTAATCCAGTTGTCAAAATCCACTTGATCATCACCCAGTAGAATTTGAAGAACCCGTAGTTTGTTTGCCAGCAAAGAATAGTTGCTGTCACGACAGAGCCGATCGCCGCAGGAATCACAATGAAATCATCCAGCAAATTGATCACCGAATTGAGAGCAAAAAGAATATCAGCATTGGCTGTGCTGTTATTTCTGAGTGCAATCAAAAACATACTGAGAACGGTTCCAGTCCATAATGCGGCAAAGCCAATATGGCAGGCTAGAACCCAGTTCTTTTGCTGAAGACTCAGTTTAAAGAGCTTCCGATTACTTTGTTTTACATTGAGCGGTGTCTCTTCACTTGTTCCAAGTGTCATGATTCAAACCTTCTAACTAGATTTTCAAGAAATTGTGGTGGTTGCTTGAACAGAACGAAGATCTATGCAAGCAAGCTTTGTCTTTCTACGATGCATTCAATTTGGTAACGATTAGCATCCATTTGCTCAATCCATTTCTCGTTGGTAAAAGCTTGATAGAAGCTTGGCTCAGCATTCTTGCTATGCGAGTGAAGAAAACGAATGACTCGAATACCATCAAGGCTACGTAACCAAACAATTGATTGATCCTCTGCTTGAGACGCGAGCGCAGGAGTAGTAGACTGAATTAGGTCTTCTAGCAAATGCTTCTGATTTTCGGGTGCTACATGCAGCACATCGACTTGAGCCATCAAAGCGTCATAGTCTTGAATTGTGAGAGGCTGCCCTGCCGTTAATACGATTTCGTAGTAACGCAGATCCATCTCAACACCAAGCTCTTGATAACTGGCAAATCCAGCAGCAATATCTGGATTACGATGAATTGCCCGACTTGCTTCTATGCTTTCCCATTGCACAAGATTGATCACTTTAGAACCGTCTAAACTGCGGTAGATGATTGCTTTGATAAAGCCAGCTTGCCGACTGATTGTGTTTTCTGCATCAAACTGAATCCGATGAATCAGGGTATTTTGCCGGGTGGGTTCGACTGTGAAGACATTGATGAAAGTCGCAACATCAGAATTGATAAAAGGTGTCATCAGCATTGCTCCGACTGAAGTGATGGATATGCTGAGTGTAGCGATCGCCTTTCCCTTAAAGCTTGACCTTTTTTGCTCAACCTGTGCAAATCTTGCTAAGTTACTACAATCCTCTAAATTCTTTCGGGGTCATCCCAGCATATCGACGAAATAGACGAGTAAATGAACTATGGTTGTTCAGCCCAACTGCAAATGTGATTTCAGTAATGGTGAGTTGAGTGAACTGCAATAAATGCTTGGCGCGATCGATCCGACACTGAGTTAAATACTGGTGAGGAGCGAACCCGGTTGCTTGTTTGAACAAACGACAGAAATGGTATTGGCTTAAATTTAGAACACTTGCCATATCAGACAAAGCAATGTCCTGTTCAATGTGGTCTTGAATATACTTGACACTTTTTGTAGCTGATGTTCTGACAGACGGCTTTCAGCAGAGATTGATCGAGTTTGCCAGACGGAATACTGCTTCAACAGATGAATCACTAAACCTGTCGCCAGCGATTCTCCAAACATTCGACCTGCCGGATATTTGGCTTCAATATCTGCTTTCAGAGCCAATCCAATCTGCTTTACCAGCGAATCGCCAACTCCGATATGTGGAATCAACTCAACCTGCTTCACTCGAATCGATTCCTGTGCAACCTGTTCAAAAAAATGAGGAGAAAATCCCAATAGAGAAAATTCGCCTGCACCATGCCAGAGCGACGAATAGTTGATTCCAGCCGGAATAAGCAGCATTTCACCAGGTTGACAGTGGCAGTTTAGGATCTGCCCCTCTATCTGATGTTCCGAGTTGACCGGATGCCCGCCCTGTCCTGTGATGCCAATAATATGTTGCATCCATTGATGTGCTGGACTTTGGTGTGCCGGATGATCATAGTGATGGAAAAAGATGCCATTCCACCCGGACTGCTCACTGGTCAAAATCGGATGACCATCAAGTGCCGGATGAGTATGGTTCGCCAGATCAATTTGCGGCAATTGATTCATAGTGGGCATAAACGTTAGAAATTACTGCTGCTTGTAGTTTATCCAATTTCAGCTAATTGCTCTCGAATCACTTCAACTGCCTGTATCACGCCGTTTTCGGCCCGAATTTTTCCCCCCAATACGCTGGCTCGTTGTTGCATGGCTGTATCTTGTGCAACTGTTCCAATCGCTTGTGCTAAGTTCATGGCAGTTAACTGCTTTTGGGGAATTGGACGTGTGCCAACGCCCAACTCAAAAACTCGCTTGCCCCAAAACGGTTGGTCACCAAAGAAGGGACAAATAATGGTTGGTTTTCCCGCTCGCAACCCTGCTCCGGTTGTACCCGCCCCACCATGATGAACAACGGCAAGACATTGAGGAAAGAGCCAGTCATGCGGGGCAGATTGCAAAATATGAATGGTATCGGGAACCTCTGATGTGGATAAACCACCCCAGCCCGTTGCTAAAACGGCTCGCTGACCCGATTGACAAACGGCATCAATCACCAGCCGTGTTGTTCTAGCCGCATCTTGAGATGCCATGCTGCCAAACCCAACGTAAATAGGAGGGGAACCATTAGCTAAAAACGTTACTAAATCTGCTGGTGGCTGCCAGTCTGAGGCAGAATCGAGAAACCAGTAGCCTGTTGCGATCTCACTCTCATCCCAATCAGCAGGAGGCGGAACCACATAGCGACTGTAGGCATACAGTTTAGGAACAGGACGACCATGCAGCGATCGCTCATCTCGAAATCGGGGCAACCCCAGTTTTTCCTGCCGCCACTGGTTGATGAAACGGTGGTAAGGCAACAAAGAAGCCTGAAGGAACAACGTGTAGCTGAGGTAATTCAACCATCCACCGTAGTTACCACCCCCAAATATGGGATTAGCAAACGATCGCGTGGGAGAGTAAATCGGGAGCGCCATTGCCACAAATCCAGGAATACCCAGCTTATCGGCAATGTGGTATCCCGCTAAGGGTTTCGCATGGTACACGACCGCATCTGGCTCGTACTGTCGGGCAATCTCCCAGGCATCATCCATCATCTGCCGCAGCATCGGCATAATTTGCTTTAAGTTGATGGACTTCTTACCTGCCAGGGCAGCTTTTCCGGTATCCGTTTGCACCAGTTGGGCAAAGGGAGCGCGCACGGAGGCAAAGTCTAGCGCATGACCTGTTACCAGCGATGTAAAACTGGGATCAGTGGCAAGCAGAACTTCAAAGCCTTCCCGTTTTAATCCCTGACCCAGTGCAACATAGGGTTGCACATCGCCTTGAGAACCTGCTGTCAGGATGAGGATACGTTTGCTCATACAACGGTTGTAGGAACTGAGATCGGACTTATATCAGCAGTGTAACCGCAAAATTTTGATAAAACAGCGCAAGAATCGGGCTTCAGGTTTGAGGGGGTTTTCTCTAATCTTAAGTTATTGAAACTCAACTCAAGCGACTCAAGCGGAGGAATGCACATGAACGTTATTCAATCCCTGATTGCAACTGGCGCGATCGCACTTGTTTCCTTTACTTCTCTTCCTGTTGCTCTGTCAGAGACAGTCAATTCTGATTTCCTCACACGCGAGTCTACACAAATGATGACTGAACTGCCTGCATCTTTCCAAGCCGGACTGAATCGAGTCGTCTTTCAAAGTGAGGGTGAGCGGATGGTGGGTAATTTGTACCTGCCATCCTCTTACCAGCCTGGAGACAAACTTTCCGTAATTGTTGTGACAGGTGCCTGGACGACCGTGAAAGAGCAAATGCCTGCGGTTTATGCTCAGCGGCTCGCCGATCGCGGCTTTGCCACCTTCACGTTTGATTTTCGCTACTGGGGGGAAAGCGGCGGTACTCCTCGCCAATACGAATCGCCTGCGGCGAAAGTGCAAGACATCAAAAATGCCGTTGCCTTTCTACAAACCCTACCTGTGATTGATGGCGATCGCATCGGTGGGCTAGGCATCTGCGCCAGTTCAGGCTATATGGCACAGGCAGTTGCGGAAGATTCAAGCTTCAAATCTTTTGCAACCGTTGCCGCCTGGTTACATGACATGGATTCACTCAATGCCTTATTTGGGGAAGAAACGGTGCAGCATCGCATGGAACTGGGGCAGGCTGCGCGTGAACAGTACGATCGCACAGGTGAGGTGGCTTATGTTCCGGCTTATTCTCAGGACGATCGTAGTGCCGCGATGTTTGGTGATGTTAGCTATTACGGCAGTACGGATCGGGGTGTGATCCCAGAGTGGACAAATCGCTTTGCGGTGATGTCCTGGCACGAATGGCAAAGCTTTGATGCGCTGGCGATCGCTCCTCAAATCACAGCTCCAACGTTGATGGTACACAGTGATGCTTCTGCCTTACCAGATAATGCCCGCAAATTCTATACTTCGTTAGGTGGCGCAAAGCAGTTAGTTTGGACAGAAGGGCAACACCTCGACTTCTACGATCGTGATCCTCAAGTTTCAACCGCTGTCGATGCGTTAGTCACTCACTTTCAAACAACATTGGCTCAGTCCACATCAACACAAAATTAGTCAACTGAGATCTTGCACCAGTTTCAACAAGGGGTTGCCAAAGAAGGAAAAATCTGAAAGAAAGGGCGTAATCAAAATTTAACTGAACGGTTATGGAAACCATTGTTCAACACGCCCAAGGATTAGTGTATAGCCTGCTT
>DVDV01000148.1 GCA_015296075.1 Leptolyngbyaceae cyanobacterium M33_DOE_097 | reverse complement strand
GGCGATTCAAAATATTGCCCAAAAGTGGACGATGCCGATTTCCAATTGGAAACCTGCCCTCAACCGTTTCGCCATTGAGTTTGGCGATCGCTTTCCAACTTGAATTTTTACCTTTGACACAATCTATTTGACATACCCGTTGGGGATAAAGAAAGGGAGCTTGCCTAAAGCAACCAACTGCCTATGAACGTATTGTTTCTTCTATTTTTGCTGGGGTTTATCACTTACCTGATTGTGCGACGAGTGTCAGGTGTAACCCGCACACCAACCTGGTTATTGTGGCTGGTTGCGATGACTCCCGCTTTTATTTGGAGTGCCTGGGGCCTCTTAAAGGGTACTGAAAAAACGATGCCCTCAGAGCTGGTTCTAATTCCCTTTATTGTTTGCCTCGTTTTGTATTGGGTGCTGATCCAGATGGGGCGTGTCTCCCCGGCGGTTAAGTCATCCAGCGATGGCGAAAGTGGTTCAGAAATAGACTCAAATACCGCGATCGCCCGCCCCGAAACGCTCACTCCTAGCCCCTTAAACAAACTCGAAGAAGGCAGCCTCAAAAATTGTTTCCCCTGGTCGGTCTATTACCTGCAGCAAATCGAGTATCGACCCCAAGCGGTAATCTGTCGAGGCCAACTCCGCAGCAGCCCTGAAGTCGCTTATCGCACGGTTTGTGAAAATATTGAGTCGGCGTTTGGCGATCGCTTCTACACCATTTTTCAAGAAGGGGCTAATGGCAAGCCCTTCTTTGCGTTGGTCACCAATCCTCACACTCAACTATCTGCCCGTGTTCGACAAGACGACACTCGCCCTGTTTTGGCGATCTTTTTAGCAATCATCACCTTCTACACAACCAGTCTCGCCTGGCTACAACTGTCGAATCGGCTCAACAATTTCTCATTTGAACGAATTTCTGAAGGCTTTCCCTATGCTGTTGTTTTACTCCTGATTTTGGGAGTCCATGAGCTAGGCCACTACTTCGCAGCTCGTAAATATAAGGTGCGAGCGACGTTACCTTACTTCATCCCGGTCTTACCGTTACCTCTTTTGCCGTTTGGCACCTTTGGCGCGTTTACTCACCTGCGATCGCCCCTACCTAATCGTAAAGGGTTGTTTGATATCGGCATCGCGGGGCCTTTAATCAGCCTTTGCATTGGCTTGCCTCTGCTTTTGTGGGGCTTTGCTCACTCACAAGTTCTTCCAGTACCAGAGGCATCGGCTCAGTTCACGCTGACTCGCTTTTTTCAGACCTTTGATCCCCATTTTTCACTGCTCCTCAGCTTGCTCAGTAAATTAGCACTAGGCAGCAAACTGACCGGATCAACGGTATTAAACTTGCACCCTGTTGCTGTTGCTAGTTTCTTAGGTCTGCTCGTCACCGCATTTAACCTGATGCCCGTTGGCCAGTTAGACGGTGGGCGTATCACTCATGCCATGTTTGGGCAAAGACGGGCGACGATGATTAGCCAATTTGTCCGAATTGGGCTGTTTCTTTTATCGCTGAAATACTTTCACCTCATGGTTCTGGCTATTTTGCTGTTTCTCTTACCAGCGACCGATGAGGCAACGCTGAATGATGTATCAGAGTTAGACGATCGCCGCTACTTTTTGGGGTTATTGACTCTCTTTTTTCTTGTGTTGCTATTGCTGCCAACTCCAACCATCCTTAACCCACTTCTCGGCTTACAGTGACCGACAACCCATAATTTTCCTCAATGAAGGCGTGATAAAGCTGCTTCACAATGCAGTGAAGTTTGCATGAATGGTGTACGCATCCCCCCTAAACTGAGTCATTCTAGAACAGGGCGGCCTCGTAATATTACTGAGTCTGCTTCATGTGCATCTATTGGTGTCCCCTGTACGTACTTGCGTTGTTTAGGAACTTTCTTGGAGTAGAGCAGTCTGATCAACTAGCCCTAGTTTTGAGTTTTTATCATCAGGTCGTCTGGGCTTCGGGTTGAACGTCTCTTAAAGCTAGTAGTGATTGGAGGCTGTCCAAGCCTTTGGAATCGAGCTATGAAACCTTCTTTTAATTGGCAACGAGCCATTTCACAAGCACGCAGGTTTGGTCTTGCTGCGGTTGGTGTTGTTGCAGTTGTTGGCCTCTTTCCATCAATCGGCCGCGCATTCGATATGACCTACCGGGGTTCGTTTTACACCATCGATTTCACAAAAGCAGATTTCTCAGACGCGGTTGTAAATTATACTGCGGTTGTTTCAGGTAAGACCTTTCCAAACGAGGCTTTTAGCTTTCAGGTCGATGTCAAACCCTTCTTCCAAGACTACAAATTTTCCTACAACAATCTCAAGCTGGTGGGCGGCCAATCGCTTCCCAACTCTGCTCAATACAATGTTGTGAGCTTAGGCAATCAGGCTAGTTACCTTTGGAGCTACAGCACCCCTGTGGCAACCAGTCCAACCGCAGGTTTCGCGGAAAGTTGGATTCGGCGATCTCATACTGCATCCGGCGATTGGTCGTTAGAGTTTTTGGGTGGTGGCTCAACGACAGACACAGCTTCCCAAATTCGCTATGACCTGGTTGTTTCAATTGTTGGCGATTGGTCTAACCAAGCTAAAACGGCTGGAATTTTGAGCCTGTTTAATTTCAACCCTGGCTACACAATTGTCAAAAACTTTGTCTACGATGCCAATACCAATCGCACTCACTTTTATGCCCAGAATGATGATTGGGATGGCAAATCACCTGATTTGTACTTTGGCTTAAGCAACCCTGTTGAACCAAAACCTGTACCCGAACCTGCAACGATGGCTGGGGCGATGGTTGTTGCAAGTGGTCTTGCTGTTTTTCGGCGACGAACGCGATCGCGCTAGTTCAAAAAATGCACCACATTCAGGGGGCCGAACGGCTAATTGCCCTGACGTATAGTGGAAAATTGCATTTAGCCTAAAGTCTAAGAATGATGGAGCAGCCCATTTGACATTTGAAGACTCTACAAAATGACAAGAAAGCAGCAGGGGAGCGCGAAATCTATGTAGAATGCTCCCACGCATGTCTTAAGGAGCAGAGCGGATGTCGCAGGATATCCCCCAGTGGCTAGCCGAAATCCAAACACTCAGGGAACAGCTGACGCAAGCACAGCAGGAAAGTGAGCGAGCTTACGAAAGTGCTGCCAGTTGGCGCAAGCTTTACGAAACGGAAGCACAGCAGCGGCGGCGCGATACGATTTTGGCCCAAAAAACAATCGAGCAGCTGCGGCGCGAAATCAGCCAGATCCGATCGCCCCAGATACCGAGCAAAAGCCCGATCTCTGACATCACTCCGATTCAAATTGAGGTCGATCAAATTACCTCAGAGCAAGAAATAAAAGCCCGTCTGGTTCAAGCACTGCAAGAATGCGATCGCCTCTCCCGGTTGTTGCAAACGGAGCAAGAACAGCACGCCCAGACCCGCAATAGCCTCACACTTGCGTTGGGAGACGCGATTGATCTGCTGTCTAAAGTCGATAGCGAGACGCTACACCCAACCAACCCGCCCGGAGGAAGCACCGATGCCGGATGATTTAGTTCCTTTTTTGGCAGGCGTTGCCCTGCTGATTGGCTATTTGATCTTTTCAGCCGCAACCGAGATGGGCACCAAGCTGCCCTGGAAGAAGTAGGCGTTAGACTGGTTACACCTGATTGACTGACAAAACCCACGCCCTCACCCTCAATGCCTCTTCCAACGCGGTAGAGGGGCTGTCAAGCTAACAATTTGGGTTGAAGTCCCTTCGCCCCTTGTAGGAGAAGGGCTTTAGGGATGAGGGGAAAAGATTTGTCAGGCAACGAGCTGGCTACACCATTCGTTTAAGTAGCGGGATTGTCTAGCAACAAGCTGTCGGCTTTAGCTGAAATTGCTTGCTTAACTGGAATTTTAATCACAAACTCAGCGCCCCCATCTTCTGTTGAGCGGCAGCGCAGAGTGCCTTGATGTTTCTCAACAATCTGGTAGCTGATGGACAGACCTAAGCCTGTGCCTTTGCCAGCAGGTTTGGTTGTAAAGAATGGATCAAACAGGCGATCTCGCACCTCTTCGGGGATCCCAGGCCCATTGTCTTTAATGCCAATTTGCACCGTCTCAGCATCCAGCCCACAAGTCGAAATCGTAATGCGAGCAGGTTGCTGATTGGGCATCACTTTGCCATGTGAGTCTTGATACTCTTGCAACGCGTCGATCGCATTGGCTAGCAAATTCATAAAGACCTGGTTGAGTTGCCCGGCAAAACACTCGACCTCTGGTAAATCACCAAATTCTTTTACCACGTCAATACCAGGACGACTGGCGGTTGGCTTCAGTCGGTGCTGCAAAATCATCAGCGTGCTATCAAGCCCTTCGTGAATGTCAACGGGCTTCACCTCAGCTTGATCAAGCCGTGAGAAGTTACGCAGTGACAAAACAATTTCACGAATGCGCTCTGCCCCAACGCGCATTGATGTTAGAAGTTTTGGCAAGTCTTCCCCAATAAACTCCAGATCAGCGTCTTCAATCTTGGCGTCGATCTCTGCGATCGCTTCTGGGTAGTAGCTTTGGTACAGCTCTAATAGACCTAATAAATCTTGTGTGTATTCATCCACGTGGGCAATATTGCCGTAGATGAAGTTCACCGGATTATTGATTTCGTGCGCCACCCCCGCAACCAACTGCCCTAATGAAGACATCTTTTCACTTTGGATCAGATGAGTCTGGGTGTGTTGCAGCTCTTGCAAGGCGTTTTGCAACTGTTCTGTCTTTTGGCGAAGCTGTGCCTCCGCCTGGACTCGTTCGGTAATGTCCAGCACCAGGGAAGCAATGCCGATCACTTCACCAGCATCGATCAGCGGGGTGTTATACCATTCGCAAACAATCAGCCTGCCATCTTTTGTCAGATTCTCTGTTGTGCTGCGGCTTCCCTCGTTTTGAGTCAGCAGCATTGTAAAGTTTTCGTCAACCGATTCCCAAACTTCTTCCGGCAACACCAGTTGAGCCGGATGTCTGCCCATTGCTTCGGTTGCCGTGTAGCCGAACATTTGACAGGCAGCAGGATTCCAACGAGTGACGCGAAAGTTTGTATCCCACTCAATCACCGCAAGTGGGGTCTGTTGAATAAAGAGTGACAAACGCTGCTCTGCCTGTCGTCGAACGATGATCTCTTGCTCTAAGTTAGAGTTGATTGTCGCTAACTCAAGCGCTTGTTGACGGCTGCGTTCTAACAATTCTGCTTGCTGAAGGGCGACCCCCAGTTGCGTTGCAATTTGGCTGACAAACTCAATCTCTGTTCCCTGCCATGCGCGAGGGGCTGCACATTGGTGGATGCAGAGCAACCCCCAGAGAGCCTCACCTTTCAAAATTGGCACAATCAAGTTGGCTCGAATTTGAAACCGCGAAAGTACATCAATGTGGCACTGTGACAAGCCTGCGTTGTGGATATCAGCGACTGCTTGAATTTTGCCTTCGTAGTAGTGGGCGGCAAACCGATCGCCAAAACAGTGGTCATGCACTCGAATCTTAAGCGCCGAGTCATAGGGTTCAACAACTGACTCAGAGACAAACTCGCCATCGTCATAGCCTGTGTTGGGGTAGAAACAAAAAACTCCGACGCGATCAGCGCTTAATAACTGCCGCACCTCTGTTGCAGCCAGTTGAAAAATTGTTTCGATATCAAGTGATGAGCGAATCTTACGGATTACTTCTGCCAGGGCATTTTGTTGCTCGGCGAGCTGTTGCAATTCAAGCGTGCGCTGCTGCACCTTTGCCTCTAACTCAGAGTTACGCTGCTCTAGGGCTTGAGCGAGTCGGCGCTGATACAGCTTACCCAAAAGCCCACTTAGCACAGGAACAGTAGCACCTGTAATGAGCAGGCATAAGTCAGTGCTCAACATAAGATTGAAACAATAAAAGTAGAGGTGTTTAGAGCTTTTCTAGTAGAATGCAGCGAACAAACCGACAGACCACTTGCGATCGCCAGCTGAGTTAGACAAAAAATGTTGCCGCGACTTTACCCAGGAGTCTCTCTTTTACACCTCCTGGATTCACCCAAAAGTATTGACACGAGTAACCTTACGTAACCGATCCAGCTTTAACAGAACTAATGAAATAGTTTCATCCAGCATCCATCTGAATACGTTACCAGGCAAGGGAGAATTCATTCCTCAGTGAATTTATGGATTTATGAGGAAAAGGCGATCGCCTTAGAATTGGTAGTTAACACTGAAGTACACTCCTGAATCTTGAAAATTGTTGCCGCGATCGTCCAGGCTAATCAGTGGTAACCCGTAGTCAACCCGCACGTTTAACCCGCGTACAGGCTGCCACAGCAAGCCAACGCCAACACCCGCCAAAAAGTTTTGATCGGGTAGAGGGTTAGGGTTGCCCGATACATTCCAGACGGAACCCATTTCAAAGAAGGGAGCCACTTGCACAATCGGGCTACCATTGGCATCGCGATCAAGCGTAATGCGGTCTTCAATGGAAAAGCGGAAACCATTATCGCCTGTCCGCGCATTCTGCCGATAACCCCGCACCGACTGCCCACCCCCAATCACAAATTGTTGAGACGGCAGTAAGCTATCAGGAGTAAGTTGCACATCAGCCTGCACGACTAACAGGTGATTATCGCCTAAACGCTGCACCCGTTGCGCTTGCCCTAACCAGGCAAAAAACTGCCCATCGGGAATGTCAGACCCCGGATTTTGAGTCGCGTCGAAGAGTCCGGTGCCAATGTTAAAGAGCGATCGAAACGCCCAGGCACCACCCGAATCTCGACGAATGTACTCTTGCCCAAGCTGCACAACACTGGTGCGACTGCGCCCATCAGCATCCGGGCCAATGCCAAAAAAGAAGGGGACATCATTGAAGATGAAGGTTTGCCCGTCTTGGTAAGAAAATCCAACCGAAAGGGCAAGTTCTTCGCGTGAATTACGGATGATGGGTTGGCGGTAGGTGATGCCGTACTGTTCAGAATCGGCTCGAATCCCCAACTCCGAAAATGGAGATTGCGTAATTTCACTGTTGCTCCAGTTCGCTTGCAGCCGGATTGTCCCCTCACTGGGATTGATCGGGATCTGATAGCCCAAATCAAATTCTTCGGAACCGCCCGTCGTCGATCGCGTGTAGCCACCGTAAAGAAAATCCCCGTTGCCCGTAAGATTACGGTAAGTGAGAAAAGTGCCAAACTGCTCAGACCCGACGCTAGGGGGCGAATAGTTGTTGATAAAAACGTTGCCCGAAAAAGGATTGGCTTCTGTCGCTCGCACCACCAGAACGGTTTTACCCAACCCACTCCCGACTCGCAAGGTTGCTTCAATATTTGAGAAAAGTGGATCAGCCCGTAAAAGACGCAGTTGGTCTTCGAGCTTGGCAACGTTGATAGGTGTTCCCGCTGCCCGTTGAATGCGGCTTTTAATGTAGGACGGCTTTAATCGCCTTAACCCTTCAACTTGAATTTCTTCTAGCGTATCTTCAATGACCTGAATCGCCACATTTCCATTCGCGATGCTGTCGCGATCTAAAAGCGCCCGTGATGTCAAAAAGCCTCGCTGCAAATAGAGCTGAGTAATGTTGTCTGCCAGGGTTTCTAAATCAGCAAGGGTGACGGTGCGCCCCTGTAGCGGCTGCACTAACGGTTCTATATCGCTGGCCGTCAGCACCGTACTACCCACCACCTGAATCTTTTGCACTTGAACTTCTTGAGTCTCTGGTAGAGCCGGGGATGGTTCGGCAGGTGTTAGCTCGGTAGGAGTTTCTGTAGGAGTTGCTTCAGCCGGAGGTTCTGTTGGAGGTGGCTCGATCAGAGATGGTTCAGCCGGAGGGGGTTCGGTGAGGGTTGGTTCTGCTGGAGATGGTTCAGCCGGAGTTGGTTCGGTGAGAATTGTCTCAGCCGGGGAGTTTGGGGTTGGCACGACCGGAGCCAAATCAATTGGGACTGTCTCAGCAGGAGGCGCTTGAAAATTTTGGGATAGCTGCTCAAACCGGGATGGGCTGATTGCCTTAGAGCGCTTAGGAGATTGTTTGGAATGACAGGTATGGCTCGGTTCACACCCTTCCTTCGCTTTGACCGACACAGCAGATTTCGTCGCAGAACTGGGTGGAGAATCGGCTGCATCAGGCAGCACAAACCCAGGTTCGCGGCTATTGGGCAGAACCTCTGCATCATCCGCTTGCGCTTCTGAAAATTCGGCGGTACTTGTCTCAGGTGGCAAGACAGCCGTGGGTAAATCGGCAACTTGCGAATGGGCTGCTTTGGAGTCGGCGATCGCCTCAGCAACCGCAGGAACAGCAGGAACAGCAGGTGACGGTGAACTGGGGGCAGGAGAAGAATCCATAGTTAACCAGGAACTGGATCAGCTTGGAATTATGCATACGCAGTCTTTCCGACAGCATCCGTAAAGAAAAGTCTTGTGAAACCTTTGTAGGAAATTCCTGAAGAGATGAAAGCATCGATGAAACGTTAGCTACAGGGAAAAAGCAGACTTCAAAAGCATTCTGATTTCGATTTGTTAAAGCTAGTCTGACAACTCGATTACAAATCTTTAGCTTTTCTGCTTTGTGCAATCATTCATCGGTCAATCTGTTCTCTGGCAAATCGTCTCTGCTTATGCGCCCCACCGTTTCTCTGATCATCACCAGTTACAACTGCGATCGCTATCTCAGTGCGGCTATCGTCAGCGTCTTAAGTCAAACCTATCCCGACTTTGAGCTGCTGATTTGGGATGATGGCTCCACCGATCAATCCCTGGCGATCGCGCAGCACTACGCCCAACGCGATCCACGTGTCCGAGTCGTCGTGGCTCAACATGCAGGCTTAGCAACTTCATTAAAGGGCGCGATCGAGCAAACAACAGGCAAGTATCTTGGCTGGGTTGATAGCGACGATCTCCTGGCTCCCGAAGCATTGGAAGTAACAGTCAATCACCTCAAAACCAACCCTCACACCGGAATGGTTTACACAGAGTACTGGGTGATGGACGAAAACACTCAGGTGACGGGCTACGGTAGTCGGTGCCAGATCCCCTACTCGCCAGAGAAACTGCTCGAAAAGTTCATGACTTTTCATTTCCGCTTAATCCGGCGGAGCGTCTATGACCAGGTGGGGGGAATTAATCCAAGCTACAGTCTGGCAGAAGACTATGATCTGTGCCTGCGCTTGTCGGAAGTCACTGAAATTGATCACTTAGACCGTCCACTTTATTACTACCGCTTCCACACCAATAGCGTCTCGACTCGTAATCGACGGGCACAAGAACGGCAAGCAGCACGGGCCAGAGCAGCGGCGATTCAACGGCGGAGTCAGCGGGTCAACGTGGAGCCTGTGAGTCATGGGCGATCGCTCGCGACAACTGGAACAGGCTTAATGCTTGTCGGGTTGCCATTTTTAGCTGCGAACCAGGCGATTGCGACGCCTCCTCCGGCATTTCAGCTGCCGCCTGCTGGTATGGGCGATCGCCTAAACACCAGCACCCAGTCTCGGTCTCACCCCATTCCTGACAGTATTGCTCAGCCAGAGTCGTTACCCACCCAACCAAACGGCTTTTTAGTGGCTCAAGCTATTACACCTGCTGCAGATGGCACCAATACACAGGTCATTCAAACCAACAACCAGTTCGACATTACGGGTGGGCAACTTTCTAAAGATGGCGCGAACCTGTTCCACAGTTTTTCAAAATTTGGATTGGATGCGAACCAGGTTGCCAACTTTATTGCTAATCCTCAGATTCAGAACTTGTTGGGACGTGTCACCAGCGGCGAAGCGTCTTTGATCGACGGCATCTTAAAAGTGACGGGGGGCACACCCAATCTTTACTTGATGAACCCCGCCGGAATTGTGTTTGGCTCGAATGCTCGACTAGATGTGCCAGCCGCTTTTGCCGCGACAACCGCCAATGGCATTGGGTTTGGCGATCAGTGGTTTAGCGCGATCGGAACGAATGACTACGCCAATCTGACAGGCAACCCTGGCAGTCTCGCGTTTTCTCTCACCCAACCCGGAAGCATCATTAATGCCGGGAATTTGACCACTTTACCTGGCTATAGCGTCAGCCTGACCGGCGGTACCGTGATTAATATTGGGCAAATTAACGCCCCTGGTGGTGTCGTTATTTCAGCGGTACCGGGTAGCTCGGTGATTCGCATCAGCCAGCCGGGAAGTCCGCTCACGATTGAGATGCAGGCTCCCAACACGTTGCCGATGCCCCAGCCTGCAAAACCCCTGGCCGAACTCGCCGTTGGTCAACTTGGCCTGACGGTGATTGGTGATGCTGTGCAAACTGCAACAGGCTTTGTTGTGAATCCCGGAGATGTCGCTGTCGCAGGCTCTCAAGCTCAAATTACAGGTCAGACAATTCGCCTGGAAGCCCAAGAAAATTTGATTGTGGCAGAGGCGCAGGTGCGATCGCTCGAAGATGCTTTTTTAACTGCAAAAAACACGGTACTGGTACGCGATAGTGTTGCCAATGCCGTGAAGGTACAAGCCGATCGCAATCTCACAATTCAGGGAAACGGGGCGATCGATATTCTGGCGTTAAATCATCCGATCACGCCGTTTCAAAGTGGCAGCAACTTGAGTCTGGTGAGTAACGGCACTATCTCTGGAGATGCCCATTTTTGGAGTGGTGGTAATTTCTCAATTCAAAAGCTAGATGGGAGTGCGGGCACATTCGTCAGCCTCTACGACCCGATTATTCGCTCGACTGGGGATGTCACGTTTGGCTCTTACACCGGAGTTGCGCTGAAGGTGGAAGCAGGCGGCAACATCACCTTTAATGGCGATATTGAGATTACCGGACCAGACACGACAATTCCTGGCAGCGACCCAGATGCAGGAATTTTAACGACCGAACCTGCCTTGATCTTGCGAGCAGGTACCGCTGTTGCCGCCCCTGAAGTAATTGGTACTCCTCCCGCTGGGCTGACGGTAACACCCACCCCTTCTGCACCGGGCAACATCGTTGTGAATGGAAATATTGATACCTCCAACTTTACTCAATTCACAAACGAGGGTGAATTTTCAGTACCAGAGCGTATAATCGGAGGCCCTGTGATTTTAGATGCCCAGGGCAGCATTACCACTGGCGGTATCAATGCTTCTGCAAATGGAACTGAGACGTCTTTACCCACACGAGGAGGAGCAGTTGATTTAATTGCGCGAACAGGAAATATTCAAACAGGGACAATTGATACAACTGCGATAGAAGGTGAGGGCACAGCAACAGGAGGCGCTGTCAATCTAGCAGCACCAAACGGAACTATTAGTGTGGGAGCAATTACAACAGGTGCAACTGGTGTGACCAACTTTGGTGATATCACGCAGGTTCAGGCAGGGGAGGTAGACCTACAAGCAGGTAGCGGCATTGTTGCTCAAGATATTAATGCTACTGCCTTTGCTAATGGTCAATTTTATGGCTCCGAAGTGCGAGGTGGAGATGTCTCTCTCCTAGTTCAGAATGGGCTACTTCAAGTCGATCGCATCATTACCAATGCTGACGCCTCTGGCTTTTCTCCCTCAGAAGCATCATTTGCTCAAGCTGGTGCTGTCACACTCACAACTCAAACGGTTGGTAGCAACATTATTTTCACTAGCATTGATGCGGCTGCCTTTGCCAGTAATAGCAGTGAGGGTTCGCCGGGAGAAGCCAGGGCAGTCGGTGGTAACGTTCAAGTGTTAGCGCAAGGCACTGTCCGTGGCACAGGCTTTGGCAGCAGCGAAGAATTTACAATTGATGCTCAAGCAGGTGCCTTGGCAACCACTGTGGATGAGCAAGGTGGTACTGTCACGCTGCAACATGATGGTGGCCCCAATAATGTACCGTTTGAGTTAAACAATGCCTCGGTGAATGGAATCTCAAACGGCGTTCGTACTGGCACTGGGACGACACCTACTATCTTGAATAGTGGCAGCTTCCCAGTATTACCCAATGGTGGCGATGCGGCGGGTGTTCCGGCTCCCATTCGGATCAGCTCGATTAATACACCGCCGAGCCTTTCTGCCATTTCCAATTTGCCAGAGGTACAGGTTGATCAGCCAACCACTTTCTCATTTACTGACCTGGCAGCAACCGCCAACGATGTCAACTTGGATGTAACGCAGCTTCAAATTAGCGCGATCGCCCCTGGCGCGATTCTACGGATTAATGGCAGTGTGGCAACTGTCGGCAGTGTGATCAATCCGGGAGACACTCTAGAGTTTGTGCCACCGCCCGGATTTGTTGGCAACCTGGATGCCTTTAGTCTGAGTGCCAGCGATGGAGTTTCAAGCTCAACGCCAACCTCGATTGCTCAAGTCATCGTAGAACCGCCACCGGAAGAAATCCCTGAACCGCCGCAAGCTGACCCAACCGACCCAATTGTGATTGGCGAACCGTTTGCTTTAAGAAACCTTGACCAGGCACAACAAATCTTGCAAGAAATTGAGCGAGCAACTGGAGTACGTCCGGCTTTGATCTACGTCCGGTTTATGCCGACCCGATTTGCGACAGGCTTGAGTTTTGCTAGTCAAGAAGCCGCTTTTTCAGAAGAGTTTGCCCAATATTTAGGAGAGCCCAACACGAATCCGCGACTGCTGACCAATGAGAGTCGGACCGATGACGGGGTTGAAATTCTAGTCGTTACGGCTAAGGGAACGCCTGTGCGGCGGCGGCTTCAAGGTGTGACCCGGCAAGAGATGATCGCCGTTGCCCAAGAACTGCGATCGGAGGTGTCTGACGTGCGCAAGACTCGCACCAAGAGTTATCAAAAATCGGCTCAACAGCTTTATCAGTGGTTGATTGCACCGATTGAAGCGACGCTGCAAGAGCGCGAAATTAACAACCTCGTGTTTGTGATGGATGAGCAGTTGCGATCGCTCCCAGTTGCAGCTCTGCAAAACCCTCAAAATGAGTTTCTGGTGCAGAAATATAGTATCGGTCTGATGCCCAGCCTGAGCTTGACCGACACCCGCTACGTGAATCTGCAGAACACTAAAGTTTTGGCGATGGGAACTGCTGAATTTGCAGATCAGCGCGACTTGCCAGCCGTTCCACTAGAACTGCAAACGATTCAACGGCTGTGGAAAGCGACTGTGTTACCTGACGACGAATTTACCCTCAGAAACCTGAAGTCAGCCCGTAAACAAGAGCCGTTTGGAATTGTGCATCTGGCAACTCACGGTGAATTTCGCCCCAAGGATGCAAGCAACTCCTATGTGCAATTTGAAGATGGACAACTGCGGCTCGACCAACTACGAGAATTAGGGTTAAACGACCCACCTGCCCAATTACTAGTGTTAAGTGCCTGCCGCACAGCCTTAGGCGATCGCGATGCCGAGCTGGGTTTTGCCGGAATGGCGATCAAAGCAGGCTCTAAATCAGCTTTAGGTAGTTTGTGGTATGTCAGCGATATCGGCACTCTGGCGTTGATGAGCAAGTTTTATGAAAGCTTGCGACAAGTTCCAATCAAGTCAGAAGCACTGCGTCAGGCACAACTGGCAATGCTGAATGGCACCGTCAATGTTTCGAGCGATCGCCAACTCATGGGGCTAGCCTCGGGGGCTTTGCCGCTTCCCCCCAATCTGCGAGAGCAAGAAGTCTCAGACCTCAGCCATCCGTTCTATTGGTCGCCGTTTACGATGGTGGGCAATCCCTGGTAAGGTCAACACTGTTAACAAAGCTCAGCGAAGGATAGGGTCTGCTTGAGACATTCTCCTGACCGTGTTAGCATTTAGCCTCCTGACTTGAAAGAGGCGTTATCGTGAGTGACTTACGCAGCGAATTAGCAGAATCTCTGGATGAAGCAGAATGGGACTGGCTCGAACCCCATGCCAAGCGAGATTCCGTAATTTTGGTGAATCATGACCTTAACCTGGTGGATGTCGGTGAGGCGATCGCCAACGATAACGTTACCTCGGTGCAACGCTGGATCGCCGAAGCCCTAATTCAAAAACCATCGCCTCAACAAATCTCAGACTGGAACCAAAATCGCACCAAGCGGTTTAATGCGCTGATTGTGCAACCTTACGTTCTGGTGCAAGAACGGTAGTGTGCGATCGGCTAGAAGAAAAGTGAACCCTTCGGCTGTGAGACAAGCCATAAAACGGCTAGAACGTTCAGCCGAGCAGCAGTCCAAATCTTAGCGGTAGCCTGCGGCTTGCAGGGTAAACAAGTGGGCGTAACGTCCATTTTGTTGGAGCAGTTCTTCGTGGGTGCCGCATTCTAAGACTTTGCCTGCATTAAGCACTAGGATGCGATCGGCGCGCCGCACCGTTGAAAAGCGATGCGAGATGAGAATTGCCATCTGGTCTTGTGTCATCAGGCGAAACTGGTCAAAAATCTGCGCCTCTGCTTCTGGATCCATCGCAGACGTGGGTTCATCAAGTACCAAAATTGAGGCATCCATTCGCATGAAAGCGCGGGAAAGTGCAATTTTTTGCCATTGTCCACCCGACAGTTCGCGGCCTTCCTTAAACCAGCGCCCCAACTGGGTATGATAACCATCTGCCAGCGTCGTGATGAGGGGATGCGCCGTACCTTTAATGGCGGCCTCTTGCCAGCGATCGCCATCTTCAAGCGCCAAAACGTCACCCACACCAATGTTTTCACCGACCGTAAACTGGTAGCGCACAAAATTTTGAAAGATCACCCCGATTCGGCGTTGGAGCGCTTCAACATCCCATGTTTCCAAATCCAGTCCATCCAGTAAAATGCGCCCAGCGTCAGGCGAGTAGAGCCGCGTCAGCAACTTAATGAGGGTTGTTTTGCCCGACCCATTTTCACCGACGATCGCCAGCTTCTCACCCGGCCGTAGATGAAACGAGACATTCTGTAAGGCAGGTTGGTCATTGCCGGGATAGGTGAACGTCACCCGCTCAAATTTCAGCCCATCTTCAGGGGCAACACCGCGAATCGCGTAGCCTGTCGGCTCGGCAATCGGTTGTTCTAAAAACTCGTAGAGCAGCGACAAATAGAGACAATCTTCGTGCATACCGCTAATCGTGCTGAGCATGTCGGAGAAGGTGGATTGCCCTTGTCGAAAGATGACCAGATACATTGTCAGATCGCCCAGCGAGATTTTGCCTGCGATCGCCTCCAACACAATCCAGACGTAAGCTCCATAAAAAGCAAGCGTGCTGAGCAGACCCAGAGCGTAACTCCACAGCCCCCGTCGCAGGGTGAGATTTCGGTCTTCGCGGTAAAAGCGGTCAAAGATGTTGCGGTAGCGGTTGAGCAGCAATGGCCCTAACTGAAATAGCTTCACCTCCATTGCGGTTGACTCGTTAGACATCAACCACTCCAGATAGTTTTGTTGGCGTGTTTCCGGAGCTCGCCGCCGAAATAGGCGAAAGGCTTCCCCTGCGAGGCGTGTCTCAGCGATAAAAGCGGGAACAGCGGCGATCACCAAAATCAACAGAGCCGCACTCGAAAATTGCAGCAACAACCCACCAAATGTCACCAGCGCCAAACTGTTTTGGACTAACCCAAAAGTGCGCCCCACGAGACTTAATGGACGGATCGAGGCTTCTCGTCGCGCCCGCACCATCTTGTCGTAGAACTCTGAGTCCTCAAAATGGGCCATGTCCAGCGTCAATGCTTTTTCAAGGATCAGCACATTCACCTTTTGTCCTAATAGCACCCGCAGAAGTGACTGACAAAGGGATATACCCTGCCGCATCCCCGACAAGAGTGCTACCAGAACCGCTTCTAAAGCGAGGTATTGCAATGTTTGCCAGCGATCGCTCGCTAGTCCTGACTGAGCCGCAAGCACCACATGATCAACGATGAGCTTGCCGACATAGGCGATCGATGCGGGTAATAAGCCAGCGATAAGGGTAAAAAAGGCGAGGGCAATGGTCAGAAGTCGATTGGTTTGCCAAACCAGTTGAACAGCCCGCCCACAAAATTGATAAAGAGATAAGGCTCGGAATAGACGACGAACGACCCACCTTAAGGGATTTTGCTTTTGTTGCTCCATAGACTCAAGATAGCTTGCTTAGCCCTAAAGCTGCTAGGCATGGGCAATGAGCCGCTGATGGAATAACGGAGCCGCAAATCACAGGCGGATGCGATTTCAAGAAAGTAGGAACCGAGAACACGTATAAGACGCGCTACCTTGGTCAATGAGAAGAACCAGTAGAATCTAACTTTAGGTAGATGAAAATCTGGCTTGGTTAATCGAAAAAAACTGCGAAAAAGCTGTGAGCTAATTGAAATTTAGAAATACAGTCAGACCTCGTCTTTTTGGGTTTAAAAACTGTTGTATTGATGATTATCTATAGAGTTTATAAATAATTTCTAAAGTGGCTGATTTAGGAATAAAAAAAGTGGATTGTGTCTCACATTATGCATTATGGAAGATGCAGGTTTAATGTGAGTTTAAGCGAAATGGCGATCGCTCCTAATTTTTGCTGTCCTGCCTAGGTTTCAGCCATTCTGCCGTTTCAATAAAGCGGATGCCGAGACTTAATCTCTCAAGCCGAGCAAAATTAGCATAGACTCCAGTAGATGTTGATCTTTGTAGAAAACCAATCGAAAACGTAGCTATAAGATCATTCAATTCTTTGAATCACTTTTATCGATAGACAATTTTCTAAGAAAGAATCGATTTTTTGTTCTTTTCTCTATACCAGTGTGCTAAAAAATAAAACAATAAGTGAGTTACTAAACGCGTAATGCATCTGTTTCGATGTCTTGAAATTCTTCAAGAATGATGCATTTCAGTGGTCAGTATTCATCCAATGTAGAGGTCAGTTTGATGCCTAGCCTATTCCTCCAGGGCATTTGGGTTGTGCCCGTTTATTCTCTGATTGGAGCTGCGTTATCGGTTATCTGGTTTCCGGCGATTACGCGCCGTACGGGTCCTCGCCCGTCTGGATACGTCAACGCAACCATGTCATTCATTTCGTTTGTTCACTCTTTGATTGCGTTGATTTCGATTTGGGGCCAACCCGCTTACGAAATCACATTTACCTGGTTTGAAGTAGCTGATTTGAAATTTGTTTTGCCCTTGCAAATTTCAGCTTTGACCGTTGGCGCGATCGCGCTTGTCACAGGTTTGAATTTACTTGCCCAAATCTTCGCAATTGGCTACTTGGAGATGGATTGGGGCTGGGCACGCTTCTTCTCATTGATGGCCTTTTTTGAAGGCGGGATGTGCGCTTTAGCGCTGTGTAACTCCCTTTTCTTTAGTTACATCATTCTAGAGATTCTGACTCTGGGTACTTACTTACTGATTGGCTTTTGGTTCAATCAATCCCTGGTTGTAACCGGGGCGCGAGATGCATTTCTGACCAAGCGGGTGGGTGACCTCTTTTTGCTGATGGGGGTGATTGCGTTACTCCCCTTAGCAGGCACATGGGATTTTAATGAGTTGGCTATTTGGGCACAAACAGCCGATGTTAACCCCACAGTGATGGCGTTGGTAGGGTTGGCGCTGATTGCGGGGCCGATGGGTAAGTGCGCTCAGTTTCCTTTACACCTCTGGCTTGATGAGGCAATGGAGGGGCCAATTCCCAGCAGTATTCTGCGAAACTCTGTGGTGGTTGCAACTGGCGCTTGGGTATTAGTCAAGTTAGAGCCAGTGCTGGCACTCTCGCCCTTTGTGCTGCAAACAACTATCTTTATTGGGGCTGTTACAGCGGTTGGTGGTTCTTTGATTGCATTAGCCCAAATCGACATCAAGCGTTGCCTCTCTTATCTTGTTAGCGCTTACATGGGTGTCATCTTTATTGCGGTGGGTAGTGGACAAACGGATGCCGCTTTGCTTCTAGTCCTAACCCATGCGGTAGCAATGGCGTTAATGGTCATGAGTGCTGGAGCCATTATTTGGAACAGTGTGACGCAGGATGTAACGCAGTTGGGTGGTCTGTGGGGCCGTCGTCCGGTTTCGGGTTTAGCTCTGGCAATTGGTTTAGTTGGGTTGGTGGCATTTCCTCCTTTTGGTACCTTTTGGGCCATGCTGAAGTTGCTGACTGGCTTACAAAGCTCGGCCTACCCCTGGTTAATTGGGGTATTGCTGGTGGTGAATGCGCTGACGGGTTTTGGATTGGCACGGGTGTTTAGCCTGGTGTTCATGGGTGAATCAAAGCCAATGGCTCAGCGATCGCCCGAAATCCACTTTTGGATGGCACTGCCCATGATCTTTCTGTTCGCTTTTGCGCTGCACTTGCCATTGGTCATGGATGCCTTGGGCTTACTGCCAAACTGGGCTGATCTGAATAAGGATCTGGCGTTGCTGCTCACCTGGTCTAGCATTTTTGGCACAGCGCTAGGGGCGATTGTCTACCAAAGTCAAGCGATCGCCAAACCCGTTCAATTTCCGCTCAAGGGTCTACAAGATCTGATTGCCTACGACTTCTACACGCCTAAGCTCTATCGCAGCAGCATCGTGTTTAGCGTTGATGTCATTTCACGCTTAACGTCTTGGTTTGATCGGCATTTGGTCGATGGTTTAGTCAACCTGTTTGGAATTGCCACCGTCTTTGGTGGGCAAACGCTGCGCTATAGCACCTCTGGTAAGTCTCAGTTTTACGCTCTCACCATTCTGTTTGGCCTCTCATTGTTGGGCTTCTTTCTAGCGATGCCATTTTTGTCTCGTATCGCATTGGTGATGAGCGCAAACTGGTTTGGGCAACCGGGGCAGACCGTTGGCTAATGAGTGGGTTGGGGTTCTGTAACGGGACTCCTGGAAACTCTGAACGCTCAGTGTCACTTCTTCAAAGCTCAGTTCGTTTAACGATTCACGGTTCATAGATCCATCGCTCTTTAATCCCTTTCTATCGCCTTATGTTAAGCACGCTTATTTGGCTTCCAGTCGTCGGTGCTGCCGCGATCGCCTTTTTCCCGACTCCGCTTTCGGGCAAGCAAGCGCGAAATGCCGCCATTGCGATCGCATGTAGCTTACTCGCCCTCACCCTTTTGCTCGCCACCCGATTTGACCTGACGGGTAGCAGCGTTCAAATGCCTGAGTTTTTAGATTGGCTCCCAACCCTAGGGTTGAACTACAGTTTGGGCATTGATGGGCTATCGTTTCCGCTGATTGCCTTGACCAATTTATTGGTGCTGGTTGTAATGATTAGCAGCGACGCAATTTTGCCCAAAAATCAGGTGTTGCAGCGGCCGCGCTTGTTTTATTCCCTGGTGTTACTGGTCAGCGCTGGGATGGCAGGCGCATTATTATCGCAAAACCTGCTGCTGTTCTTCTTGTTCTATGAAATCGAGTTGATTCCCTTCTACTTGCTGATCGTGATTTGGGGTAGCACCAAGCGCGAATATGCTGGGATGAAGTTTTTAATTTACACGGCGATCTCTGGCATTTTGATTCTGGTGGCGTTTTTGGCAACTGCATGGTTGTCGGGTGCTGAGAGCTTTGATTATGCGGCGATCGACACAACGGAGTTACCCCAAAATTTGCAGCTCATTTTGCTGACAGTGATGCTGGTTGGCTTTGGCATCAAGATTCCCCTCGTGCCACTCCATACCTGGTTGCCCGATGCCTATGTTGAAGCTTCAACGCCCACAGCGATTTTGCTCGGTGGTGTTTTGTCAAAGCTGGGGACTTATGGTTTAGTGCGGTTTTGCCTGGGCTTGTTTCCTGAAACGTGGTCGCTGGTGTCTCCTGGTTTATCGATTCTGGCAGCGGCTTGTGTACTTTATGGGGCAATGGCGGCGATCGCTCAAAAAGACATCAAGCGCATGGTTGCTTACAGTTCGATCGGTCACATGGGTTATCTGCTGTTAGGCACTTCAGCGTTGACTTCGATGGCGCTGGTAGGTGTGATTACTCAAATGGTGAGTCATGGTCTGGTACTGGCGCTGTTGTTCTACCTGGTTGGGATTATTGAAGCCAAGGTCGGAACGCGTGAACTGGATGTGTTAAACGGTCTGCTCAACCCGATTCGCGGTTTACCTTTGACAGCCGCATTGTTGATTTTGGGTGGCATGGCAAGTGCTGGTATTCCTGGCATGATGGGCTTCATCGCAGAGTTTCTAATTTTCCAGGGCAGTTTCCCAGCGTTCCCATTGCCAACGCTGATTGCAATTGTCGGAACGGGTCTGACGGCTGTTTACTTCGTGATTTTGTTGAACCGCACCTGCTTTGGCAAGTTAGATAACGAGACGGCTTACTACCCCTCGGTGACAATTCGCGAACAAGCCCCCGCGATCGCTCTTACCGCTTTGATTGTGCTGTTTGGCATTCAACCGGGTTGGGTGACTCGTTGGAGCGAACCAACCGCTACTTCGCTAGTCGCAGCCGCTCCCATTACTCGCCAGATTGTTGCAGTGCCATACACACCGCCTGCGATTGAGTAAGTTCTGCTACGAATCACTTGCAAACCTCTAGCACTCTAACTTGCAAACACCTATGAACATGGCTGCTCCTAAAACGGTTATCCCCCCGTCAATGCACCCCCTGGCGGACATCATTCATCGGCTCGAAGCTGGCGGCGCGATGTTGCCCGACACGCCTGAAAACTTGATGCAGATCATTGGCTTGTATAAGGCTTACGCAGTTCCAATGGATTTTTACTGGCGTGATCTGCTTTACATTGGCGAACAGGTCTTTTTGAACCCGTTGCCTTTGAGTAAGTACTTCATCTCGAAGGAGTATATGGATCGCCATAACCATTACGCCGGAGATGATGCGGATCTGCGGATCTGGCGCGGTCAGGCAGATGCTCACCCAGAGCTGCGTGAATTTATGGAAAAAGGGGAACTGAAGCGCAAGTTGCCTCGTTGGATGCATCATTTCTGGCACGATCGCATCAATATGGAGTTTGCTGAGGAGTGTATGCGATCCATGCTTTGGCATCGCAAAATGTATGCTCCGGTGAATCAATTTGATGCTTATCTAGATAGCGATGAGTATAAGCAGAATGCTGATCGCGCTATCAAGGCATACTTCAAAAAGAACCCGGCAATGCTGGCGTTGCACAAGCTGTTTCCAGAGATGTTTTTGGAGCAGTGTCGGCAAGCGTCATATTACGCGAATTTGGGTCTTTTCTGGGAGGTTATGGCGCCTGTCTTTTTTGAGATGTCTGACATCTATGATGAGGGTGGGTTTAAGGGTGTACCTGATGCGATGAATTTCCTGGTGAATGGCATTTTTGCGATCGCGGGTCGGCCCATTTATCACCATGTTTATGTTGATGGTGAATGTTACGAGGTGATTCCTAAGTCGAAGGGCTTTACCTGGCTGTACGAAGCAGCGTTGCCCTATGTGGAGGCGGTGTTCTACCGGACATCTCCGTTCCGCGGTACGAAGTCTTACAATGCTCAGGCGAAGGAAGTTCCAGACAAGCAAGAGGACTTCCACTATGGGGTGTTATATGCGGATAAGTTTCCGGTTGCGAGTGCGGGGATTCCACCAACGCTGCTGCACCAGGATATGTTCCATTTCTTGCCCCCTTACCTGCTGGAGTATTACAAGCAGCACTGCCGTGGAGAGGAAGATATGTTGATTCAGCTGGCGGTGAGTTTTCAGCGATCGATGTATTGTGTCACTTCGGCTGTCATTCAGGCATTGCGCGCGGCACTCCTGTATCCGCTGGATGATCCAAATCCAAAACATCGGATGGCGAATCGCAAGTTTTTTGAAGCTCAGATGGATCGCTTCTTACGTCCTGAAGCTCGAATTCGGGCGATTCAATCGCAGGAGTATCGATAGAGTTGCACGGTGCAACAGCGCGGATCTAACCCGGAGCAGAGTAGGGCTAGCTACTCTGCTCTTTCCTTTTTGGAATTTTTGGATGGGAGTACAGGTTTTTGGAGGGTTGAAAGCGGAGATTTGGGGGCGGCGCAGCCGCCAGATCGGGGGACTTCCCCCCGCGCCCCCGCTGTGTAGGGGACTCACTCCCCTACAACCCCCGCAAGGTGATGCGTGTGGAGGTTGAATGGTTAGCTAGCCAAATGTTGAGGGGAAAAAGATCAGCGCTCTGTTCGTTGACAGAGGGGACGGGTGACGTGAGGCGGAGGTTACCAAAGGCGATCGCCCTTGTCGTTTGTCTAAAGAAATTTGCAGTGTGAACGACTTGAGCAAGCGGTCTGTCTTTAGAAATTGCTTTTTGTAAGGAGTGCAAAATGTCGTTTAAGCCTGCGTAGCAGGGTTCCCACCCCACCCTTAAACCCTTTTATTAAACACTGGAATAAATAACACCTTCCGCAGGGGAGGCGAGGGGAGGCGGTTCGGCCCCTCGTTGGGGTTTGGGGGCAACGTCCCCAAGGTTTGCTGGCTCGAAATAGATTGATTCAAGAGAAAGCCTTTTCAATTAGAGTAAGGCGGAGATTTTGGGGCGGCGCAGCCGCAAGATCGGGGGACTTCCCCCCGCGCCCCCGCTGTGTAGGGGACTCACTCCCCTACAACCCCCGCAAGGTGATGCGTGTGGGGGTTGAATGGTTAGCTAGCCAAACGTTGAGGAAAAAAGATCAACGCTCTGTTTGTTGACAGAAGGGACGGGTGACGTGAGGCGACGGTTACAAAGGCGTGTTGAAGTATTGGAAGTGCTGGGGTTAACTGTGGCTGCTGCAGTGTCTCTGTTATGTGTCCTGCTTCTAAAGTTCTTGCTGTTGAAAGTTTTGTAAAAAGGTGTCAAAGGTTGCCCGATCACTCATGGCAGCTTGCGCACCTCGTTTGGTGGCGGCTAAGGCTCCGGCGGCGTTGCCCCAGGTGACGGCTTCACGTAGCGATCGCCCTTCCACGATGGCGGCGGCAAAACCACCTGCAAAAGCATCTCCAGCCGCTACAGTATCAATTGCTTCGACTTTAAAGGCAGGTACAAAGAAAGATTCTTCAGGGGATAAGCAGAAGGCTCCTTTAGCGCCTAACTTAATCACAACGGTGTTGACGCCTTGTTGTTGTAGGGCGATCGCCGCTTGTTGTGCGGTTTCTGGGTCGTGAACGGTAAAGCCAACCAGTTGAGCGGCTTCGATTTCGTTTGGCAACAGGTAATCGACAAAGGGATAAAGATCAGCCAGGTCACGCGTCTGAACGGGGGCAGGGTCAAATAACACTTTAACGCCTGCATTATGTGCGGTTTGGGCTGCTGCTTGAATCGCCACCAACGGAATCTCAAATTGCAACATCAGCGCATCGACCCCTGACAAGAGTGGTTGTAAACGTTCGACATCGGTGGCATCAACCCGTCCATTTGCGCCAAAGACGCCAATGATTTCGTTTTCGCCGCGATCGCTGACGGTGATAATGGCAACGCCTGAATGGATTTCTGAATCAACGAGTACTCCTTGGGTCTCAATCCCGACGGCTTGCAACGCGGCAAGTAGCTCTTGACCAAAGCTATCGTTGCCAACTCGACCCACCATCTGAGTTGGAATACCCAATTTTGCTGCCGCGACAGCTTGATTGGCACCTTTTCCACCAGGTGTTGTTAAAAAGCTAGAACCTAAAATGGTTTCTCCGGGTTGGGGCAAACGAGGAGTGTGAGCCACCAGATCCATGTTCAAACTACCGAAAACAAGAATAGGCATAGATGTAAAAGTGTTGTTTTTTAGAGGTTTAGGTGCGATCGGTTACGTTTAAGTCAACAATTAAGGGGAGATGATCAGAGTTGGTGCTGGCTCCTGTGCGAATGTTTGTTACCTGCAAGCCAGAACTGATTAAGCAGTGATCAATTGGAATCAGAAATAATTTGGCAACCCAGTCGGGTATTCCATAGTAAGCTCCGTGATCGGGCCAACTTGGTAAGATGCCAAATCCCGATCGCGCATTTTTCAATTCGGTGCGGCTCACCAATTGGCGGAAGTAGGGCGACCACATTGTGATGTTGAGATCTCCCGCTAAAATAGTGCGTTCTTTCGTATCGATAACTCGTTGACCGATGCGATCGAGTTGTTGATTGCGCGAATGAAAGAATTGAGGCCGCATCGGTGGTAACGGATGCGTTGCAATTAAAGTAATGGGTTGATTTTGCACAGTTAATTGAGAAACAATGCTGGGTAATGAATCAGATCCAAAAAACTCAATCTTTGTATTATCAAGAGATAGATTACTGTAGATCAAAATTCCTAAATTATAGGAATTTGTTTTTCCAGATGAGTAAGGCAGCAGATCAGCTAGTTGGTTGAGTTGTTCTCTCCACTCATCATCAACTTCAATAAAAATTGCAATGTTTGGCTTTTCCGCCCAAATTAAGTTCAAAACTCTGTCAAAGCTTCTATTTTGGACGTTCAAATTAGCAACTAAGATTCGAAGCTGAGAAGTTGGCGCAGTGGCTTGGAAAATACGCTGAGGGGGCAAATACCAGGGTAAAATTTGCATCGCGAGTAAGATGCAAAAAAACAAACCAATGTAGACCAATCGATTACGGCGCAAGCATACCAAAATCCCGAACAAAATGAAGCTCAGTCCTAAATATTGGGCTTGGAAGTGGGAGAAAATCTCTAAATAGAAGCTCCATCCATAGTAGGACGTTAAATAGGCAAAGCCAGTGATCCCCACGATCGCCCCCAACACAAGCCAGGCCAGGAGCGATCGCAGGTTAAACGCAGATCTTTTCACAGGGAATGTCATTCATTTCACAACGTCTAGGTCATTGTAGACTCAGCACAATTTTGCCTGTCATCCCCCCTGCTTCGATTAGCCGATGAGCTGCCGCCGCCTCACTTAAGGGAAAGACTTGCCCCACCACGATCTTGAGCTGTCCCTGATCGATTAAGCGGGCGCACTGTTCGAGAATTTTGGCTTGAGATCGCTGCTCATTCTCTAAATTCTGTAGTAGAGGGGTGAGCATTAGTTCAAAACTTACTCGCTGGTTTCGAGTTCGGGCTACCTTCCAGGGGGTGTCGGGAGCTGGCTCCAGTAAGGTCACCAAATCACCATAAATTTGGGTGGCCTCAAACGATTGCCCTAACACGGCTCCACCCACCGTATCAAACGTGACATCAACCCCCTGTCTGTTCGTCAGATTGAGAACTGCTTCAACAAAGTCGGTTGTTGCGTAGAGAATGGCCTGGTCAGCGCCGAGTGCCTGAACAAACTGGGCTTTTTCGGGCGTGCTAACCGTTGTAAAAACCGTAGCTCCCTGCAACTTTGCAAGCTGAATGGCAACATGCCCAACCCCACCTGCCCCGGCGTGAATGAGGGCTGTTTGCCCTGGTTGTAGGCGCGCGCGATCGTACAACGCTTCCCAGGCAGTAATCAAAACGAGGGGAGCGGCGGCGGCTTCAACAAAGCTGAGGCTACGGGGCATTGGAGCCGCAAAGCGTTCATCCACCGTTGCCCATTCAGCGTATGTTCCGGGATGACCACCCAAACCCCCGTTACAAAAATACACAGTGTCACCTGGCTTAAATCGCGCCACCTGGCTCCCGATCGCCTCTACTACACCTGCTCCATCACATCCTAAAATGGCAGGAAGACGATTATTGTAGAACGTTCCACGTTTCCGAATTTTTGTGTCAATCGGGTTTACCCCCGCTGCCCTGAGTCGCACCAGGAGGTCTGTCTCAGTTTGAATCGCGGGTTGAGCCACCTCAGCGGGTTGTAAAACTTCTGGATCCCCAGTTGCGGTCATCAATACTGCTTTCACAAAAAACACCAACGTTGGTTGCATTGCAAAGGTATCAAAAACTGCTGAGATGGAACCATCCAAACGGAAATTGTTGTAACAAAATAGAATTATCTCTATACCGTTTCGTCAAGGTCGCCACTCAGCTCTGATGAACCTTGACCACCAAGCCTATGGATATTTTGATTGTTGAAGACGATGTTGATATTTCTGAATTGCTCCAACTCTATTTAGAGAATGAGGGATTTCACTGCCGCACCTGTCATGATGGATTGTCAGCACTCAGCGCATGGCAAGAATATCAACCTGATTTAATTATTCTTGACTTAATGCTGCCGAAGTTGGATGGGTTAGAAGTCTGTGCCCGGATTCGCCAAAAGCCAGGATCCAAAGACCCATTTATTTTGATGCTGACAGCCAAGGGTGAAGAACTAGACCGAATTATCGGTTTATCGACTGGGGCTGATGATTACCTGGTCAAGCCATTTAGCCCTAAAGAAATGGTTGCCAGGGTGAGAGCCTTACTACGACGAAACTTGCGCCAGGTAGGGCAGTCTCTGGTCTATCGCACTCCCCATTTTTCACTCGACCCTGATCAGCGTCTCGCTCAACGCCTCGAAAACGGAATGGAGCCAGAACCTTTAGACCTCACCACGCTTGAGTTTGACCTACTCTCAACCTTTATGAGCTACCCAGGTCGTGTGTGGAATCGGAGCCAACTGATTGATAAGTTATGGGGCAATAACTTTTTTGGTGATGAGCGTGTTGTTGATACCCATATTGCACGTCTCCGCAAAAAAATCGAACCGGATCCGGCAAATCCGACTTTTGTCAAAACAGTGATTGGAGTTGGTTACAAATTTGAAGATGGGTGAAATCAACCATGGTGAGACTTAAGTTACGCGATCGCTTCTTTCTGTCCCACATGGTCGTGATTTTCGTTAGCATTGGCACGCTTATTATTGCTAGCGATCTTCTAGCATCTCAGTATTTCAGTAGCATTTTGCTGTCAGAATACTTTACCGGGTATCTCCGGCAAATGAATCTGGATCAGTTAGAGGTCATGCTTCTGCAACAAAAGTTGCTCAACGGGTTTAATGCAGCCTGGGAGTATGGAGCGTTTTGGTCCGTTTTTTGTGGGGCGATCGTGGCGGCAGGGGTGAGCTATCTGGCAGCTCAGCGCATTGTTCGTCCGCTAAAGCAAATCGAGCGGGGGGTACAACGGCTTGCTAATGGCTTTTTAGACGAGCGCTTACCCGGTAGTACCATTCCCGAAATTAATCACCTCGCTGCCAGCTTTAACAGTATGGCTGCCGAATTAGAGGCGGTTGAGCAGCGTCGCCGAGAAATGATTATGGACTTTACCCATGAGTTACGCACCCCATTGACTGTCGTGCAAGGTTATCTCGAAGGTCTAGCCGATGGCGCGATCGCCCCTTCGCCTAATACCTATCAACTCCTGGCTAGAGAAACAAAACGGTTACGTCGCCTGGTCAACGACTTGCAAGAGCTATCTCAAGCTGAGATTGGCTATCTCCCAATTCGGCTGCAAAAGCTTTATCTGCCACCAATCCTAGAGCAATTGATGCAACGCTTCTCGGATCAGCTCGTTAATACAGACATTTACCTCAAACTCGATTGTCCAGTCGATTGCCCGGTTGTGCTGGCTGACCCCGAAAGAGTTGAGCAAATTTTGATTAACCTGCTCGGCAATGCGATTCGATATGCTCAGGCTAGCCAAATTACCCTGCGAGTCTGGCAGGGAGAGCAGCAGTTGTGGTTATCCGTCGAAGATAACGGGCGAGGCATCAGCCCAGAAGATTTACCCCACATTTACGAACGTTTTTGGCGCTCGGAGCGATCGCGATCAACCCATAACAGCGGTACAGGGATTGGGTTAACCATCGCGAAACGACTGGTGGAGTTACAAAAGGGGGCGATCGAAGCCAAGAGCGAGGTTGGCAAAGGCAGCACGTTTCAGTTTTCTTTACCCTTGACCTAAATTCCATGGCGTTGCTGAATGTATATATGAATTTTTGGATAAGCATCCCTAAGCTAGGGGCGTTGTCTCCGATAAGAGACGCTACGCGAACGCGAAACGCCCTTACAGAATTCATACGCCCAATCAGCAACGCCAATTCCATTTAGGTTGCCAGTTGACCCACTGAAATTACAGCCAGTTACCAACCAAAACGTAGGGTGCCCATGACACAGGGTTGTTGTACTGTGCGGATTTGATCAATTCAAGTTGGGCCAGTTGCAGTGCTTTTGCTTTAGTCACTTGTGTCGTAGCTAACTCTTGATAAAAACGCCCCATCAGCTCCGCGGTCGAGGCATCCCCAACTGTCCATAAGGAGGCCAGCGTGCTGCGTGCCCCAGTCCGTAGAGCCACCCCAGCCAGTCCCAGCACGGCTCGATTGTCCCCCTGCGCAGTTTGACAGGCACTTAAGACTAACAACTCAATCGGTTCTTTGCGGGTTAACTCGCGACTGCGCAAGATTTCACTGAGTTGGTTTACATTAATTTTGCCATCCGCCATCAAGATAAACGTGTCTTCTCGGCGTGAACTAAAACTACCGTGAGTGGCGAGATGCACAACGTTGTAGGGGTCGGCATTGAGATTGGTTTCAAGCGTCTGGCTCTTAAACTGTTGCTCTAACAAGGCCGGGGACTTAAGTATCCCTAATTCTTTCATTGTAGTCAGCTCTCTCTCAACGTTTGGTAAGGCTTGCAGACCAAACTGACGTGGGACATCAATTAAGCCTGCCGAAAGCACGTTGAGTTGCTTGTTAGCGAGTGATTGCGGCGCAAGCAGTTTTAAGCCAGGGCTGAGCGCGATCGCGTAGTCTTCAATCAAATATTTTTGGGTTGTCTCGTTGTAGAGAGCCGCCATTGGCACATCGCGAAAGGCTCCATCCAGCACGAAGACGAGCGTATCAACCTGGGCTGCCTGCAATGCTTCTGAGAACGGGGCAATTAACCACTGATAGACGCGATCGCCCTTTTGTTTTGCCTGCTCAATCTCACTGGGACTGTTACTCATCAGTTGTTGTCGCAAGCGTTCGAGGAGAGCCTCAACTTCCCCACTGGCCACATCAAAACTGGTATACCGCAAAGGTTGGCGTGGCACCTTGATAATCACCTGTAACTGATGCGGCAAAATAATTGGATAAATGACTGCTGTTTGAGCTTCTTTTTGATCAACCACTTCATCAACCAGAACCTCACGAGCTTCTAAACACGCTTCTCGAAAGTAGTTATCCAGTTCTGCCAGTTGCAACGACTCGATCGCATTACGAGCGTCTTCTAAAACGGCTGGGTTGAGATCGGTTTGATCAGCTAGTAACAGACCTACGTACTGTCGATAAACCGGAGCCACACTATCTCGAAAATCAAATTGCAAATCGGGGTTATTGGCGACCAAGTTTTTTCGCAACGGTTCAATTGTGCGGAGCGCCGTGTTATAAGCAGCAAGGGCTTCCTCACGTTTTCCTTGTTTACGTAAGATGCGGCCTAACTGCCACTGCCACTGGTAAGCAATATCGGGGGCGTTGTTTGTCTGGGCTAGATAGAGGGCTTGCTCAGTCAGCTTTTGCGCCTCTGCCTGTTGTCCCGTGCGTTCATACAGTCCGGCGAGGCTACCCAGGGCGTAGGACTCGGCGCGTTGATCCCCCAACTGACGAGCCTGTGCGATCGCGGTTGCCAAAATCTGAGCGGCATCAGGTAACACGGGGGCTAACAAACGATTTTCAGTTCGCGATCCACCCCCTGACTTTTTCAGCTTCATGATCGTGTTTGCGTAGTTGATCCGGGCGTAAACCCAACTGCGGCTCGCCGGAAGCTGACCCAATTGCGTCCGAATTTGTGGCACCAGCGCCAGAATGTACGTCGAAAATTTAGAGATCCCCGTTTCAAGTTGTTGCAAATCTGCCGCGTAAAATTGCAGTTCTTCTCGCTCTTGGGGATCGGTGATCGTTGACTGGATCGTGTCCCGTACCCGCACCAACGCTTCAACACTGGAGATCAGCAGATTCATCTGGCGCAGTTGAGCCTGGGTTGTGTTGGCAGTTGCCGGATAAGCCGCGATCGCCTGTTGGTAGACTGCTAACGCTTGCTCCACTCTGGGGATGAGAGCTAGCACTTTTTGCAGAACAATCTGTACCGTGTTGATTTCAATTGTGGCGTTGTTGATCTCCGTGCGAATCATGTTGCGGATCTCAGCTGTTGCCAGGTTGCCCTGACTCATCAAGGTTGCACTTACCTCAATCGCATCGTCAAGCGCTTCAGCCATGCTAAGCGCCTCGCTCAACCAGGCTTGCGGCTGGCGATCGCTGCTGTCACCCACTGCCAAACGTAAATCGGCTAAGGCTCGCAAGACCTGCACTTTTTCAGGGGTAGCAGGCTGCGACTCTAACTGCTGTTTGAGTGATAGCAGCACCTCTTCGGCTTGCCGGGTCTGCCCCATGCGCTCTAGAGCCAGGGATTGATAGAATTGCGCCCGTCGCGCACTGAGAGGATCGCGAATTTCGCGGGCGATCTGGGTTGCTCCTTGCCAACTTGCTAGAGCGGCAGAGGCTTGTCCTAGTTCAAGTTGCACTGAGCCAAGATTGGTCAGTGCGGCGACAAGATCCGCCGTTGATCCCTGCGATCGCAGTTCTGTGACGGCTTGTTCTAACACCTTCGCTGCCGCCGCGTAATTTCCATCTTCATAGAGGGCTTTGCCTGCCTGTAACAGGTCGGTTTGAGCGCGAATGACGGCAGGCGGAGTCGCCGAGAGCGATCGCAACACGCCGAGATCCATCACACAGCAGAAAATTAGCACTGCTACCAGACAGTAAGCGATCCACCGCTCGCGCTGCCGCGGATGACGGAGTTGAGGCAGCTTTAGAATAAGCGGTAGTTGACTGAAAAGTAGAGACCGTTTTCTTGCCATGTGTTTTTCTCTCCGGGCACATCAACTAACGGAATTCCCCAATCAAATCGGGCTGAGAGGCGATCGCCGAGATTAAACCGCAAACCCACGCCCACAGATGCCAGCGTCGATGGGTCAGGATTGGCAAAATCAGAGCCATTCCAAACTGTGCCAAAATCCACAAAGGGGGCAATTTGCAGCACCCCTTCCTGATCGGGCAAGCGCACCAACGGAAAGCGAACTTCAGCCGAAACTAGAAAGCCATTATCCCCCAGTAACGCATCCTGGCGATAGCCTCGCACCGTGTCTAAGCCACCCAGGCCAAACTGCTCAATTGACAGCAAGCTTTGATTTGAAAATTGCACATCTCCGCGTAACACTAACAGCGTCTCTGGAGCCAACAACCGCACCCACTGCGCCTGTCCTCGCCAAGCAAAAAACTGACTATCCGGCGCGTCATCGTTGATAGTCGCATTGAATAAGTCCAGCCCAACGCTAAACTGCGATCGCAACGCAATCACTTCTACATTGCTGCGCCAAACGGCCTCCTGCACAAACCGCAAAGCCGTGAGATTCGTGATCCCATCGGCATCGGCTCCAATTGAGGGAAACGCCACCAAGCCACCCAATAACTCGGCTCGCGTCCACCGCCGACTAAACGTAACTCCCAGGGCAACTTCACGACTGGGAGACTGGAGAATTGGTTGTCGGTAATTGAGGTCTAAATAATAAGAATTAGATGTGATATCCAGAACATTAAATGGATCTTCAATTACCTCACTGTCAGAAGCCCCAACACTCAAACTAATCGTGCCATTGCGCGCATTAATCGGAATCGTATAGTTAAAATCCAGCGCATTACTACCATCCGTATTGGTATAGGCCAGACTGATGCCATCGCCATACCCTAGCAGGTTGGCATGATTCACCTGCACCACTCGCCGGAAGCTACCAACACTGGGCGATCGCCGATTATCCAGCGCAAAGTCCATTGTGAAGGGTTGACGTTCCACTACGGTCAGTTTCAAAATGCTTTGCCCCGGTCGCACATCTGGCGTGAGTTCCGCTGAAATATCCTGTACTTGAGGATCAAGCCGCAACAGTTGCAACCCTTCTAACAGGCGATCGTAGCGGATCGGTGCTTTCGTATAACGCGCAACCCGACTACGAATATAATTGGGCCGCAATTGCTTCAGCCCGCTAATTTGAATGTTTTGATCGGCGATCGCCCCTTCCACCACTTGAATTTGAATCACCGCTTGCTGTGGCTCTGGGTCGTTGATATTCACTCCCGTACTTTGGTCGGCTGGAATATAGGCGCCAGAAGTAATGTAGCCCTGGCTGACATACATCTCAGTCACGACATCAGCCGCTTCTAAAATGCGCGAAAAAGGCAAGGGCACGCCGATCAACCCTTTTTCTCGCAGTTTTTGGTCAAACTCGGCCTGGGTAAAAACAGTGCTACCGACCACCTCAAACCGCTCAACCACCAGCGTTAAGGGAATCTCTTCTGAGGGCGTCTCTGCATCGGGGGGCTGGGGAATGAGTTGCTCTGGGGGTGGCAACACCTCTTCCGGCGCAGGCGGCAACTCTGGCTCTGGTTGAATCTGCCGTGAAGGAGGCGTCTGATCGGGTCGCACCGGGATGCGAACCTGAGCAAAGGCTGAATGATTCCCCAATCCCAACCAAACGAACGAAAATAGCGAGAATAAAACCGCGCGATCGCGCCAAACCTCAAGGGTCACCCGCCTACTTTGGGGCATAACAGCCCTCCCTGAGGAATCCTACCCGCTTTGGCTGCACCTTACCTGGCTGACTTGCCAACAAAATTTCACCATTCGGTGCGACGCTAAACCCCTGGGCTTCGTTGATTACCGTTGGCGCTGGTGCTGGCTTGCGAGCGGTCGTCGCAGTCGAGGGGCGATCGCCCGTAGTGGTTGGCTCAACCCAGGCTCCTGCGGTGGTCAACGGCACCAATTGCTCGGTTGGATTGGTCGGTAACCCGCCTGGCCCCGTAATCACAAACTTGCTGCTTTCTCGGCGTGTGCGAGGGTCGCACCCCTCTGCGATGGGCCGATCTTCATAGCGATCGGGCAGGGGCACTGTACCCCGTTCTGGGTCAGCATCAACTGAATTAATCGCAACGTTGCCGTTTAAGCCAAACTGAGAACGAGTGCTGATGTCGTTGGTACTGAGGTCATTACCAATCCGAAATGCCAGATTTCGCACTGAGAAGGCAGAAATATCAATCGAGCCACCCTGCCCGCCATTAGCCTCAGCCAAAATGTTGTTGTCTCTAGCAGGCGAACCGTAGACCAGTAGCGTTGGGTCTTTCCCCGGTGCCCGAATCACAATCTGACCCCCTGCCCCCTGCACTCCGGCACTACCCGATGTCGTTTCGATGTTGCTATTGCGGCTTAACCCCACCAGATAGGGCGAAATTAGGGTAATGTTGCCGCCTTGTCCGGTTGAAGAGAATGCGCCTAAATAGGAGGAACGCTCTAACACAATAAAGTCAGACGCGATCGCCAGTTCACCTGCACTCCCAGTTACCCCCGCATTATTGACGCTGATAAAGGCTGCTTCATTTAGGCGTAGCAATTTAGAGGCGATCGTGATGTTGCCACTTTGTCCACTTGCGCCCTTCAACACCTCACTTGAAATAACACTGGGGTTACCGTTAATGTTGGTGCCACTCAACGTCAACTCATCACTCACAGTGATTAAAATTTCACCCGCACTTCCACTAGCAGGCTCTCCTTCTAAATTTCCTCTAACTAGAGTTTGCAGTTGTGAACCATCCACCAAGAAAAGATCTTCAGCAGCAACATTAATTGTTCCGCCTTTACCCGATGCGCCATTCTCTAAATTGTTGAATAGTGTTGTATCCGATAGCTCAATATCGTTGTTTGCAAGCAACACAATATCGCCTGCTTTGCTATCTTTGGTGAATGTGCTTGTACTCACTTCGGAATCTTGAATTTTGATGCTTTCTGCTTGTATCAGTAAGCCACCGGCATTACCTTGTAATGGATTTCCACTGTCACTCTTAGCTGTTGCATCGGTCGAGATGAATGAATTTTCATTAATTAAAATATTGCCTTTTGCCTGTATCCAAATAATCCCCGCATTACTGGTGCCGGAAGGGGTAGCCCGATTACTGGTGTTGATTTGAGAACCACCCCCGATCGCGATATTTTCGGGTGCGGGCAGCGAAAACTCCTCAAACCCGCCGATAATGATGCCCCCCTCATTTCCCCGACTGAAGATGCCTGTATTTTGAATCGAGAGATTTTGCTTGGCGGTCACGATTACCAATCCAGCATCACCAGTGCCAAAGTTGCTGGTGCTAATTTCTGAATCGCTAATCGAAACGGAGCCATTCAACGACGCGATCGCAATGGCATTGCTGTCACTCGGATCAAAACTCGAATCATTTTCGTTACGACTTTGCAGCAGGCTGTTCTCAATTTGAACTTGCTCCCCCCCCGAAATCGCAATGTAACTGCTGGAACTGCCAGCTTGCCCCGAAGTGATGATATCAGCATCGGTGATCTCGACTCGACCCGGCAGCGATCGCAAGATGACATTGCCCCCATTTGTCCGAATATTTTGCTTCACCACTACCGCTTTACCAGCCTCGGCTGTGAGCGTCACACCAGCCGCAGCGATGTTAATCGGGGCATTGAACGTAATTGTGTCATCGGCTTGCAAAACCACATTCGTGAGGGAAGCATTAATCGTGCCGTTAAACACGACACTATTGCCGCCTGGGTTATCACTAAATAGCACCCCGGTTGTGACAAATCCATCCTCATCAAAAAAGACGGAAGGCAACTGCCCTGGCACATTTGGCCCTGCTTCGACAGAAATGTTGGTCGGGTCGAGCAACAACGTACCAGCAATGCCGTTAGTAGCTGTCGTATCCACTTGACCACGAAAATCGAGCGTTTGCTTACCTGAAACTTCGACAAAGCCGCCATTGCCTTGAATCGTGCCACCTTTGGCGCTAATCGTGCCATAAAAGCGCGTCCCCTCATCGGCCCAAACGACTACCTTGCCGCCATTGCCGGATGTGACCGCATCTGCCGCGATCGCCACATTTTGATCGACAACTGTCTGCCGCGCATTGGGAACCTGCCCTTTGCCCTGAATGTCGCCGCCAATCAGCACAGTGCCGCCCCCCGTTGGGCTAGACACATCAATGCGTGTCGGACTCAACAATGCAATGCGATCGCCCAGCACTTGTACTGTTCCTCCCGGTGCGGTTAAGTTTCCCCGGTTCAACACGGTGTTGCCATACAGGGTCAGGTTAGAACCCGCACCAACCGATAGGTTGCCAGCATTTTGCAGATTCCCTTGTGGTAGCCCGCGCTGTAACCCCGGCCGCAGGTTTACCGTCAGCAACCCCGGCAAATTGGGATTGTTCGCCTGAAACTGCCAACCATTCTCAAAGTCAAAACTGTCTGCGGTGCTGGCAAAAAAGGAACCCGCAATATCGAGACGGGCATTCGGCCCAAACAAAATGCCGCGAGGGTTAAGCAGAAACAGGTTCGCGCTACCCGCAACGCCGAGTGTGCCCAAAATTTGGGAAGCGTTATTGCCAGTCACACGCCCCAAAATATTTTCAACCCCAGTCGGGTTGGCAAAATACACCCGCTGTCCGTTGCCGACATTAAATTCCTGAAAACTTTGGAAGAGATTGTTGCCCCGTAACGCGCCCCCTTCGATTAACAGCCCCGGCAATCCCCGAACGTCTTTCGGTACAACCACAGATCGCTCAGTGCCCAGCGTGTTATCGGGTGTGATTTGTGCTACACACGGAGCAGTCCCAACCGCCCCACCAATCAACCCTGTTAAGCCGATTTGTACCCAGCGATCGCAGAGTTTTTTCAAGCTTGTAGGCATCGTCTTTCCTCTCTAGCTTAACTGCGATAAAGATACAGAAGCGTGATTAGCTCAGGCGATCGCTTCCGTGTATTTACGAATAAGAATGCCTTGAGTTTGCTATTCTGGCAAGATGTTTCTGACAACTTGGTGTAGCGTACAAATAATGAGTCTTAACGAGTGCCCCCACCAACACGGCGTAGCGGCAAGCCTCGCTTGGGTGGCGTAAAGGGCTTGCCTTGTTGAGCTTGAGTCGAGAGCAAAAATTGCTCTGATGTTTGATACGTAAATTCAGCCGTGTAAATGATTGAACTAGCTAGCCAACTGCTAGTTAACAAAAGTGGAATTGATAGATAAAAGATTGAGTATCGCATAGACTTTCTCCTACAAATAATGTGGCGGTTTGTTTTAGCTTAAAAAACGAGCTAATCGCAACTCAGTTAGTCAAAAAGCATTCTGGAACGGTTCTGGTAAAGCGCCACCCAGTCATGTTCGACCAGTTTTGCTTGAGGAGAAAGGGGTAAACCCCTAATCTAGAATGTTGTCTTTGGTTTTACTTGTTTAGAAAGAATTGCGATCAACTTTATTAGATCAACCGTGGGCAGTATGCATCAATTAATTCATTGCGGCCTAATCATTTTTCATCACCTTGAAGGAATTATTTGACGGATGGTAAACAGGAAAGGTTTCAATCACTTGAGTTATCAATTTTGCTATTTACTACAGTAGAAGCAACTGCTTTATTAGAACTTCATGCTTTCTGTGAATCTACTGGCGATTCTCAGACGGGCTTTTGGCTGAAAACAGCAAAGTCTTTGGCTCAAAAAATGCTTGCAATCAAATCCATGCTTAATCAACGTAATTTACCTACCTGCAATTGCCAGAGAACTTAAGGGTTTGGCGTTTGCTCTAATCGATTCATTCGTGGCAAGATAGCTAGGGAATTAATTGCTAAGTGTTAATACCTAAATGGAAATCCTGATTGTTTTGACCATTATTGGTATTTTGTGGCTGATTAGTCCGCGTAAACTGCGGCGGCGATTTATCACACCGTTGGCGATTGTTCTGGCGCTGATAGTATTTATTACCTCTCCCGTCACGGCCTCTCTCATAAATTGGGGCTTGACCGCGAATCTGCCGCCCGACACTGGCGAAAAAACTGATGCGATCGTCATTTTGGGGCGTGGGCCTGAGCTGCGGAACCGCCGAGTTGAAATTGCAGAGGAGTTATGGACTGCTAAACGTGCCCCGATTATTTTTATCAGTGGCATGCTTGATGCGAGAGAAATGATTGAGCAGTTAACCGCGTTGGGGGTTACTCCGACCGCGTTATCTGGGGAAGCTTGCTCACAAAGTACCTACGAAAACGCAGAGTATACGGCTGCCCTTTTATATCCTCAAGGGGTAAGAAAAGTTCTATTGATTACTGACCCTTCTCACATGCAGCGATCGCTGCGATCGTTTCAAAGTTTTGGGTTCAAGGTAACTCCTTCCATCAGTCCATTACCACCTCAAACCTCTTCCGTGCAATCGATCTGGTTAGCGTTACGCGAGTATGGTGGCCTGTTAGACTACCAACGCCGGGGCTGGTTTCAGCCAGTTGCACAAGCAAAATTAGAGAAACCAGACCCGCAGATTTTGCGCAAATTTTCTGATTGGTACTGTGTCGTCAAAGGGGAACCAAAGAAGCCTTAATCAATAAAACGTATATCAAGATACAATTTTTTCAATCTTTGCAAAAACTTCAAACACTTGATTTCTTTGTACACGCACATCTGCCCGAGTGAGTCGGAATTAGCACCAAATAATGCCTCAATTAATGCCTCAATTTCGATTTGGTGATGCGTTAGCGGTTGAATCATTCCAACCTGTAAATGTGAAATATAAGTGTAGCTACGTAGAAAATGTTTCAGAATGCACAAATTCACGTAGACTTTAATCGAGATATTTTAGTAGCCTATTGCGGCTATCAAGACTGCTGCTAATTGATACTCTGTCGCATTTCTGCACCTGGTTCAGTTTGTTAGCATCCCATTCCTTAGCCGTTAACTGGCTGTATGCAAAACTTTCCCGACTTTTCACAGCACTGCTTTCTCGTTCACAAAGAGCTAGGGCATAACCGAGTCGGTGGGCGTGTCACCTACCTGGCAACGGACACACGCACAAACCAAGAGGTTGTGATCAAGCAATTTCAGTTTGCGCGGCTCGGTGCAAATTGGACTGACTTTGATGCCTACGAACGTGAGATTCAGCTTTTGAAAGAGTTGAATCATCCCGGCATTCCTCGCTATCTCTCCTCGTTTCAAACCGAAGATGGGTTTTGCATGGTGCAGGAATATAAACCTGCCACTTCTTTGGCTGAGTCACGCAGTTTTGCTCCCGATCAGATTCGTCAAATTGCGATCGCGGCGCTTGAGATTCTCGTTTATCTGCAAAACCGCATTCCGCCTGTGATTCATCGCGACGTTAAACCAGCCAACATTCTGGTGGATGAAGTTGGCAATCTGTTCCTGGTTGATTTTGGCTTTGCCCACATTGGTGAAGGTGAAGTGGGGGTGAGCAGTGTTGTCAAAGGCACGCTTGGGTTTATGCCACCTGAGCAACTTTTTAATCGCCAATTAACGGAAGCGTCTGATCTCTACGGTTTAGGCATGACCCTGATCTGCCTGCTGACAGACACCAAATCCGATCGCATTGGTGACCTGGTTGATATTAGCTACCGTGTCAGCTTCAAGCACCTTGTGCCAAAACTCAACCAGCATTGGGTTAATTGGCTAGAGAAAATGGTGGAACCGCGCATCAAAGACCGTTTCACCAATGCTGTCGAGGCTCTGGCTGCTCTACCAGCGTCACCTTTACGCCCCCCGGAAGCTCAGTTTAGTCACTCAAAACTTGAGCTAAGTGCCCGTCACCCCGGTGAACAACTTGTTTGCCCCGTTCAAATCACTAATCCGGTGCCCGATACCCTGTTGCAAGGCGAGTGGCGGTTAGAGCCACACCCCAGTGATCCGTCGATGCAACTTTACCAGTGGATTACGGTTTCACCTGCAACGTTTGCCGATAACCAGATTGAGTGTCGGGTTCATGTTGATACGCGTCGATTGGTTCCCGGTAAGACCTATCATCGGCGCTTGCAACTGCACACCAACACCCTGGCAAAGGTCTACTCCCTTGATTTGCAGATCAAAACGGTGCCCGTGCGATCGCCAACTCGGCCTGTGCCCTATGCGCTTTTGCTTTTACTGGGTTTATTTGCGGCGGGCTTAAGCAGTCTATTAACCTGGGTTTCTGTCGTTCTGGGAATTGTGACACAAACGGGTGGTCTATCCGGCTTTGGCACGCTTTTGGGAGCCGCGATCGGGTTAGAGCTGGCAAGCTGGCTGTTACGGTCATCAGACTCTCGCGTTGGCTCGGTCGCAACCACACTGGCGGCGATCGTGTTGGGCGCATGGGGGCTACTGGGTGGCCTGACGGGCAGTGTTAATTCAGCCGCAACCATCCTACTCGAAGCAATTATTGGTGGCATCGGTGGCGCGATTGTCGGCATTGGACTTGGGTTATTTGTTGAGCGCTTGCTGGTTCAAGGGTTGCCCAAACAGGGTGCGATCGCGATCGCTCTGCTCACCACGATTTTAGGGGTCAGCTTGGGGGTTAATTTTTCTCTCAGCTTCAGCGTTCCAGTTCTTTCAGGGTTGGCGATGGGTAGCAGCCTCCTGCTCTTACTGCTGATTGTGCAGGCTCAGCTGCAACAAACCACAACCAATCTGGCTCGCCGTCAAACTGAGCGGCATCTAATCAAACCATAGGGGATTTAGCAGTAGAATTCCCATGCTGCCAGGATTGAATGGCAAAACCGACCCCTACTCAACCTGCCACTTCATTTAATTTCGATTCCATCAGAATTTGAAATACGAAAACTATCCAAAAAGTGTTGAAATTCTGAGTGACCAAAACACCGAAGAAAGGCAAAATAGACGAGAGGAAAATAAAGTTAAATCGGGTGTCCGCCGTTATTCGATCAAGCTGTTCATATGGGGAGTTCTGAAATAGCCAATCTATCGGCAATTTAGAGGACTCAACAGTTGACGGTTTAGCAATAAAGCCATGTAACTGATACACCCAATAAGCAGATGTAGCATTAATAACGGCATGCGTACTGGAAGCAAGGCAATATGAGCCGAGGTTTGGTGTTTGTTAACGGAGTGGTCACTCAGGCATGAAAAAGCGAATCATTACGGCCATTGGTCTGGCAGCATTGTCTATCGGGATGCTCGTTGCGGTGATTGTGTGGGGCGGCACCCCACGTCACCAAATTGCAGGCTTTGAAACACCCGGTCGCGATGTTGCTCCTCCTAAAGTGCAGCTGATGGGTGCCAGATCGCCCTTGGCCAGCGAGTGCGCGATTAAGCCTGTTGTAAAAAAACCGGGCAGCAGAACCCCCTTCGTGCGGATTAATCCGGCTGAAGTGACGCTTGACCGATTTCGTCAATTGCAAGCCCTTCCTCCTGAGACACTGACCAACACCGCTCGTACGTTTACACCCCGCGAAGTTGCGATGATCGCGGATGCCTCTAACTTTGGCGATCGCTACTTTCTTGACGTGAATGGTAAGCCCGCTCTGCTAGAGCCAGTCGTGGTCATTCATGAAACGGTTGGCTCCGCGAACAGCGCCCTTAATATGTTTAGAACGTACCACCCCTTAGACGATGATCAGGTCAGCTACCATACCCTGATCCGGCGTGATGGCACCATTGTCTATGTCGTGCCACCTGACAAGCGCGCTTACGGAGCAGGCAACTCTGTTTTTGCAAGCTCCAAGGGAAACGAAGCTGTTAGGACAAACGCTACGCTGCCGCCATCCGTTAACAACTTTGCTTATCACATCTCCTTAGAAACACCCGGTGATGGCAACAATAACAACCGGGGGCATAGCGGCTACACCTATGACCAATATCAGTCGTTAGCCTGGATTGTCTCTAAAACCGGGGTGACAAACGATCGCATTACAACTCATCGTGCGGTTGATCGCTCGCGTTCTCGCATGGATCCGCGCAGTTTTGACCGTGATTGGTTCTTCACTTTACTGAATGCTTTTCCGCGGACAAATGAGATCAACCCCCGCTGTACGCCTCCTAACACAGTCATGCAGTAATGGTTCACGTTTTTGTCTACGGCACCTTAATGCCAGGTGCGCCCAACTACCGTGTCTGCTCCCGTTTTATTGTTGAGTCACAACCCGCGATCGCACAGGGTGATCTTTACGCATTGCCCCTGGGTTACCCGGCTATGACAGTGGGTAAACGCTGGATTCAAGGTTATAAACTTCGCTTGAGGGATGTCTCAGCTTTAGCTTTGCTGGATGCCTTTGAGCAACATAACCCTCGTATTTTTGGGCACTACTACCCGCACCTCAAGGTTGCTCAGCACCAATACGATCGCCGCGAAATTGCGGTCTACGACTTACATCAGCGATCGCTGGGCTATGCCTGGAGTTACCAGATGGAGCCAACTCAAGTGCAGCGGCTGAATGGAGTTCGACTGCCTGTGAGTCGCTGGAGCCTACAACGCCAACACCAAGCCTTGCAAACTCGGTAGAATTACACAGAAGCACCCTTATAGAATACGCCTTTGTAATGAGTGGGTAGTTGAATTAGTCAACCAGCTTTAACTGCCCAGATTGCAGATAATCAAATACACGATTGATTTGTGTTCTTTCTTCAGGGCTGAGATTGTGAGCCGATAATAGGAGGGATGTTAACTGTCGATGCTCATGGCGAGTTACGCGGCGTTGCTCTACAATACGCTCTAGTAAGATCTTAATCATTGCCATGTCTTTAGCCGATACAGTTTGCATTTAGCCGAAATACCTTTCCAATTAAAATTCGCTTAATATTTTCTTTGTTTCTTCGTAGTGTGCCCGTCCTAATATTCTTTCTATCAAGGTATTGGTAATTACAATGCGAAGACGTAGGACTTATTTGTAAAGAGTTGGTAAAGCTTTTCCCAATGCATATTTATCGGCTTCCTGCCCTGAGTGACAACTACATCTTTCTGCTGCACGACCCCGTTGCAAACACCGCCGCTGTCGTTGATCCCGCGAATGCTGACTGTGTGTTACGCCAACTGGAGACTTTAAAGAGTCCGTTAGTGGCAATTTTTAACACGCACCACCACAATGACCACGTGGGCGGCAATAACAAACTGCTTGCCCAATTTCCAGAGGCCGTTGTTTATGGAGGAGCCGAAGACCGAGAACGGATTCCGGGGCAGCAGGTCTTTTTGCAGGAGGGCGATCGCGTTGAGTTTGGCGCTCGCGTGGGTCAAGTATTGTTTGTGCCCGGTCATACACGCGCCCACATTGCCTACTACTTTCCACCCACCCAGTCTGATCGGCCTGGGGATCTGTTTTGCGGTGATACGCTGTTTTCGGGGGGATGTGGGCGATTGTTTGAAGGCACACCGACCCAAATGGTTGACTCACTGAGTAAGATTCGGGCTTTGCCAGATAACACTCGCGTCTGGTGTGCGCATGAGTATACCCAAAAGAATTTGGAGTTTGACCTGACCGTTGATCGAGATAACCTCGACTTACAACAGCGCTATCAGGAAGTGAAGCAACTGCGCGATCGCGGTGAAGCAACGATCCCGACTTGGCTTGGGGTTGAGAAACGCACCAACCCATTTCTCCGCTGGGATGACTCAGGCTTGCAACAAACGGTCAAATCAAACAACCCCGTTCAGACCTTTGCGCGTCTACGGGGTATGAAAGATCAGTTTTAATGCGGATGAAAGGACTTGAACCTTCACGCCTTGCGGCACTGGAACCTAAATCCAGCGCGTCTGCCAATTCCGCCACATCCGCGTTTAACTAGAATATCATAGCAAAGCTCAAACACTTCTAAGTGAGAAATTCGCAAGTCGTTGACGAAATGTTTGAGCCTTGCTGACAGGATTTGCTTTCTAGCCCCCAAATTTGTAAGGATTTAGCGTTTAACCTGTTTTTTAGCCGCAGTTGCGGGTTTTGCTGGTTTGACCCCAAAATGGGTTTTGTAGATTTCATGGGCGATCGGAACAGCTGATTGCGCGCCAAATCCACCATTCTCAACGACGACTGCAACTGCAATCTGAGGCTTGTCAAGCGGTGCAAAGCCAACATAGAGAGCATTGTCTTTTTGTCCGAAGACTTCAGCAGTGCCAGTTTTGCCAGCCGACGGGGGGATAGCCCCATTATTCAACTGTCGTGCCGTTCCTTCTCGAACAACCGCTGCTAGACCCGCTTTGATGACCGCATGGGTGGCAGGATTCAACCCCATCTTTTCGGGTTGCATGTCTGGCAGATTGGTTTGAGACGCTAAGAGATGGGGTTTGACTCGGTAGCCGTTGTTCGCGATCGCTGCGATCATCACAGCCATTTCTAACGGTGTCACTTGCACTAACCCTTGTCCAATTGCCATACTGACGGTGTCTCCGCCATACCAGGGTTCCCCAAATAATTTTTCTTTTTCGGCAGGGGTCGGTACAGAGCCATTCGTTTCACCCTCTAAACCGAGCTGGGTTGTGCCGATCCCAAACTTTTTGGCCCATTTAGAAATTGCTTCAGGCCCCGTTCGGAAGCCCACCTGATAGAAGAATGTATTGCTACTAACGGTCAGTGCTTTTTGAAAGCCGATTACCCCGTAACTACTCCCATGTTCGTGAAACAGGTGCCCACCTAAGTTAAAAGCGGAAGAAGTCGCGACGCGTGAATTGACATTGTATTTGCCTGATTCGATCGCCGCTGCACTGGTCACAATTTTGAAGGTGCTACCCGGTGGATAGCCCTGTAAAGCTCGATTTAGAAATGGCTTGTCTTGCGCTTGCAGGCGTTGCCATTCAGCATTGCTGACCCGCCGAGTAAACAGGTTGGGATCATAGGTTGGCGCACTGGCTAAGGCACGCACTGCCCCGGTTTTCACATCCAAGACAACGACTGCGCCGCGACGGTTGCCTAAAAACTTCTCAGCCGTTTGTTGCAGAGGCAGATCAAGTGTTAGAGTGACCGATTTTCCGCTTTTGGCAGGTTTGTAGCCTAGTCGCTGAACGTGCCTACCCGCTGCATCGACTTCGATCATTTGACCACCCCAAACACCGCGCAGATCTTCGTTGGCAATCCGCTCGATCCCGGCATGTCCAACAATCATTCCCATTGGGTAGTCGGGATTTTTCTTCAAATCTTCAGCGGTGGCTTCGCCGACATAACCTAGAACGTGGGCTGCTAAGGAACCATATCGGTAATTGCGGCTTGATTCACCCTGAATTTCAACCCCTGGCAAAGAGGGCATTTTTTCATTCAAGGCGATAAACGCTGCTGGAGAAAGGTCAGGACTAACCCGCACCGGCATTGCAGATTTATAACCAGCCGCCTCTAACTTATCCAGGATCTCTTTAACGGGTGTATCTAAAATTGGGCTGAGTAACTCGGCTGTTTTTTTCCATTGCTCTGGGGTTTGTTCACGCGGCGACAAATAAACTGCACGAGTTAAACGACTGGCAGCAAAAGGTCGTCCCCTGCGGTCAGAAATGATCCCCCGGTCGGAAGGTAACGGAACCAACGAAATACGATTTTGGTCAGCCAAGTCTCGATTGTGGGCACCTTCCACAACCTGAAGCTGAAACAACCGCCCACCAACGATCCCCATGATTGCACTGATAAATGTCAGTAGAAAAATGGCCCGTCGCGATCGCTGTCCTGAGTTAATTTGATCGATTCGCCTGCCACTGGCACCACTGAAAATCCCGATAGCCATTGTTCTCACACCGATTCAGTTGGAGTTGCAAAAAGTTTTGTTAGGGCAGAACCGCAGAAGGCTCAAGAGCTTGGCTGACTGCGGGATTCTTGGGATTATGGATTGAATAAGATTGGATATTTTGCCGCCTCAAGGGACAAATGGCCGGATAGCCTTGTGGCCTGCCTATGCTAATGCCCGTACAACAAAAACCGAAGTTATTTAATCCTCATTCCTTAAAGTATTGAGTTAATCAACAACGTAAGTAAAGTGCGCGGAGAGGGTCTGGAAAAACGACAAATCCAGTAAGGCACAATCCCAAACGTTGGAGCGAAAACTTGCTGAAACAATAATGGCATGTCTAGCAAGAAACCAACAGGGGCAACCCTATCAATTTTCTCCACCTTTAAGTGGCAATGCTCCGGAACACTTTTGAATGGTGTTACTGTCAGTTAGGATTGGGCAGGGTCAAAGTCTACTGTTGGCGATCGCGATCTGCGTCCTAACTGGAGGTAAACTAACAACGAAGTGTCGTGTTTCCTTGAACACATAGAAAATCTTTAGCATTGGGGTTGGCAATGAGTATAGGGAATGAGACAATCCACCTGCCTGATATTGTGAACGAAGCTTATGCTGTGGAGATGCGCAAGCAAGTTCAGCAGTTGCTTCAGTCTGGAAAAGTCAATATATTGCTAGATCTAACAGACACTAAATTTATTGATAGCTCTGGCTTGGGTGTGTTAGCGCTCACCTACAAATCAGTTAGAGCTGCGGGGGGTCGCCTCTGTTTTTGCTCGGTAGGAACGCAACCCAGTATGCTGTTTGAGCTGACAGGGATGGAAGAAATTTTTGAAATTTTTCCCAATAAACATGCCTATATGGAAGCGATCGCGGCTTCCTGATGCGTTTCGTTAGGGTTTTTGCGACGTAACAGAGCAGCGTGCGAATTTAAGCAGTTTGAAACTCGTCGTTTTAAGTTTCAGCTCCCCGGAGTCATTAAGATTTCGGGGAGCTTAGTATGCGTTCTAAATTTGGAGCAGGGGGCTTAAGAAAAAGCTCAACTGAAGGTGCGATCGCATTGAGCTAGCCGAGTGGATTTATTCCCCGCGTCTTGGTTGCTCTGTTCTAGACTGAGAATAGTGATATTGAAGGTTGTAATGGTGCTACCGCGCGAAGATTTACTTAAAGGGGTTGAAAACCGTGAGCTGATTGCCCGTGTGATTGATCAGGCAGAGCATGCGATCAAAACCTGGGAGGTCGTCATCTCGGATTTTCTGTCGCCCCCGGAAATGATGGAGGCGCAAGCATCCTTACAAAGGCTGACCGATATCCACTGCATGGCCTGGGGTGGGTATGCTCAAGCTGAACGGCAACGACTCGCGATCGCGCGACCCGAAATTCCTCTCGATAACACGCAGGTTGCTCTGGCGGCGATCGAAATTGCCGGTAATTTTTTGTTTGACCCAGCTACTCATCGCGACTTTTTAGGAGCCGTTTTGGGGACGGGGATCGTACGTGAAAAAGTGGGCGACATCATTGTTTTAGGTGAACGGGGTGCCCAGGCGATCGTTGTGCCAGAGCTGGTTGAGTTTTTGAGCATGAGCTTAACTCAAGTGCGATCGGTGCCAGTAAAGACACGGCTGATCCCGTTTGAGGAGTTGAGGATTCGTGAACCCAAGAAAAAAGAAATGACAACCGTTGAAGCATCGGTGCGGCTCGATGCGATCGCCTCGGCGGGGTTTGGCATGTCGCGCAGCAAGATGGCCGATATGATCAGCGGAGGCGATGTGCGGGTGAACTGGAAGGATGTAACCTCTGCCAGCCATCAGGTCAAAACCGGCGACTTAATTGCCATTCGCGGTAAAGGTCGGGTTGAAGTTGGTGAGATCGCGGTGACGAAAAAAGATCGCTATCGCGTGCAACTCACCCGCTTTGTTTAACCAAACAATGTGCCAAAGAACTCAACCGCTTCTTTCAATGCCTGAATGAATACGTCGATTTCTTCGCGGGTGTTGTAGAAGTAGAGACTGGCGCGGGCAGTGGATTGTACCTTGAGATAGCGGTGGAGCGGCTGTGTGCAGTGATGCCCAGCTCGAATCGCAACCCCAGCCTGATCCAAAATTGTAGATAGATCGTGGGGATGCACATCACCAGCGGTGAACGATGCTAGAGCCGCGCGTCCACTGCCATCAGCTTTGGGGCGTGGGCCGTAGATTCTCACTTCAGGAATTTCAGCTAACCGCTCGAACAGGTAAGCCGTTAACTCATGCTCGTAATTAGCAATCTTATCCATGCCGATCGCGCTGAGATAATCAATCGCTGCCCCTAGCCCAATTGCTTCGGCGATCGCGGGGGTGCCTGCTTCAAATTTATGAGGCAGGTCAGCGTAGGTTGCTTGATCCAAAAAGACATCAGCAATCATCTCACCGCCACCCAAGAAAGGCGGCATGGCTCGCAGTAAAGCGAGTTTGCCATAAAGAAAGCCAATCCCTGTGGGGGCGCACATTTTATGCCCGGAAGCAACCAACCAATCACAGTCGATGTCTTGTACATCCAGTGGGATGTGAGGCGCACTTTGGCAGGCATCAATCAAGACTCTGGCACCATACCGATGAGCGGCGGCAGTAATTTCCTTAACCGGATTGATACAACCCAGCGTATTTGACACATGAACCACTGAAACCAGCTTTGTTTTGTCTGACAGCAGCGAGAGATACTGCTCAAAGTCAAACTCTTCCGTTTCAGTCAGTTCCACAAATTTCAGCACTGCCCCGGTACGTTGCGCGACAAATTGCCAGGGGATCAAGTTGCTGTGGTGCTCCATCACCGTCAAGATGATTTCGTCGCCCGCTTGCAGCGTGTTCATACCCCAGGCATAAGCCACCAGGTTAATGGCTTCACTCGCATTACGGGTGTAGATAATTTCTTGACGGGAAGCTGCATTCACAAAAGCGGCTACCTTATCACGCGCCCCTTCGTAGGCATCGGTTGCCCGACTGCTGAGTGTATGCACACCGCGATGCACGTTTGCGTTATCTAACTCATAGTAGCTCCGCAATGCTTCTAGCACTGCCGTTGGTTTCTGTGAGGTCGCGGCATTGTCAAGATAAACTAACGGCTTGCCGTTGATCTGCTGTTGCAGAATCGGAAAGTCGGCACGAACTAGATGGGCAAGCGGTTTAGCAGTGGTAAAAGCCATAGATAAGGTAGGTCAACTGAGTAGAGAACGAAGACGAATGAAATGAAATCGCTCGATCTAGCTAGGTAATTGACGCAGATGCGCCACTAGACGATCGCGCAGAGAAGGAATCTCAATCTGATTGACGACTTCGACAGCAAAAGCATAAGTGAGTAAGGTGCGAGCATAGGTGGCATCAATCCCCCGGCTTTGAAGATAGAACAGTTCATCTTCTTCTAACTGGCTGACCGTTGCACCGTGCGCACACTTGACGTTGTCAGCAGTGATCTCAAGCTGCGGTTTCGTATCAACTCGCGCTTTGGGTGAAACCAACAGGTTGCGGCTTAGTTGGGCAGCATTGGTCAGTTGAGCCGCTTGGGGCACCACAATGCGACCGTTGAATACGGCATGCGCGCGATCGCCCACAATGCACTTATTCACTTGATTGGCAGTTCCGTAAGGCTTGGTGAATGCAATCAGACTGTGGGTATCACTCAGTTGCTCTTGGCCTAACAAGGTTAGAGCATTTAATGTGGTGTCGGTCTGCTCTCCGGTTTGGTAAACCTCAAGGTTGTGCCGTGACAGGCTCGCACCCAAATTGATCACCGTCATTTGGTAGCGAGAATCACGCGCCTGAGAAACCGCCGTTTTTGCAATGTGAAATGCGCTGCTTGCCTCACGCTGCACGCGAACGTGACCGACTTCGGCATTGCCTTCAACCCACACCTCAGTCACAGCATTGGTGAAATAGGCGCGATCGCCCAGCGCGACAAAATCTTCAACAAAGATGACGCGGCTACCTGTTGAGGCAACGACTAGCACACGAGGTTGAATCAATGTTTCAGCGGTGCCAGTGGCGACAAACAAGAGATGAATCGGTGCTTCAACAACTGTGTCGGCAGGCACCAAAACCACAGCCCCATCGCTTACGCCAGCGGTGTTGAGCAGTGTGAAAACCTCGTCTGCTCCTTGCTGTTGAGCCAAGTGCTGAGGAACAGCAACATCCTTTAAGCTGCCAATTTTGATTGTGTCTGGCAGTCCCGACGTATCTGACAGATCAGGAGCATAGACCCCATCGACAAAGACTAATCGGCTAGAAGCGGATTCTGCTAACAGAAAAGGCGAGATCGCGGCGGAGTCCGGTAATTCGCCAGGCTCTAGACCAACAAAGCGCGTCTTCAGCAGGGTTGCCAGATCGGTAAAGCGCCACTCTTCATCACGATTTGAAGGAATTGACCGTTCTTTTAACTGGGTAACGGCCTGCTCACGAATGGGTTGTACCCAGCTCAGTGACTCAGCCAAGGGCGATCGCAAATTGATCAGCTCGGCCAGATAAGCCGCCCGGTCAACCTTGCTTGTAATTGTATTTTCAGCCACATCAGGGGGCGTCGAAACTTGAATGCTCATCGCGCGATCGCCTCCACTTCTTCATCGCGCACCCAGTCGTAGCCGCGGGCTTCTAGCTCGTGCGCCAGTTCCTTACTACCTGTTGTGAGGATCCGTCCGGCTTCCATCACATGCACGTAATCAGGCTCGATATAATTCAGCAGCCGCTGATAGTGGGTAATTAGAAGGACAGCATTGTCAGGTGTTGTGAGGGCATTGACACCACTCGAAACCACCTTCAGCGCATCAATATCTAAACCAGAATCAATCTCATCCAAAATCGCCAGCTTTGGTTCTAGCAATGCCATCTGGAGGATCTCGTTACGTTTCTTCTCACCACCCGAAAACCCTTCGTTCACACTGCGGCTTAAGAAAGACGGATTCATCTTCAGCAGCTCTAACTTTGCCTGTACTAACTCATCAAAGTCAAACGCATCCAGTTCTTCTAGACCTTCGTGCTTACGCTTGGCATTGTAGGCAACCCGCAAGAAATCAAGATTGCTCACACCGGGAATTTCGAGGGGATATTGAAACGCTAAAAAGATGCCAGATTTAGCCCGCTCCTCGGCTTCCATCTCTAGCAAGTTTTTCCCATGAAACGTGACAGAACCACTCGTGACCGTATAAGCCGGATGCCCTGCCAAAATCTTCGACAAGGTGCTTTTGCCAGACCCGTTAGGCCCCATAATGGCGTGAACTTCGCCTGCTTTAATTTCCAGCGTCAAGCCCTTGAGGATGGGATTACCATCGACTTCAGCACTTAAGTCCTGAATGGAAAGAATGACCTCACTATTCTCGCGAATCATCTGCTTCTATACCTTCTAACAATCTCTCAAATTTGCTTTTGCCAATAGTTAACCGTATGTTGAATTGGCAACAATCTTTATCCATCAAGTCAATAGTGAATCATCCACTCTTGCAGAACGTACCTTGCCGACTCGCAGGGTTGAAACGATGTTTCAGTCTCCAGGAGTATGAGTTTCAGCACTTGCACAACTGACCTTAACCAACACTGCCTTCGAGCTTGAGGCTGAGCAGGCGATCAGCTTCAACGGCAAACTCCATTGGGAGCTGGTTAAATACGTCTTTGCAGAAACCACTAATCATCATCGAGACGGCATCTTCTAGCGAAATCCCCCGCTGTTGGAAATAGAAGAGTTGGTCTTCCCCAATTTTGGAAGTAGAAGCTTCGTGCTCGACTTTACCTGTATTGTTTTGAACTTGAATGTAAGGGAAGGTATTGGCCTGAGCGGTATCACCAATCAGCATGGAGTCACACTGTGAATAGTTCCGCGCACCTTCCGCTTTTGGCCCAAACTTGACTAGCCCCCGGTAGCTATTTTTAGACTTGCCAGCCGAAATCCCCTTAGAGACAATCGTGCTTTTGGTATTCTTGCCGATGTGTACCATCTTGGTGCCTGTATCGGCTTGTTGGTAGTGATTCGTCAGAGCCACCGAGTAAAACTCACCCACGGAGTTGTCACCCACCAACACACAACTGGGGTACTTCCAGGTGATTGCAGAACCTGTCTCTACCTGAGTCCAGGAGATTTTAGAGTTGACACCCTGACACAACCCACGCTTGGTCACAAAGTTGTAGATCCCGCCTTTGCCTTCTTTATCTCCGGCGTACCAGTTTTGCACTGTGGAGTATTTAATTTCGGCATTGTCTAATGTAACCAACTCCACAACAGCAGCGTGAAGCTGATTGGTGTCATACATGGGCGCGGTGCAGCCTTCTAAGTAGCTGACGTGGCTGCCTTCATCGGCAACGATCAGGGTGCGCTCAAACTGTCCCGTTTCACCGTTGTTGATCCGGAAGTAGGTCGAAAGCTCCATTGGGCAGCGGGTGCCTTTGGGAATGTAGACAAAAGAGCCATCACTGAATACAGCAGAGTTCAACGCGGCAAAATAATTGTCTGCAACCGGAACAACGCTGCCAAGGTACTTGCGCACTAAATCAGGATATTCGCGAATAGCCTCTGAAATAGAGCAGAAGATAACCCCTTGCTCAGCCAACTTCTCTTTAAAGGTGGTGGCGACCGAGACGCTATCAAAGATGGCATCCACCGCAACATTGGTCAGACGCTTTTGCTCAGATAGAGGAATACCCAGTTTCTCAAACGTGTCTAGCAGCTCAGGGTCAACCTCATCAAGACTTTTCTTCTTCTCAGTCACCTTGGGCGCAGAGTAATAGATGATGTCTTGATAGTCGATCGCCGGGTAAGTTGCATTTTGCCAGGTTGGTTCCGTCATCTTAAGCCACTGGCGATAGGCCCTTAGCCGAAACTCCAGCATCCACTCTGGCTCTTCTTTCTTGGCAGAAATTAAGCGAATCACATCTTCACTGAGACCTTTGGGAATCGTGTCGGACTCAATGTTGGTGACAAATCCGTATTTGTAGGGCTGATTGACCAGATTTTGAATTGCGGCTGTCATGGGTTCGGTTCTCGTTGAATCGGCTAGAGCGTCAGAACAAACGGTGAATTCATTTGTGATGGCTAGCGTTTATTGGGCTAGCGGGTTAGTTGGGGCGATCGCGATGACTCTTTGCAGCCATCACAGCCCCAACAACTCTATTGAGGCGTAGTGATGGTACGAATCTCATCTAAGCTGATGTCTTGCTTCTCTCCTGCAAAAGGATTGTCAGAGGTGAGAAAGAGCATGCAGTGGCATTCTTTGCGCTCGCGCATGGGCACGCAGGGGCAGTTCCAATAGGCGGCTTTGACTTCGGCCTCCTTATCTTCATAGTGACGGCAGGGGCAAAGTGGGGAGCCAAGCTCTTCCTTGTGCTTTGCTAGACCTTCGATCACCACAGCGGTCACGCCGGGATCAACACAGAAAAATGTGCCAGTGTTTTTGGCATACTTCTCTGAAAAGAGTCTCATGTCATTGAGAACTTTTTCAGAGGCTTGTTTGGGTTGCATCTCAGTATTCATGCGGCAGCGTGACCAACTAACGACAGATTATTTAGATGATTCTATAATTAAAACAACTTAAATGTTGCTATTCTGATTGTAAGCTAAGTTTAACAACATAATTGTTGTTAAAGTCAAGAACATTTGACTTTCCCTTAACGGTGGTATTTCCTGAAACCCGATGACAACTGCTCAGCACTCCACCAAGCAAGACATTCTGAACTTTCTCCTGAAGCACGGTCAAACCACAGCACAGGAGCTAGCCGAGAGTTTAGAGATCAGTCCTCAAGCGATTCGGCGGCACCTCAAAGACCTGGAAGCAGAGGGTCTGATTTTACATGAAGCGGTTCACACAGGGGTTGGCCGTCCTAATTATGTTTATGTTTTGAGCAAGCAGGGGCGAGAGCAATTTCCCAGTCGGCATGACGAGTTTGCTGTTTCGCTGCTTGATACATTGACCGAAACCGTAGGGGTTGAGCAGGTTGGCTCGATCTTACGGAAACAGTGGGAGCGTAAAGCGCTAGAGTATCGCGATCGCATTGGTTTAGGCACTCTGGCTGAGCGAGTGGCTAAACTCGTTGATCTGCGCCGTCAAGAAGGTTATATGGCAGAGTACTACCCCGTTAGTGCAGAGGGCACGCCGATCGATACAGGCAAAGCAAACCCCAAAACGGGCGATCGCTTCATTTTGACTGAATATAATTGCGCAATCTCACACATTGCTGAGTCTTACCCCAGCGTGTGTGGGCACGAGCTAGAGATGTTTTTGGTGGCGTTAGACTGTCAGGTTGAGCGCACTCACTGGTTGGTCAATGGTGAGCATCGGTGTGGCTACTTGATTCAACCCAAACATCCCTAATTTCTGATTCCTCTCTATCTAATTTTTCTGCCCTTGTTTTGACTTTTAAGCAGGGGTGAATTTTGCTTTTTAAATCTAAGAATTCACTCGATTAAAAATTTGATTAATAGCTGCTTTCCTAATCAGAAAGATGGCTCAAACACTCACCGCGTCTACTGCTAATGAAGGAGCGGTAAGCATTGCTTTTGATTGAGCCTGTTTCCTGTCAATTGAGAGATGGCTTTAATAGGCCAGAAAGCTACATTAAAAGAGTCTTCAATTTCAAATTTCAATACTGTTTTACTGAGTTGGATCCAACTCTTTTAAAGTCGAATCGAGTTCAAGGTTCTTATATGGCAAACCTTTATCCAAACCGTAATCGAACGCAAAACGGATTGAGCGATCGCGGTCACATTACAGGCACGAACGAAATTAATCGGACTCCGGTTAGAACAGATGCGAGTGAAGTTAGTCGCACTCCAGTTCGGACTACGCGGCAGAGAGATTTTGATCAAGGCTATGCCTACGGTCGAGAAGATGAGCAGCGCGTTTACGAGCATGACCTGTATCAACGGGATAACGAAAATGCGGCTCGTGGGTTATTGGTTGGCGTTTTGGCGACATCTCTGCTGGCGATCGCGGTTGGTTCGGTCTTTTTCTTGAACCGGGTAGCAACTCGTCGTGATATCAATACACCCCAGTCGGCTCCGGTTGTGGTTCCCCAAGGTTCTTCTCAGACCACTACTCCGACGCAACCCGCTCCAACGCAGCCAGCTCCGACTCAGCAAGCCCCAGCGGTGAACCCTGATCTACCGGAGGCAGAAGGTTTATCGGGTGCTGAAGCGGCTCCTGATGCGGGCGCTCAAATTGTCACTCCGGCTCAACCAGCTGCCCCAACTGAGCCTGAAGCGGCTCCGGCACCCAGTAATACAACCCCAACCCAACCCGATTAGACTCTTAACATAGGTGGGTTTTAACCCCCTACGTCCCTCAAATCTAAAGGGCATCAGGATCATTTCGGTGGTTTTGGTGTCCTTTCGGTTTTTGGGTTTGTGAACTTTACAGGCGAGGAGCCGACAGCTTTGTTTTTTGCAGAGCGGTTTCAACCGCTTGAGCCTGATCGCGATGCGTAATCCACTGATGATAGGTGCGATTGTGAACCGCGATTGAGTGCCCCATCATCTTGGCGGCGATCGCATCGGGTAGACCAAAGTGAATGGTGCGAATGGCCCAGGCGTGCCTTAGATCGTAAGGCGAAAACGGGACTTCGTAACGGCGAAACTGGGCGGTAACTCGCTGCCCAATTCGTTGCAGGGTTGTTTGGTTCAGATCGAGTTGAATTTTGGGGAGATGGATATCACGTAACTGAAACGTTTCGACCCATTCGGGATAAAAGGGCCAAACCTCGTGTTCGCCTGTTTTGGTACTGGCAAGGACACGAATCGTCGGATTCGTTTGGCTGGGCTGCAAGTTAAACAAATCGCAGAAAAAAACCTCGTGATTCCGCAATCCATACGTTGCCATCAGGCCGTAGACGAAGCGCCAGGCTGGATTCGGAATTTTTTGCCAGGTTTCAGCGATCAGGTCATCACTTGGGAGGTTACGAATACTGGCATAGGTATTGTTGTAGCCTCCAGTTAGCTCGTTAAACTCCAGCTTCAGGGGTAATTGCAAAAAGTTAGCAAAAGCAGCGAGCGCCGTACAGCAGACTTGACGACTGCGAGAGTTGGCCTCATTCGCGTTGATTGTGGCGTAGATCGCCTCTTCTAAGCTGAGGTTGTTGTGCTGCGCGATCGCCTCTAACTTGCGCAGGTAGGGCTGATAGGCGCTCTCCCAGGTGGTTTTGGTGGCGGCCAGGTTGATCTGACGCTGCGGCTCGTCAAAGAAGGCTTCAGTGAATGCTTCGATTTTTTGGGCGAGTTCGAGTTGGCTGATGCGCCCCAAACGGATGTGATAATTTCGCCAATTAAAGGTATTTTGAATGAGTTCAGCCGCAATCACTTTCACCTCTTGCTCTGCCTGTTTTAGCCCGGCTGGGGTTGCGGGCAGGTTGAGGCTGAGTCGCTGCTGATGGGGTTTGAGGCGATCGCTGCCAGAACGCGGGGGTAAAGTTCCCCGCAGGTTTAACTTCTGCCCCCGGCGCTCGATTTGCAAGCCCATTCTGGCCACTTTCAGACGGGCATTGACTTGCTCAATCTTGCTGTCTAAAGCGTCAAAATTCGCCATAGTAAGGGTTAGAGTGCAATTGGTCTCTCTCAATAAAATACACGTGTCCTAGTGTTTTTGCGAATCTTCTTCAAAACCATTGCGCCTATGACAAGCCAGACATAGGATTAGAAAGGAAAAGATTGTTAAATTAAAAACAGTTACAAACCTTAGCAAGTAGAGAAACTGTAGTCACCATGGGCAAATTTGGGGTTTTATTACTAAACCTGGGCGGACCAGAGCAACCAGAAGATGTGCGTCCGTTCTTGTTTAACCTATTCTCTGACCCCGAAATTATTCGGTTGCCATTCCCTTGGCTGCAACGTCCTCTCGCCTGGATGATTTCTAGCCTGCGCTCAAAGAAATCACAAGAGAATTATCGGCAGATTGGTGGCGGTTCTCCTTTGCGTCGCATCACTGAGGAGCAAGCCCAAGCCCTGCGAGTCAAACTCAAAGAAAAGGGTGAAGACGTTTCTATTTATGTTGGTATGCGCTACTGGCATCCCTTTACTGAAGAGGCGATCGCTCGGATTAAGCGTGACAACGTTTCAAAATTGGTGATTCTGCCGCTCTATCCCCAGTTTTCAATCAGTACCAGTGGGTCTAGTTTTCGGTTGCTAGAGCGGTTGTGGAAAGAAGACCCCAGCCTCCACACGATTGACTATACTGTTATTCCTTCCTGGTTTGATCGGCCTGGTTACTTGCAAGCAATGGCTGATCTGATTGCGAATGAATTAGATCGATTCCCAAATCCTGACCACGTGCATGTGTTCTTCAGCGCCCACGGTGTGCCTGTCAGCTATGTCGAAGAGGCGGGTGATCCCTATCAGCGAGAGATTGAAGAATGTACTCGCCTGATTATGCGATCGCTCAATCGCCCCAATAACTATACCCTCGCCTATCAAAGTCGGGTTGGCCCGGTGGAGTGGCTTCAACCTTACACAGAAGACGCATTGCAAGAGTTAGCCAGCCAGGATGTTAAAAATCTGGTTGTGGTGCCGATCAGCTTTGTTTCTGAGCATATCGAGACGTTGCAAGAAATTGACATTGAGTACCGCGAGCTAGCTGAGGAAGCCGGAATTGAAAATTTCCAGCGAGTCCCTGCTCTGAACACGCACCCAATTTTTATTGAAGATCTGGCAAATATGGTGTTGGAGGCAGCGCAAAAACCTGCGGTGACGTTTGCTGACACGGCGCAGATGCCTGCGAAGACAAAGCTCTATCCCCAAGAACGGTGGGAATGGGGTCTCACAACCTCCGCCGAGGTATGGAACGGTCGCCTCGCCATGCTAGGACTTTTAGCGGTGCTGGTCGAAATTTTGGTCGGTCGTGGCCCCTTGCATGCGATCGGCTTGATGTAATCACTCCCAAAAAAGATTTTGAACGGCAGGCGCGATCGCGTGATTGTGCCAACCTTCTCACTTTAGGTTAGAATGCCCCTCTGGCAGATGAATTTGGAGATGGGTTGAATGGATCCAAATGTTCGGTTAAAGGCAGTCGATACGCGCTCCCTGGAAGTGGCGATCGAGAAAATTGTGAGTGACGCAACCGGCTGGGAATATTCTTGCAATATCAAGGATGTTGAGTATTTAGAACTGGGGGAAGCTCAAATTACCCTGTCCTTAAAGACCTCTGATTGGTTGAAACCCGCTCCGAGTGAAGAATCAGCTTCGTAATAAAATTAGTGAGCCAAGGTGGGGCATGGCTTACTGTCAGTAACCACCTTGTGAATTTGCAAACCGGGTGAGCATTCAACTCAGAATCGATTTTTGGGCGGCAACGCTTGAAACTATCTGAAGCTATACCCGCTGACGTAGCCCTGGTATTTAAGGGGCAAGCCGGTGAATTGCCCAAGTGGCATCTTCTTGCAGTGAATACAAAAAGCGATCGTGTAAGCGATTGACGCGGCCTTGCCAAAACTCAAAGCTATCGGGAACAATGCGATAACCTCCCCAAAAGGAGGGAAGTGGTATTTCAGAATTCATAAATTTACGTTGGACTTCGTCAAACTTCATCTCCAATAACTGACGGGATGAAATCACACTACTCTGATGCGCACACCAGGCACCGATCTGGTTGCCACGAGGGCGAGTAACAAAATACTTTAAAGACTCTGCGGTTGAGACTTTACTGGCCTTTCCAGTAATTTGAACTTGACGTTCTAGCTCTAACCAAAGAAAGAGTAGTGCTACCTGAGCGTTTTCTTCAATCTGTTTAGCCTTTTTGCTTTCGTAACTGGTAAAGAAGACGAAACCATTGTGGTCAAAGTATTTGAGCAATACGGTACGGACTGCAGGTGCCCCACTCGCTGAAGCGGTTGCCAGGATCATAGCATTGGGTTCTAGCAAATCGGCGTTACAGGCTTGTTGAAACCACAACTCAAATTGTTCAAATGGATTGGGTTTCAGGTCTGAATGTTGCAACCCAGACTGAGTATACTCTTGACGTAAAGCTCCAAGATCCATAAGTTCGTGATTTGGTAAAAGTCGCTCCTTCGTGTGGGCATTGTTTAGCTTGCTTGAGTGACTTAGGATTACTCCTCACTTTCATAGCAGTTCTAGATGTTCTATGAAATGCCCAGGCGTGAGCAACAGGCTTCTAAAGCAAACCTCTCAATAACCTAGATAGGAGTGCTTTAGCATTTGTTACGTAAGGCCGAAAATAGCCAATCAAATGGTTTAACAACCTGTGGTGAATGAATGAAGCGTCGCGATCGCAGTTTGTCCTCGACACGCTTATGGGATTTCATCTATGATAGCAATACCGCTTCATTCTGCTTTGCCGCATGGCGTACTCTGCCACAAAAGTTGTTTTTGCAATTGTTTGGCTTACCTGCAAGTCATAAATATCTTCAGTTGATTGACTTCTGAATTGATGCCGTTTGATCTTTAAATTGAACTTTGAGTAAATTTCTAATTAGATTCATGCTTTTGTATTTTTAGTCTTTCTGCTTGTTTAATGGCTTGCTCAATTTTAGTTAAAGCATCTTGTAAGGAACCAGCTTCTTCTACTTCAGGTAAGCTCAGTAGTTGAAAATCTTCTAGCCCTCGTTGCTTAATTTCTCCTTTCAATTCTTCTGTAAAGACTCCTTCAGTTTCCTTAAAACACTGAAGCGGGTTGGCATGCCAAACCATACCTCCCCAAACCTGGTGTTCGTCGGCCTCTACAGCCGCACAATTTAAGCCACAGGTGGGGCTACCGTCTCGAAAAATGCAGCCAATTACAGTGTGGTTATTATCGCGATAGGTTTGAATTTGATCGCAAATCTGGCTGGCGATGCCTCGACAATGGCGACGAAACATCGGATTGCTATACATTTTTTTAACCTGCCCCCATCGCATTGACCCAAGGTAAGTCACTTCTGGACAAGGCATTTGGTAGAAGGCGACATCATATTTGAGTAATAGATCGACTAATTCTCGAATGACAGCTGGTTGGCTTGCTAAACCACGCACACAAGCATTTTGATTCAAGATGCAATGGGATAGAAACATCAACCGTCCAGAACGCGCGTCTTGAATGGAGTCTTTAATTTTGCCGATTTTTGTGGTCATGGTTCTGACCTCTTGATTTCGTGAAACACTGATGTGAATTGATTGTTAGAAAAAGCGCACCAAAGGTGCTGATACTTGTCGCGCCACATGAAAAAGAACAGGACGTATGATACCGAAAAGTTTAACGAGTATAGATGCAGCGATCGCTAAACTATAGATTTTTGAAGTAATGACCTTTGCAAGTGGTGGTTCAGTTATTTTACCGATAAAATAGAGGTGAGAAAATAAATTCTTCTATAAAATGAGAAGTCAAATAGACTATAAACAATCGCTTCACCAAAATTAAATATAGATGGGCTGGAGGTGAGTTCTGTTATGTTTAGGGATTCTAAAAAAGGTAAAGAAAAAACAACTTCTGAAGCTCAATCTGTTATCCCTGATCCGTGGGAAGCAACAGAGTCAGAACCGCATTTTCCGTCACCAATTGAACTTGACCGAATGCTGAGTGAGCATCATCCGGTGATTGGTGCTGCGCCTGAGTTACTTGAAATTGAACCGGAAGGTGTGATTGGGGCAGAACTTTTGCCTGCTCATGTCGATCAGGCTGGATACCAACGCGGCAACGGTGTTGTTGAAAAATGAGTTGAAACTCCACAACTCTTTCGTTGAGGAATGTAAAGTGCAGTTTGAAAAGGCACGCGCGCTTTTCTACTGGGTCGCAACACAACCAGAACGACTGCTGATGTAAAGCTGCTTTAGTGCTAGTTAGGTATGCGGCGATCGGGGGTTATCGCTTAGGAACGGGAATTAAATAACTTCCATACTTTCTTGAACGGGTGCTAGCGGAGCCATGCCGAAGGCTATACGGCCGTTCGCCCCTCGGACGAAAAAATATCCGATCTTATTTAATCCATGATCCTTAGCAAACAAATCCAAGCTGGCACCAAAGAGAGCTTGGAACTGCTTTAAAGCCGTTTGATCCTCCCCAACCCTCCTAAACTCTTGCGGGGCTGTGCTAAGGCGTAGAAAACGGAGGGAACCGTTCGCGTAGCGTGTGCGTAGCACATACCGTTCAAAGTCCCCTTTTTTCCTGGCGAAGCGGCGCTTAAGCGCGGGGATTTAGGGGGATCCTCCAAAACAAAAATACTTTTCCCGGACTCTTAAAACACGCTCTAGTAAAAGACTGACAAAGCGAGCCATTGGGGCAGTTTGAAGTAAACGAATGGTTCTTGCTTTCTGGTTCTGATGTCAGTTTAGATACAAATAAGGCCCAGCCTTTTCCAGACTGGGCAATTGTAAGATAAACCGCTCAAGAAGCTGTGCTTTCAGTTTTCAAGAATCATGAAAGATGATTCTTAAGTGGTTAGCTGACTGAAACAGCCATAAAAATAGTCAAAACTGTAAACAGGAAGGCAAATGCACCTCGGAGCGCATATTGCTGCTGCTGCCACTGAGAAGGAAATTCTGCATAGTAGACCGGAGGTTCAACAGCGTAGTTGTTGAGTAAACCTTCATTGTTAGTGGTGTACATCTCGAAACTCCCATAATCTTTAACTTATGTAAACAACTATAACAACTTTTGTAACAAAATGCCAGATCAAGAGAAATTTGTGCTAGAGAAAATCGTTATGACCGCTATAAATCATCCTGAATAGTAAAAGCGAACCTTTGCTGTGAAAGGTTTTTATGGCTTGTCCCAGTGTGATTTCGGTGTTGGCGATCGCGACATGGTTCTTCTCAATTCCTTGCGATCGCCGCTCACAGGCAAAGCGCAACCAATAAGGGCAAGCAAATTGTAAAGACGGCTAAGAGTGAACTGTTATAGCCGATTCATTGTTTCTTCAAACTTAACTGCCAGCGCCAGGAAGCCATCGCGCCCCGGATGCATATCGTCATACCAGGTGTATGCATCTGTAACATGGCGGCAGTCAAGATAGGTGACTTTTTGAGCCAGACTAACCTGCTTGATCACGGCATTGAACTGATCGATGACAGAAATCATAATTGGCTGCATGAATTCTTCTGGGATCCCTTTTTCCCGTAAATAATGGCCAATGTAGGTGCCGCTCTTCACCAGGGGGCGTGGGTAGTCGTAACCATAGCAGATGACTTTTAACGAGTTAAATCGTTGTAATATGTCTGACAATAATGTTTTGTAGCCTTGCTCAATTTGTTTTAGCGCTAACAGACCTGCATCGGTTAAGTAGTCGTTTAATGCTCGCTTTGGATCGTACTCATAAATATAAGTTCCGGCCGCCAACCCGAGTTGGAGATCGTTGCCGCCTGCACTAAAGATAAAGAATTCTGGTTTGACTTTGGCGATCACGCTGATGTATTCCTGATCGTGCAGAATCTTTTCGAGGGTATGGCCCCAATAAGCAACGTTTCTCATTCTAAAGCGGCCATTCCGCTCAATCCAGTTAGCGATCGCGGGGGGACGAATAAAGGCAGGAAGGTTAAACCACGAATCTCCTTCTGCGACAACTCGCTTCTGCCCGATAAATGAAAATGCTTCAAGGCGTGCATCTCGCTCTTCATCTTCGACTTGAAGCATTCGATAAATTTCAGTATCGACATCGTAATCAGGCGGAGGTTGATCAATTAACGCATCAGCCTGAAAAACAAGCTTGGGAATTGGTGAGAGCGGATCAAAATCAACATAGTCTGATAACTTTTCCAACGGCATTGTCCGCTGTTCAATTGCAGTTCTGAACTCATTGAAGGTAAGTCTTTTAGCCATTTTCGCTTGACCTCTTAAATCGTGAAGGGGGGCAAAGCAGCGTGTCCGGCAGATGACATCGGTGGGAATGTTGATTGGGAATTGAAGGTGCGAAAGTTTAGGTTAGGGGCAGAAAGGGCTTCATTCAGGGAAATTAGAGAAAAGTACAGAGGGTGAGCATGAAACCCTCTGTAGCATTTATTGTGAAGCCTTTGAGAACACAAACGTCTTGAAAGTTTTGACGCTTGCTGCATTGGCAAAATTTGGGAGCATTTGAAAATTATTAGATGAAAAATATAAGGAACTTGTGAGGGTAGGCTACCAAGCCTTCAATAGTAAAAACTCTTCATTATCAGCAAAATTTTTTGTTGCGTCTGATTAAAAAGTTCTTCTTCTAGAGTATATTTTGCTATTTTCGTTTTAGGTATGGAAAATCTTTTCAATTAACCTTTCTTCACCTCTAGAGCAAACTTTCTTCGCCTCACTAGCCTTTGTGTGGCTAACTGCTCTATTTCAGAGAATAAATCGAATCTTTAGTTAACTTCTCACATAAATCGAGGAGAAAATAATGACCTTTAATCGCTGTTTTTGCAATCGCTGTATGTGTCAGTTTGTTCCACCAGAAGTCACTGCTAATTTAGCTAAAGCTGGTGTTGAAACAGCCCAAATTAGTGCCCGTGCTAGTAACCAGCAACGTAACCGTCGAAAAAATAAAATAGTAAATCTATCGACCTTAACCCCGTCTGCGAAAGTAGGTCATGCTATGCGTAAGATATATGATAGTCAGCATGAATGGGAACAACGGGTTGAATTAGTGCGATCGGAGGGAGATCCTGTTAATTCAGATTTAGTCGTAAATAAAGTGTACGATTATGTCGGCATTGTTCGTGACTTCTTTAAAAAAGTCTTGAACCGAGATTCCATCGACAATTCAGGGATGGATCTGGTTCTCAATGTTCACTTTGGTCAGAAATATCTCAATGCCTTTTGGGATGGCGATGAAATGACTTTTGGTGATGGTGATGGTGAAATCTTCGTTGGTTTTGCAGACTCCTTGGATGTTGTTGCCCATGAACTGGCGCATGGCGTGACGCAGTTCACAGCTGGGCTAGAGTATAAGGATCAGTCTGGAGCGCTCAATGAAAGCTTCTCAGATGTTTTTGGAACTGCAATTACCCAATTTGCGAATCAAGAAACAGCTGATACAGCCGATTGGTTAATTGGTGATGAGATTATGGGGCCTCGCTTGTATGGAGAAGCCCTGCGTTCAATGAAGGAACCTGGAACCGCCTATAGCAATTCGTTGATGGGGAAAGACTCACAACCATCTCACATGAAAGATTACTACTCAGGCCCTAAAGATAACGGCGGCGTTCACATTAATAGCGGAATACCGAACAAAGCGTTTTATCTAACCTCTATGGACATTGGGACTGATAAGGCCGTTTTGATCTGGTATACCGCTCTGCAACGGTTAACACCAACAACTGACTTCAATACAGCGGTGGCTGCTTTAGTAGATTCGGCACGGTTGCTTGTGCGAGAGGGACAGGTGCCGTGCGGTTCGCCCCAAGTAGTGCGAGCTGCTTTTAAGGCTGTTGGGCTACCAACGGTTTAAGGTTGTTTGAACAGTTCGTCTCAACCTTTAGATGAACAAGATTAGATAGCTTGCTGTAGTTGAGAAATTGAACTTTTCGATCGCCTGAGCTGAACGGGCCACAATACGGAGTGACATCTCAATGATCATTAACTTTAGCTGCCAGGGCGGATTTGCCAATTTGCAAATTGCCTTCTCGGTAGACACCAGCGAATTGTCAGAGTCGTTATCTCAGGAGTTGATCGATTTAGTAGAACGTTCTCACTTTTTTGAACTTCAACTCCAGCAAGCTGCTCCTAAGTTCAGTGGCCCGCCTGATGTTTTTGTCTATGAACTGACAATACAAGATGCTAATAAAAGTCGCGCGATCGCCTGTAATGATGTCACTGCCCCACCAGCATTGCGTCCCTTATTGGCACGCTTACAAAAGCTTGCACTAGAACAGTCATCTAACAGTGACTAATTTTATTAGGCTCCTGACCGATGGGAGTAGCATCAGCTGATGAGTTGAGAGATTAGCTGAGTTGAGCCTAAGTTGGCTGTCTAAAGGGTAAGAACTGGAAGTTATACAATGGGAAAAATGTGGTTTTAAAACTATCGATCTGAGACTCGATTGCTATGAATTTTTTAAACAGGCAGAGGACGCGATTTGATTCGTTTTTTATTCCAATAATGCTCATTCTATGTCTTGGAATTGCTGTCATAGGTTATCATCTGAATGATATTTCTAATCATCAACTATCGCTTCAGTTGATTTCATTCTCTGATCGTTCAAAACTTGTTCAGATTTCTGCACAGTTAAATCAACCCTTTCAACTAAAAGGTGATCAAGCGGCTGTGATAACCCCAGACCATCTGAAGGTGCGGTTTCTCAATGTGAGCAATGACTCGCGCTGTCCGATTGGGGTACAGTGCCCCTGGGCTGGGCAAGCAACAGTTGTCATTCGGGTTGAAAAAAATGATAGTGCCCTTGGCGATTTTAGTCTCATTTTGAATGCCGCTTCTCAAGAGCAGACAGCTATTCGCGTTGATAATTACTCAACTGAGATCTTGCACCAGTTTCAACAAGGGGTTGCCAAAGAAGGAAAAATCTGAAAGAAAGGGCGTAATCAAAATTTAACTGAACGGTTATGGAAACCATTGTTCAACACGCCCAAGGATTAGTGTATAGCCTGCTT